>JAKSJM010000039.1 GCA_024398075.1 Bacteroidales bacterium | reverse complement strand
GAAACCCTCGCCGCAAAGGGCGAGGTCGGCCGGAGGCGAATGGGCCACAAAGCTTGCGTGCTTCGCACTCCATCCCCCCTCGCTGCGCGAGGTACCCATTCACGAGGCCATGGGCGGCCACGGCTTTGCCCGCCCATTCGCCTCCCGTCCTCCCATCGTCTCCCGTGCGCAGAATGGTCGTCCCTGCGCACCAAACCCTTGCCGCACCGCCTCCCGTGCGCAAAATGGCTGTCTCTGCGCACGAAACCCTCGCCGCGTCGCCTCCCGTGCGCAGAATGGCTGTCCCTGCGCACGAAACCCTCGCCGGACCGGTTGGAGGCTACGAAAAAGGCCATCGCTGAAACAGCGACGGCCTTCTTTCTTATGTGAGAAGACTAGTAAGTCATGACTGCAGGCATCTCCTTAGCCTGATCGATCATCTTCTGGATCTCCTTCTCTACAGGTACGCGACGAACGAGGTGCTTAGCCTCATTTACCTCAAGCATCTTAGCTGCGAGGTTGTCTGCTCTTCTGTGTCCAAGCTCCTTAACGGTATCAACGCCAGCAGCCTCAAGGAGCTCAGCGAACTGAGGACCTACACCCTTTACGCGGAAAAGGTCAGCGTGGTTTGCCCATGTGAGAATGAGCTTGTCTGAAATACCAGTAGCCTCTGCGAGAGCCTTACGGCCTGCAGGTGCAGCGCACTTGTCAAGAAGCTGAGCTGCGGTCTCGATGCCAGCAGCGATGAGTTTCTCAGCGTAAACCTCGCCGATTCCCTCGATGTCGATAATTTTGTAAACCATAGTCTTATAGAATTAGATGTTAATAATTTCCACTAATTTGCAATATTACTAATTAATAATTAAAAATCAAATATCATTCCTATCCTTGAATTTGATTATCTTTGAGAAAAATTATAAAAATGAGGAAGACTTTATTATTCTCTGCAATGTTGGCTATGATGATGGCTTCTTGTACTTCTAAGAAACTCGCGGTAGATACGAGGGTTGATGATCTGCTTGCGCAGATGACCACCCGCGAGAAGGTGGCTCAGCTCATAACCATTGCCATGGATTCGCGTCAGGGTGAAAGTGCGAAGGCGCTGCAGGACTCCTTGGTGAAGGAAGGCATCGGAGGTTTCATCGTAATGGATGACCAGTTGGTGCCGAACATCACGCGCCTGAATCACCTTCAGGAGCTGGCGAAGATTCCTCTTATCATCTCCATTGATGGAGAGTGGGGCCCTTCCATGCGTTTCAGCGAGTTCCCGTTTTTTCCTCGTCAGATGCAGCTCGGTGCGCTCGCTTCCGATGAGCTGGTCTACAAGATGGGTGTAGCCGTGGGAGAGGAGTGTAAACTGGCAAACATTCTCATTGACTATGCTCCGGTGGCAGATGTGAATATTAATCCGGCGAACCCTGTGATCGGTACGCGCTCATTTGGAGAGGACAAGGTGAAGGTGGCTCAGATGGCTTCGGCATACATGCGAGGCATGCAGGATGCTGGCATCTATGCCTGTGCCAAGCATTTCCCTGGCCATGGAGATACAAATGTCGACTCGCATAAGGGACTTCCTGTGCTGGAGTTTACCCGTGAAAGGCTTGACTCCATAGAGTTGTACCCGTTCAGAAAACTCATCGATGACGGCGTGGCATTCGTGATGATGGGACATCTTCTCATCCCTGCACTTGACTCTACTGTGTCTTCTATTTCGAAGCCTATAGTGACCGGTCTTCTTAAGGAAGAACTCGGATTCAATGGTGTAGTGGTCACCGATGCACTTGGCATGAAGGGAGTGGCTGCTGGCAAGAAGCCTACAGACGTGAACCTCGCTGCGTACAAGGCTGGCGTGGACATAATGCTGATGCCAAACGATGTGCTCGGTACCCTCGACCTCTTCACGAAGATGGTGGAAGATGGCGAACTTGATGCAGAGGATCTCGACAGAAGAGTTCGCAAGGCGCTTGCGCTGAAGCGCGACGCTGGCTTGCTTGACGAGGGCTACACTGCCATTGTAGACACCACCGCGATGCTTCAGGGCATCGCTGACAGGGCCTCGGACTATGAACTTATAAGGGAAATCTCTAGACAGAGCATGACGCTGGTGAAGTGCGACGAAGGTGCGCTTCCTGCAGTCTCAGAGCAGAAGAGAGTCGCATATCTGGGATATGGCGTGACTTGGCAGCAGAGAAAGTATCTGGGCAATGGTAATTACAATGGTCTCTCTGGCTTTGACCCTACCAGCGGCGTGACCAAGGATGACACCACAGTGCTCGGCGAGACCCTCGCCGAGAGGGGAGTGGATGTTTTCTATCTGCCATCAGAGGCCTCAGACGATGCTCTCTTGAGCATGAAGAAGAATCTGGAGGACTACGATGCTGTCATCCTGGGTATCCATGATGGCTCTGCACGTCCAAAGACAGTCCTCATCCCGAACTCTTACCATAGCAGTGTCTTTGGCCAGTGGGCGGAGGAGCAGCCACTTTCAGTGGTTTACTTCGGCTCACCGTACTGCCTGAATTCGCTTACATGGAGTGACAAGTGCGAGCTCTTCATGATTGCATATTCGGACAATGTTCTCAATGAACAGTCTGTGGCGGAAATACTTACAGGGCAGATTCCTGCGCAGGGAGTACTTCCTGTAAGTGCAGGATCGTATAAGTGTGGATTTGGCATTAACACCAAGTAGATTATGAAGAAGATTAACCTCGGCTTGCTGCCCGCCATCATCATAGCGATAGCATTGGGCATCATCTGTTCGCTATTCTTTCCAGAGTGGACCGTAAGGCTTTTCCTTACCTTCAATGGCATATTTGGAGGTTTTCTGGGGATGTTCATCCCGCTCCTTATCATTGGCCTTGTGGCTCCTGGAATCGCCGACTTAGGCAAGGGTGCTGGGTGGCTGCTGCTCATCACTGCCGGCATCGCCTATCTCTCTACCGTACTGGCTGGTTTCTTCTCGTATGGCGTTTGCAGCTGGACATATCCGATGCTTCTTGGTGACTCGGTAAAGGCCCTTGGTGATCTCGACATGAGTGGTAAGATCATTCCGTATTTTACCATAGACATGCCGCCATTCATGACCATCACCACTGCTCTGGTGATTGCTTTCATGCTTGGACTGGGACTTACGCAGGTGAAGGGGGACACCTTGAGGAATGCTCTCAATGATTTCCGTGACCTGATTTTCTCGGTCATCAAGAGCTTCATTCTTCCGCTGCTCCCTCTCTACATCTTCGGCATTTTCCTCCAGATGGGCGCTGAAGGTAGCGTATGGACGGTTCTAGGCATGTTTGTAAAGATCATTGTCATCATATTCGTGATGCACGTGACGCTCCTCGTGCTGCAGTTCTGCCTCGCTGGAGCCATCTCCAGGAAGAACCCGTTCAAGGCGCTTGTGACCATGCTTCCAGCTTATGTCACTGCGCTGGGCACTCAGTCATCGGCCGCGACGATTCCTGTGACGCTGGCGCAGACCAAGAAAGTCGGCGTACGCGACGAGGTCGCTGACTTCACTGTGCCGCTCTGCGCTACCATACACATGTCTTGCAGCATCTTGAAAATAGTCGCTTGCGCGTACGCTATATCTCTAAGCATGGGACTTGACAGTAGCATAGCCATCTACGCAAACTTCATCTGTATGGCCGGCATCTCGCTTGTAGCGGCCCCAGGAGTGCCTGGAGGCGCCATCATGGCAGCCCTTGGACTGCTTGCGTCTATCCTTGGATTTGACGCGAACATGCAGGGCCTCATGATAGCTCTCTACATCGCCATGGACAGTTTCGGCACCGCAGGCAATGTGACGGGCGATGGCGCCATCGCAATGATTGTGGACTCCATCAAGCTTCGTCAGAGAGCATAAAAAGAAAATGGCCGGCAGATAACTGCTAGCCATTTTTCTTAGTCATTGTTAAGCCAAGTGACGTCCACTCGGTCTCGCTCGGAGTCTTCCAGGAGCCATTCGCTGAAGTAGTCTGCGAGGCGATAGAAGAAGTACTCGTTCATGTCGCCGAAGCCGTGGCGCTGGCCAGGAAGAATGAGCATGTCGAAGCGCTTGTTTGCGCGGATGAGAGCATCCACGACGCGGATGGTGTTTGCAGGGTGAACATTGTTGTCGATGTCTCCGTGCACAAGCATGAGGTGTCCCTTGAGGTTTCCAGCGATCTGAGGGTTGGTCGCTATCTTGTAGAGGAAGGTGGTGTCGCCCTTCTCGCTTATCTGCTCGAGGATGCCGTGATGCTGTTCGCTCCACCAGCGGTTATAGATGCTGTTGTCATGGTTTCCTGCACATGATACCGCTGCCTTGTAGAAGTCAGGATACTTGAGGATGGCTGCGGTGGACATGAAGCCGCCACCAGAGTGTCCGTGGATGCCTACGCGGCTGGCGTCGATGAAAGGATAACGCGCTGCAAGGCGCTCTACTGCCACTTTCTGGTCCTCCAGACCATAGTCGCGGAGGTTTCCGTATCCGAAGTTGTGATACCACTTAGAACGGTCTGGATGGCCTCCTCTATTACCAACTGTGATCACGATGAAACCTATCTGTGCGAGTCTGTCCACGCGAAGCATGCCCTTGGACCAAGAGATGTTGTTTGCCTCCACCTGAGGGCCAGGGTATACATACTCGATGATAGGGTATTTCTTCGATGGATCGAAGTCGAATGGCTTGTACATTACTCCATAAAGGTCTGTAACTCCGTCAGCTGCCTTCACGGTGAATCTCTCAGGCATCTTGTAGCCAGCCTCGTAGAGCTTTGAGAGGTCTGCGGTCTCGAGATGTGTGAGCTTGCCATTTCCGTCCACGAGGGCTACCTGAGGTTCAGCGTCTACGCGAGAGTAGTTGAGCACTGCGTATTTTCCATCATCTGAGCCAATGGCCTTGTGATCCATATCGTCCACATCGAGTTTCTTGATAGGGCCTCCGTTGAGGCTCACCTTGTAAAGGTGCTCGTGGTATGGATTCTCGCCCTTCTGAACACCGCATGCAATGAAGAGGACATAATTCTCTTTCTCATTGACACTTACTATGTCAGACACGTGATATGCGCCTTCCGTGAGGTTCCTGATGAGTTTTCCGTCTGAAGTGTAGAGGTAGAGGTTTGCCCAACCATTGCGCTCAGACCACTCGATGATCTGTGTGCCGTTCTTTATGAGGCGAAGGTCGCGGCCCTCGATGAATGAGTTCATGCGCTCTGAGATGAGAGTCTTCGTGCTGTCGCTTGCGATGTCGATGCGCACATAGTCGATCTTCTTGAGATCGCGTGACACTCTGTTTGCGTAGAAACCATCATTGTCGCCAAGCCAGATGGTGCTGTAGTACTTCTTGTACGCGTCCTTGGCGGTGCGAGGCTGGGTCTCGAAGGCCATCTGCTGGTCTTTCCACGCGTTTGTCCTGATGGTCTTGTGGCTTCCGTCTTCCATGTTGAAGATGTATAGCTGCTCCTGAGGACCAGGCTCTCCTGGCATCTGGTACTTGTAAGTCTCAAGCTCTGGCCTAGGACCCTTAACAGAGTTGATGACCCAGAGTTCCTTGATCATGCTCATGTCATACTTCATGATAGCGAAGTGCTTTGAGTCGGGTGACCATGCGATGCCTGCAGCCATGTGACGCTTCGTTGTGTCGGTCTCGGTGTTTCCGTGGTAGTTTCCGAAGCCATAGCCGTGCTCACGAGTGCCGTCGCTGGTGAGACGATGCTCCACGATGGTGGAATCCTTCTCGTCCTTGGCAGCCTTTGCCATGTTCTCCTCGTCCATCCAGAAGAGGTTTGAGTTCTTCATGAAGACGCCTGTCTTTCCGTCAGGTGAGACGCTGACCCAGCGAGGGTACTTTTTCTCTTCTGGCTTGTACTCGGAGAGTTTGCCAGACGCGAGATCGTACTCGAAGTGGTAGACTTTCTTTGTCATCTTCTTCGGGCCTTTCTTCGCTGTTGCAGTAGTGTCAGGGACATCCTTTGTGCTGCGGATGTCGAAGCGGAATGCCTTGTCATCCTTAAGCTCAAGGGACTGGATAGGGAGGTGCTGAGCGTCGAATGGGTCGTGTACGATAGAGGTGATCTCCATCGCAAGTTTCTCCATGTCAAATGCTTCCGTCTTTGTGCCAGTGGTAGGGTCTACTATGTAGTAGTGAGTCCCTTCTGGGCTCTTCCAGCTATACCAGAACTTGTCGCTGTTCTGGAACCAAGCCGGTGTGATGGTGGTGGAATGCACCATCTGTGAGATCTTCTTTGTGGAGAATCTCGCAGCAGCCTCATAGTTTGGGGCCTGCTGAGCTCCTGCACTCCATCCGAGTGTGAGAAGCATGAGGGTGAGAAAAGTTCGTTTCATGATTATTTAGATGTAGTTTTTATGTCAATGCTTGCGGTTCCCACAGGGGAGTCGACGGTGAGCGTAGCGAGGCCAGACTCGCCACGGAGTGAGCGGACTACCGCGAGCGCCTTGCCTGCAAACAGGGCCTTGTCGTGGCCCTTGAGGCTTAGTGTATCGGCCGCGTTACCATTGTCAATGCCCACGAGCTCTCCGGCGCCAGATACCTCGAAATGCAGCATCAGGTCGGCGGTAGGGGATGGACGTCCGGCAGCATCCACTGCCTCTACTGTGATGTATGAAAGGTCGTAACCATCTGCCTTGATGGTGCTTCTGTCTGCTGTGAGCCTCAGCTCGCACGGCTGGCCAATGGTCTCGCGCATCTCTCGCGCTACTTCCTTTCCGTCCTTGTAGGATACTACCTCGATCTGACCGAACTCATAAGGGACGGAAAGCCACTGCGCGCGCAGCTGCTCGCCCTCCTTGTGAGAGCGACCGAAGGATTTTCCGTTCACGAAGAGCTCGCACTCGTCGGCATTTGAATAGTATGCCCAGATGTCCACTATGTCTCCCTTTGACCAGTTCCAGTGAGGGAATACATGCAGGACAGTGTCGTCTGTCCATTCGGACCTATACATCCAGTAAATGTCCTTAGGGAAGCCAGCGAGGTCGAAGATTCCGAAGTATGATGATCTTGATGGCCAGCTATATGGAGTAGGCTCTCCGAGATAGTCGTAGCCTGTCCATACGAATGTGCCAGCCATGTAGTCCCTGTTCTTGATTTCCATCCACGCATGCTCGTGAAGGTCAGCCCATGGGGCGCAGCAGGCATCGTAGGCGGTGCACTGATGATGAGGCGTCTCGTATGTCATCCACCACTCCTTAGGCTGTCTCTCGATGAGTGTCGATGGCTGAGGATAGAAGCCACGGCTGTTCAGTGAGGATGCTGTCTCTGAGCCGAACAGAGGCTTGTCTGGATACCACTCGCGTATCTTGTCATAGTCCCAAGTGTGATAGTTGAATCCATATACGTCAAATGCTCCACTGCGAAGGAGGTTGTTTGACGGAGCTGTCTCGTTGCATCCTGCTGTCACTGGACGGGTAGGATCCATTTCCTTTACGAGTGCCACCAGATGCTTGGTGAGCACTATGTTAGGGTTGTCATCTCCAGCTTCATACTGTGGCAGCGAACTCATGAAGTTCATAAGGAGGTTTGCCTGTTCGGCGGTGAGGTTCTTCACATCGTCTTCGCTGGAGTTCCACTGCTCAAGAATCTCGTTTCCGACGCTCCACATGAAGATGCAAGGGTGGTTCCTGTCTCTGCGGACGAAGTCCCTGATGTCCCTTTCATGCCACTCGTCAAAGAAACGTGAGTAGTCAAACTGTGTCTTTCTCTTTCTCCACATGTCCATGGCCTCGTCAAGCACGAGCAATCCCATCTCGTCGCATATCTCCAGGAGTTCTGGCGCTGGAGGGTTGTGGGAGGTGCGGATGGCGTTTACTCCCATCTCCTTGAGCGACGAGAGCTCACGCTCGAGCGCACGGCGATGAACGGCGCTTCCGAGGCATCCCATGTCGTGGTGAAGGCATACACCGAGAAGCTTCAGGTTCCTTCCATTGAGGAAGAACCCCTTGTCCACATCCCAAGCGAAATCTCTTACTCCAAAGCGTGTCAAGTAATTGTCTTTGAGTTCTTTCCCTGTATAAATGCTGGTTCTGACGCTATAGAGATTAGGCTCATCCACATCCCACTTCTTGAGTCCAGGGCAGCTGATGGTGTCGAGAATGGTCGCGCTATCGGTGCCGATGTGCGCTTTCTGGGTGCTCTCTGCGAGTACTTTTCCAGATGCGTCCACTATGGCATTGACCAGTGTGATGTCTGACTCGCAGATGCTCTCGATACTGGTCTGTACTGCCACCGTGCCCTCCGAAGGTGTGGTGACGAAAGTGCCGTTGTAGGCTACGCGCGTACCGGATGTGGATACCAGGCGGACATTTCTGTAGATGCCACACCCTGCGTACCAGCGGCTGTTTGGCTGATCCTGGTTGTCGCAGCGCACAGCGATGACATTGTCCTGCCCCACAGGATTCAGCATCTCTGTGATGTCGTATGCGAATGAGCTGTAGCCATAAGGGCGCGTGCCCAATGCCTTTCCATTCACATACACGGTGCTGTTCATGAACACGCCGTCAAACTCTACATAAACCTTCTCTGCCGCAGGGGTAGGGAAGTGCTTCCTGTACCAGCCTATGCCACCTGGTAGTGCTCCTCCGCCTGGAGTAGATGGATTGTCTTTCGAGAACTCTCCCTCCACGGACCAGTCGTGTGGCAGATGCAGATGTCGCCACTGAGCATCGTCGAATCCGTATTCTGCGTATTCAGGACTGTCTCCGAGGATAAATGTCCACTCGAAATTAAAGTCTTCGATGGTACGCGGAGCCTTCGAACCGGTGCAGTTCGAAAAGATCATGGCGAAAGTCGCCAGTAAGGCCAATGTCTTAGTTTTCATATTATTTGCGTCCAATTCTAACAGCTTAAATCAAAAACATATAAAGGTAGCAAAAAATACTGTAACTTTACACCATGCAGTTTCAGGAAGAGTTAAACCAATGGTTAAGTGAGGCAGGCATCGAAGATGCAAGTCGCGTCGTCGCCGTGCCGGTCTGCGCGACCACACCAGAGCAGGCCATTGAGCAGATGCGTGCCATCCCTTACGGTACTGGCGAACACATCTTCGTGGTCGAGGATCGCTGGAGGCGCGATCCAGAGGCGATGAAGACGCGAGTGCTGTCGCACCTGAGAGTCTTCCAGCAAGTTTATGCCAGAAACTGCGAGGTGCGACGAATTGACAAGCCTACAGCCGCAGCCTTCCTGCAGAAGGCGCACAGCTATGGCGACGCTTCATGCCGCTATCGCTATGGTTTTTTCCTGAAGCGCATCACAGGCGAGAAGAGCACCATCGCGGTGCGTCATGCTTGCCTCTGTACCTCAGGCGACCTGGTCGCAGTGGCGGAGTTCTCCGCCCCACGACGCTGGAAGAAGGGGGATCGCGTCGTCAGCAGCTATGAGTGGGTGCGCTATGCTTCCCTTCCTGGTGTCCGTGTCGTCGGAGGAATGGGCAAGCTGCTGAAGCATTTCGTCGATGAAGTGCATCCCGACGACGTGATGACATACGCTGACCTCGAGTGGTCAGCTGGCTCCGCCTATCGTCAGCTCGGCTTCGTCGAAGAGTCCCGCCGCGAGCCGGTCCTCTTCGCCGTCGACCCCACCGACTGGCTCCGCGTCCCGCTTCGCCCTGGCTCCTCTCCATCTCCCGCCCCGCTCTACCACTGTAGCCCCGGCTCCATCAAATTCCGCCTCACATTTCCCTCAGAGCCATGCGCGAGGTGCAGTGAATAGCCATTCACACCTCAAGCCCCTTGAAGCACCCTCCCCATGTGCGCAGAGCCCCCGATCGCACCTGCGGTGCAAAAACGAAAAAAGCCAGCTCTCAAGCTGGCCTTTCTGATGTGTCTGTTCCTATGAAGCTTACTTCAGTCTATCACTTGTGATCTCCATCCTGTACTCCTCATCATCGAGAATGAGTGCGTAATAGATGTCGTAATCGTCTGTGATAACAGGCTTTACGAAATAAACATACTCGATCTCGTCACCGGTATATACGTCCAGTTCAGCGTAATCGTCTTCGTTTTCATCGCTCTGTTTGATGACTCCGCGCGTCTCCTTACCATCGAATGTGCCAATGAGGCGGCACTCCTCTTCGTTTTCATTCGCTTCGTCAAACCTTAACTTCATGACTGCATCCTTGCCATTCATCTTGACGGTCCAGATGAAGTCTGTGAGCAAACCGCTCAGAGGGTATGCTGTGATGTCAAAGCAGATGGCGATAGGCTTAGAGTAGTCAAATACTGGTGTCTGATCGTAAAGAATGTTGTCTACCTTCCAGTCACCGGTGCTTCCTGTCGTAACGATGGTCAATGTGGTCTCGTAGTCCCACTGCGTGAAGCTTACATCGTAAGCGTTCTTCATGCCACTGTGCTTTACCACCGTTACGTTCTCAGGCTCGCAAGTGTCCTGGCTTCTGCTCCAGACATCAAAGTCTGACTCGTATAAGTCGTAAAGGTCAAATCTCTCTGTAGTAGGCATTTCTGTCTGGAAACCAGACTCGTAGAACTCCTGTATGGCAGCTAATGCTTCGTCTGCTTTCTCCTCACAAGCGACAGCGAGTCCTAGACATGTTAGTGCTGCAAGATATCCTATTTTTCTCATGATGAATTACTTTAAGAGATTACCGAGAATCGAGCGTGTGATCTGGCGGGTCGCGGTGCTCGTCGCGTTCTTGATGGCCTTGTTCGCTATGTCCTTGGTGCTGCTGCCCTTTGTCTTCTTGCCTGTGGCTGCATTTGCTACGGATGTGCCTACTGCTGTGGCTACAGTACCGATGACTGCAGTAGCGATGGACTTGAAGATTTTCTTTCCCTGCGATGGAGCCTCTTTCTTGGCCTTGCCTGCGGCCTTCTCAGCCTTCTCTGCTTCCTTGGCCTGCTTGGCTGCTTCCTTCTCCTCAGCTGCAGCCTGAGCGGCCGCTTCCTGCTCCTTCGCTGCCTTCTCGCTCTCTGCGAGAAGCACCTCGAAGGCGCTTTCGCGGTCTATCATCTTGTCATAGCGACCGTAGATGCGAGACTGCTTGATGATGGTGTCTCTCTGTGACTCGGAGATAGCGCCAATCTGGCTGAGAGGGAAGAGGATGCGTGCGCGCTCCACTACTGAAGGCGCTCCCTTTTCGTCGAGGAATGAAACGAGTGCCTCTCCTGTCTCAAGCTCCATGATGGCATCCTCAGTCTTGAATGCTGGGTTTGCCCTGAAGGTCTCAGCGGCAGCGCGAACTGCCTTCTGCTCCTTAGGGGAGTATGCTCTCAGCGCATGCTGAACTCGGTTTCCGAGCTGTGCAGCCACGCTGTCTGGAATATCGCATGGGTTCTGTGTCACGAAGTATACGCCCACACCCTTTGAACGGATGAGACGTACTACCTGCTCGATCTTGTCTACGAGTGCCTTAGGTGTGCCGTCGAAGAGGGTGTGTGCCTCATCGAAGAAGAACACGAGCTTAGGAAGGTCCATGTCGCCGACCTCAGGAAGCTGAGCGTAGATGTCAGAGAGAAGCCAGAGAAGGAATGTGGAGTAGAGCTTAGGATTCTGCATGAGCTTGTCTGCTGCGAGTACGCTCATGACACCCTTTCCCTGCTCGCACTGCATGAGATCATAGATGTCAAATGCAGGCTCGCCAAGGAATTTGTCTGCGCCCTGGTTATCAAGTGTGAGAAGAGCTCTCTGTATGGCTCCCACGCTGGCAGGAGATACATTGCCATACATGGCTGTGTATTCCGAAGCATGCTCGGAAACGTATGTGAGCATAGAGCGAAGGTCCTTCATGTCAAGAAGAAGCAGACCTCTCTCGTCCGCCACTCTGAACACGATGTTCAGAACTCCCTCCTGAGTGTCATTCAGACCGAGAAGACGCGACAGAAGCTGAGGACCCATGTTTGATACTGTGGTACGCATAGGGTGACCCTGCTCTCCGAACACATCGTAGAAGCGCACTGGGCAACTCTGGTACTTAGGGTTCTCGATGCCGAATTCGGCGCACCTCTTCTCGATGAACTTCGAGGTGCTTCCTACCTGGCTGATACCGCTGAGGTCGCCTTTCATGTCGGCCATGAAACAAGGCACTCCTGCCTGGCAGAAGCTCTCAGCGAGCACCTGCAGTGTCACTGTCTTACCTGTTCCAGTCGCTCCGGCGATGAGTCCATGCCTATTCGCCATACGGCCGCAGATGCTGATAGGTCCATTGGGACCATGGGCTACGTAGAGCCCTTTTTCCATATCGTACATATTGAGTCCAATTTATTCGTAATCACGCAAATTTAACATATTCTACTTATTTTTGCAATCAATATGACACCAAAGAAAAACATGGGACTCTGGGAGGTCCTGAGGAACATCTGGAAGTTCGTTGTTCCTTACAAGTGGCTTGTGCTGCTGACCTTGACTTTTACTTTTATCGGCTCCCTCACGGCGCAGGTCAATGCTGTCGTGCTCGATAGAACAGTGGATGCCATTAATTCCCTGATCGGCGTGGAAAACTTCGCATGGTCCAAGGCTGCGCGCATCCTCACCATCATTACCATTGTCCTGCTCGGTAAGGAGGTGCTCTCGGCACTCATCTCATTCGGGCAGAAGTATTTCGGCGAGCGTATGCGCATCATGGTGTCCAAGGACATGTCTCAGGCCGTCATCGAGAAGATGCTCACATTCCGTATGGCATTCTTCACGGCCAATGGCAATGAACCTGGCAAGCTTCAGACCCGTATAAACAGGGGCGTGGACAGCCTCTCCATGACGGTGAAGAACTTTTTCATTGACCTCCTTCCAATGTTTACCAGTGCTATCCTTGCGCTTGTGCTGATGTTTGCGGCCAATGTCTATGTGGGTCTCACAGCACTCTGCATAGTGCCTCTGTATTTCCTGATTACCTGGCTTCAGGCGAAAAAGCTCTCCGGCTGGCGCCGCCAGATGCGCTCATTCCATGAGCAGAAGTCAAACGGCATCATGAACATAATCGAGAGCATCAATGTGATAAAGTCATTCAACCGCGAGCGCATCGAAGGCGACAAGCAGCTTGATCTGCAGAACCGCCTCACGGACAACCAGATGCAGACGCGTAAGACTAGCTTCCTCTTCGATGGCTTGAAAAGCTTTGTGGAGCAGATCGGCACCGTGCTCATCATTATCCTTACCGCTTATCTCGTGCTGAGTGGCTATCCGGGAATGAGCATTGGAAAAATCATGTACCATGTCATGCTTTTCTCCAATGTCTCCGCGCCCATCAAGCAGCTTCAGCGCATATTTGATGATATGAATGAAGCTCTTGTGTATGCTGAGGGTTTCTTCGAGATACTCGACAGCGATGAGGACAAGGAGCCTTTAGGCTCATATAAGCCAGAGAAGATAGAAGGCAAGTTCGAGATCAGGAATGTGGATTTCACGTATCCTAATGGAAACAAGGCTTTGCATGACATCAGCATGTCCATAAGTCCAGGTAAGATAACGGCCTTTGTAGGACTCTCAGGTGCTGGAAAGAGTACAATCGTGAACTTGCTCGACAAATTCTATGAACCGGATTCTGGGTCGATCACATTGGATGGGGTGGATCTCAAGGATTATGATACCCAGTTCCTTCGCGAGAACATCGGACTGGTTTTACAGAAGAATCATATCTTCGAGGGCTCCATTGAGGATAACATAAAGTATGGAAATCCTTCTGCTACGCACGCAGAAGTGCTGCTGGCGGCGAAGAAGGCCTATCTTTATGATCAGGTGATGGCTTTGCCTGAGAAGTTCCAGACCAAGGCTACGCTTCTTTCTGGTGGTCAGCAGCAGAGGGTTGCCATAGCGCGCATGTTCTTGAAGAATCCTCCTATCATCTTCCTTGATGAACCTACAGCGAGCCTGGATGCAGTCGCTACAGAGCAGATCAAGAACAGTATTGATGCCATCAAGCAGAATCGTACTGTTATCATTATCTCGCACAACATCTCTCAGATTATTGACAGCGATGTCATCTATGCTTTGAAGAATGGTCATGTCGAGCAAGGAGGTGCTCCTGATGATGTTTACAAGCAAGGTGGCATATATAAAGAAATATTCGATGCTTCTGCAAGAAGCCTGAATGTAGAGAAAATAGCGAGGACTCTGTCTGAATAGAATAAGCACTATCTATTGCATATCAATGAATTATTCCATAAATTGAAAGTGTGTTTATGCAATCTTATTAATTAAAACTTTTAATAATTATGAAAAAATAGTAAAGCTTACCATGCTTCTCTCGGCTGTTCTGATGCTCGGAACCACCGCATGTCAGAAGTATGATGATACTGCCGTTCTGGACAGTATCAAGGCTCTTGAGAACCGTGTGAAGGCTCTCGAGGACGCACAGAAGCAGATGAACTCAGACTTGACTCTGCTCAAGACTCTCGTTGATGCTTTGAATAAGAAGGTCTTTGTATCTTCAGTCAGCCAGGTGGCTGACGGCTATATCATTCTTTTCACTGACGGCACTTCAGCAGCCATCAAGAATGGTGAAAAGGGTGAAAAGGGTGACAAGGGTGATACCGGCGCTACTGGAGCTCAGGGAGAAAAGGGCGATAAGGGCGATACCGGCGCTACTGGAGCTCAGGGTGAGAAGGGTGACAAGGGCGATACCGGCGCTACTGGAGCTCAGGGAGAAAAGGGCGATAAGGGTGACACCGGCGCAGCAGGTGCGGATGGCCACAATCCTGTCATCTCTGTAAAGCAGGATACTGATGGCAAGTGGTACTGGACAGTTGATGGCGAGTGGCTCCTTGCTGATGGACATAAGGTCTCAGCCGAGGCTGTTACTCCAAAGCTCAAGATTGAGGATAACAATTGGTATGTTTCATACGACGGTGGCGCAAGCTGGACTCTCCTTGGCAAGGCCGTTGAAGAGACCACTCTCCTCTTCAAGGATGTCAACAATGACGATCCAAACTATCTTGTCATCACACTTGCAGATGGCACTGTTATCTCTATCCCTAAGAAGATTGCGTTTGGAATCAAGTTTGACGCGGATCCTATGTCCACCTTTACCATGCCTTCAGTCAATGGGTCTTCAAATGCTGTAATAGAGCTCAAATACGAGGTGCTTGGAGCGGCAGAAGATGAATACACCATGTCTGTTTGGATGGAGGGTGACGAGTCTGATGGCTGGAGAGCCAAGAAGGCAGAGAGACGCAAGTGGATCTCAGGACAGGATGAACCTGAGGTCACCAAATACATTGCTCTCATACCTCCAGTGATGGACAAGGTAGATGCCACAACTTATCAAGGCTATTATAAATCATATAATAGTGCAGAGGTCAATGTGCTTCTCGTTCATAACAATGGAACTTCAGTCTTGAAGAAGATCCATCTCTCAGGAGTGTACCTTGATATTTCTACCGATCTTACCGCAATCCCTGCTGAGGGTGGCGACGTCGAAGTGTATTTTGAGACAAGCCTGGATTTCCCAAAGGAAATTGAAATAGACGATTTCGAGACAGATTTCCACAAGAATCTGGTATTCAAGTCAGACAAGACCTGGCTCAATGAGGTGCCTGACACCAAGGAGATGGCTGATTATTATTATGAAGATTCATATAAGTATTTCAGGGCACCAGCAAATCCTTTTGAAAACGAAAGGCATGCTACAATTACTGTATATTACAATAATGGAAAGGGTCAGTATCCAGTGGCATCCTTCAGTCTCACTCAGGAGGCATCCAAGCCTGAAGACGCCGGTTTCGTGGTGAATGGCGTGAAGTTCAAGATGAAGGAAATCCATGGACGTGTCTACTATTCGAAGAATTCGTACTCTCTTTATCCTCAAAATGCTTGTGCCATGGGCGAAACCGTGGTTACAAATGCTCTGTATAAGGCCGTGATGGGTGTCGAGGCACCTTCGTCGATGAAGGGTGACAATTATCCACTCACAAATATCACAGTCAATAATTTCAATAAATTCCTAACGAAGCTTAATGAGCTTACCGGTATGAATTTTGAGCTTCCAAGCATCGTTCCGTGGCTGCTTGCGTCAAATGGCGGCAGTTTCATGTATAATCAGACGACAAAGAAAGTAGATGACTATGGTTGTGATGACGCCAAACCACATTTCAAGTATTCTGGAAGCGATGTGGCAAGTGAGGTGGCATGGCTGGGATATGCAAATGCTCACGAAGTCGCTCTCAAGAAACCTAATGAGTTCGGCCTTTATGACATGAATGGAAATGTTGCTGAGCTCGTGAAGGAGTCCAGCAGTGTATACTGGCCTATGGGAGGAGTGTCCACTTTGAGTGCATCAGCCATAAGCTGGGATTACCGTTCGGCATCTTCAGTGAATGCCACCACCTCCTCAAGTGGTTTTGGATTCAGACTTTACCTTAGATATTAATCCTATTCTTAAAATATTTTGCGCCCGGCTCATTGAGTCGGGCGTTTTTTTTCTTCTTTTTGATACAAAATGGTGACATTTTGTGCAGGAAGTTGCGCTTTGGGATATTTAGCACTATATTTGTTATAACTATGTCATTAACATTTAATTGTTCTACACATGAAGAAAATTATTACTGTTCTTGCTGCAGCTGTAGTATCAGTAGCAGCATTCGCCCAGGTCGGTGTAGGTGCCGGCTATGCAAATTCAGTTCTTAAGCAGGGTGACAAGTCTACATCTTTTGATGGAGTATACGTAGGTGCTAATGCAAATTTCCAGATTGCAGGCGCTCTTGGTGTCATGCCAGGTGTTACTTTTGAGTATCTCATGAGCAACAAATCAGCAGCTCTCAGCATCTTCAGCGGTGACTCTCAGAAGACTGAGATGTACATTGACGTTCCTGTTAAGCTCACTTTCGGAGGTGACGTCTCTAAGGATCTCGCTTGGACTGTATACGCAGGCCCTACCGCAAGCTTCGGCCTCTCATCTACCAACAAACTGACTGGTGGCATCGCTGGTATCGGCACAGCATCAACTACTACTGACAACTACAAGGAAGGCAGCTCTTACGGCCGTTTCGATGTCCTCGTAGGTGGCGGCATCATGATTGACTTCGCTAAGATGCTCCGTTTCGATGCAGGCTATGACTACGGCCTCATGAACCGCATCGCGGATGCAGATCCTAAGATGAACAGAGCTATGTTCCACGTAGGTGTAGCTTACCTCTTCTAATTTCGTCCATTCGACAAATACCCCTTTCCCCGAAAGGGATACCCTTCAAGGCAGCCTCATCCGTGGCTGCCTTTTTTCACTCTCGCCCCGCTGTGATCCCGCACGAAACCCTCGCTGGTGTGTCTCTCGTGCGCAGAACGGGCTTCTCCGCGCACGAAACCTTCGCTGGAGCGTCTCTCGTGCACAGAACAGGCATTTCCACGCACGAAGCCCTCGCTTGTGTGTATCTCGTGCGCAGAACAGGCGTTTCCACGCACGAAGCCCTCTTCGGGCTGCCTCTCGTGCTCAAAACTGGCGTTTCCGCGCACGAAGCCCTCGCTTGTGCGCCTCTCGTGCGCAGAATGGACTTCTCCACGCACGAAACCATTGCCTGGCGCCGTTGCGTTGACCCTTGCGCACGAAAATGGCTTTTGGCAGCATCCCTTTGCGCAAGTGTGGCGGTTTTCTGCCATTATCCATCTAAATGCCCGCCCCTTGCGCACAGAAACGCCATCCTGTGCGCTGCAGCTGCGCAAGTGTCGATGGGGCGTGTGGCGCGCTGGCTGAGGGTGGGATGGCGGACCCGTGGCCGCCCATGGCCTCGTGAATGGGTCCGTAGCGCGCAGCGCGAGGGGGATGGAGTGCGCAGCACGAAAGGTCCGCCACCCACCCTCTGCCGCGCCCACCGCCTCACCGGCCACGACCCGGATGAAAGGGCGTATCTGTCGGGGTCGCGTCCGGCATGGGATGGAAATGGAGAGTTTCAGTGCCACGACCCGGATGAAACGGCGGTTCTGTCGGGGTCGCGTCCGGCGTGGAAGAGAAATGGACGTTTTCTATGCCACGACCCGGATGAAGCAGCGCATCAGTCGGGGACGCGTCCAGCATGGGAAGGGAATGGAGAGTTTCTATGCCACGACCCGGATGAAAGGGCGTATCTGTCGGGGTCGCGTCCGGCAGGAGAAGGAAATGGAGTGTTTCTATGCCACGACCCGGATGAAAGGGCGTATCTGTCGGGGTCGCGTCCTGCAGGAGCAGGAAATGGAGGATTTCTATGCCACGACCCGGATGAAACGGCGAATCCGCCGGGGTCGCGGCAAGCAGGGCCGGGAAATGGACGCCAGGGTGGGGCGAGGATGGCCGGCGAGGGGAGAGACAAAAAAACTGACCCCGTTGGGGGCCAGTTTTTCGTGCTATGTGGACGCTGCTTACAGCGTGTTGTATGCAGGTGAGAAGGTGTCGCCGAGCTGGACGTTTCCAGTGGTGAGACCTTTCTTGAGCCACTTTGAACGCTGAGCTGAGGTTCCGTGGTTGAATGAGTCAGGGACGCTGTAACCGCGTGCCTTCTTCTGAAGGTAGTCATCTCCGATCTTTGATGCCACGTTGAGGCCTTCTTCTACATCGCCCATCTCGAGTGAGCCGAAGAGAGCATTGTCATAATAACCCCAGATGCCGGCGAAGAAGTCTGCCTGAAGCTCGAGGCGAACACTTATCTTGTTTGACTCAGTCTGGCTTGCCTGAGCCATCTTCTTATGTGCATCACCGAGTATGCCGAGAAGATACTGAACATGATGTCCGACCTCGTGGGCAATGACGTATGCGTAAGCAAAGTCACCGTCTGCTCCCAGCTGCTTCTTCATGGATGAGAAGAAGGAGAGGTCGAGATAAACGCAATGGTCAGCACTGCAGTAGAATGGACCTGAAGATGATGTGGCACCGCCACATCCTGACTGGACTGCTCCTGAGAAAAGGACGAGGGTAGGTGCCTGGTATTCACCCCAGCCCTGCTCTGCGAAAATCTTGGTCCAGACATCCTCGGTACCTGCGAGGATCTGGCGAGAGAAGCGAGCAAGTTCCTGCTCCTCTGCGGTGAACTGTGTCTGGTCCACCTGGGTCTGCTCTACAGCACCGCCTACGCCGCCCATGCTCTGGACATTGTTCACCACGTCGCCGAGATCACCACCCATGAGAAGGGTTATGAGTCCTACGATTATTACTCCTCCGATTCCGAGGCCACCGGCGGTTCTAACCATTCCGCCTCTACCTCTGCGGTCGTCTACATTTGTACTTTCTCTTCTTCCGTCAAGTTTCATTTCTGTATGTCTTAAAGTTTGAATCCGTAAAATTAGATAAATCTGCTCAAACCAGCAAGTGCGCGTGACATTCCCTCCTTGAATACAGAGTGAGGACAAGCCAGATTTATGCGCATATAGTTGCCGTCACCGTACATGGTGCCAGAGTTTATCCACACTTTTTCATTGGCCACCAGGCTGTCCTGAATCTCCTTGGTGGTAGCGCTCTTCGCTGTGATGGCGTGGCAGTCGATCCATGCAAGGTAGGTACCCTCAAGCTGCACTACCTTTATCATAGGCATTCTCTCTGCGACCATCTCCTTGAGGATAAGGTAGTTCTGCCAGATGTAGTCATTCAGCTGCTTGAGCCACTCCTCGCCTTCTGGGGTGTATGCTGCCATGAGTGCAGGGACGCCGAGAGGGTTCAGGTCGCAATGCTCAAACTTGTTTATGGTCTTGTCGATGGCAGCGCGCTTCTCTGGGTCGGCGGTTATGATGTTTGCTATCTCGAGACCCGCGATGTTGAATGACTTCGATGGCGAGCAGAAGGTCACAGATGCCTGCTGGAACTCTGCTGAAATGGATGCGAATGGCGTGTATCTATGCCCTGGCATCTCGAGCTCGCAGTGGATTTCGTCTGAGACAATGGTCACGCCATGTTTGAGACAGATTTCTCCCAGTCTGGTGAGTTCTTCGCGAGTCCATACCCTTCCTGCCGGATTCTGAGGGTTGCAGAGGATGAATAGGGTAGCGGCAGGGTCCGCGCAAAGGCGCTCGAGGCCCTCGAAATCCATCTTGTATGTAGGCTGCTCGCCGCTCTCATCATAGATAAGCGGACTCAGAAGCATCTCTCTACCAATGTTTCTGACACTGGAGAAGAAACAGTTGTACGCAGGCGTCTGGAAGACGACTTTCTCACCTGGCTTGGTAAGTGCATCCACTGCCACAGAAAGTGCTGGGACAATGCCACAGATGTACTGAATCCAGTCCTTCTCGATCTTCCATCCACGCCTCTTCTGGAACCAGTCGATGACGCTCTGGTAGTATTCGGCGGGCACATGTGTGTAGCCGAATACGC
Organism: Bacteroidales bacterium; assembly: GCA_024398075.1. Taxonomy (GTDB): domain Bacteria; phylum Bacteroidota; class Bacteroidia; order Bacteroidales; family UBA932; genus Cryptobacteroides. The sequence goes on along the minus strand of JAKSJM010000039.1, from coordinate 3,743 downwards.
CGTGCTCCACTCTCTTGCGCACAGCGTCAAGGATGAATGGTGCTGCCTTGAAATCCATGTCTGCCACCCACATAGGGATGACCTCTGGGTCTGGGCAAAGGTCCCACTTGACAGAAAAACTGCCTCTTCTATCAATGATTTCGTCGAAGTTGTATGTCATAATCTTATCTTGTAATTATATCGCAATCGGCTGGTTTCTTGATGTTTCCGTCAATGATTATCTCTCCGTATCCGTCTGCTTCGATGCTTCCGCTACGAGGATTCTTCACTGAAGTCACGCTGCCCTTGATGGTGGCGTGTACTGTAGAATACTCGAAAGCAAGGTCGGCATCAGGCTCAAATGTACAGTCTTCAAGGACGAGTCCTTCTGCATAGCAAAGAGGCTGAGAACCACCGATATGGCAGCGTACCAGTTTGAGGTTGCGCGAATGCCATCCCAGGAACTCTCCGTTGATCACTGAATCATAGACGGTAACATTGTCTGTTTCCCAGAAAGCATCCTTTGTCTGTAGGTTCGAGTCGTGAATCTCCACGTTGTGACAATACTGGAAAGAGTAGTTGCCCTGAAGCTTGAAGTTCTTGATCTTTATGTCGCTGGAGTGCATGAAGATGTAATCGCCTTTCTCCACCTCTACGTTTTCCATCTCGATCTGATGGCATCCCCACATGGTCTCACCAGCATTTGGTATGCGCACATTCTTTAGCTTTATGCCAGTCATCTCGCGGAACATCTTCGGAGCCTCTATGAGAGTATCCGTCATCTCGAGGTTCTTCGAGTACCAAAGTGCCGCACGCGCACCTTCTGTGAAAAGGCACTCTCTTACCTTGAAACCATCGCAGCACCAGAATGGGTATTTGCCCTCGAAACGGCATTTATATGCCTCTATATTAGATGTTTCCTTAAGTGAAGACTCTCCGGCGTGGATGGTTACATCCTCAAGGTAAAGGTCGTGAGTGCAGTAAAGAGGTCTCTCACCCTCAAATTCTTTTCCGATAATCTTTTCCATATTTTATGCGATTCTTTTTTTCATCCATTTTTCTCCCTTTACACGCCATAAGAACAGTAAACCTCTGACATTGAGTTCAATGCACATGGCTACCCAGTATCCCACAAGCCCGAGACGAGGCGTGATGATGAGCGCCAGTCCGATGCGGACCATCCACATGCTCACGAGATTTATCACACTTGGCACCATGGTGTCGCCGGCGCCGACGCAGCATCCGTAGCCGACAATGGAGACTCCGTAAAGAGTCTCTGCGAAGGCTTCGATGCGAAGGACTTTTGCGCCCAGGCTGATAACCTCGGGGTCATTGGACAGCATATCCATGAGCTGCGGGGCGAAGATGAACAGCACCACGGCGAGAAGTGTCATGGCGCCTGCTCCCATGCTGACCGTGATGCGCGAGAAGCTCTTCGCAAGGTCCTTCCTGCGTGCGCCGAGACTCTGGCCAATGAGCGCGGTAGCCGCGTCGCTGATACCGTATCCCGGCAGGTAGCAGAAACTTTCTGCAATGATGGCGAATGAGTTTGCCGCTATCGCAATGGTTCCAAGTGGAGCCACGATCACGGTGCTGGCCACGTAGGCGCCCTTGCTGATTATGTTCTGGAGCCACATAGGGCCGGTGATGCCCCAGGCATTCTTAAGACAATTACTTGTGGGTATGAAACTTCCGGAATCCTGGAATATGTTGTGTTCAGGGGATTTACGTAACAGGAACCAGAGCATGGCTCCGGCCGTGACGAGCTCGGCGAGGCCGGTGCCCAGCGCAGCGCCCTTCACTCCCATGTCAGCGACGAAGATGAACAGGTAGTTGAACAGCACGTCCAGCACGCACATCGCTATCTCCAGTATGCTCGGCACCTTCATGTTTCCACTTGCCTGAAGCATTGCACCTGCGGTGTAGACGAGCTGCATGGCAGGCAGGAAGGATGCGTAGATGAGGAAGTAGGCGCTGGCGTCGCCGACGATATCTGCGCCACCACCGAGCCAATGGGGGAGTGCACCGCTGATGCTGAGTCCTACTCCAGCGAGCAGAAAGCTGAATACCAGCACCGCCGTGAGACCCATTCTGAGGACTTGGCGTGCCTTAGCGAAATCATTGGAACCTATAAGATGCGCTATCTGCACCGAGAATCCCGATGCAGTGGCGATGCAGAATCCTCCAAATACCCATGTGCTGGTGGATACAAGTCCAATGGCGGCAGACTGCGCGGCTCCGAGCCTTCCCACCATCGATGCGTCGATATACGACATCAGCACCGATGATATCTGCGCCAGGATGGCGGGAAGGCTCAGTATCGCCGCCAGCTTCAGCTTGTCGGCTCCGGAGAGTTCGCCACCCTCCCTGATGCGGGAAAGTAGTATGTCTTTTGTCATTGCCATCTTTATCTTACAAATTTAACAATGTTTTTGCTAAATTTGCGGGGTTGGTTATAGTCTTTTTTGGTTATGGACACATCGAAGCTGGCAGGGCATATTTCCTGCTTCTCAGCATACCTCATCTTTGGAGTTAACATTGTGATCTGCAAGGATATCTCGAACAGCACTTTTATCTCTCCGCTTGAGCTCTTCACGCTTCGCGCCATAGGTGCAAGCATTCTCTTTTGGCTGGCATCAGTCATCCTTCCCGGCCCGAGGGCGGAGAAGATGGCAATCTCCGACCTTCCTCGTGTTTTTGTGGCATCGATGCTAGGCCTCTTCCTCACGCAGGTATCCTTTCTTTTCGCATGTAAATGCACCACTCCAGTGGATATTTCACTCATGGGAACGCTTTCTCCGATAGCTACTATGTTCATCGCTGCGGTAGCCTTGAAGGAGCCTATCACTGCGAAGAAGGCATTGGGCGTAGCTATCAGTTTCATTGGCGTTATATGCCTTATCCTGAATAGTACTCACGCAGCTTCAGCCATTGACCATACGACACCTGCCGGATGGGCCCTCATGTTTGTAAACATGTTCAGTTTCGCACTCTATCTTGGCATTTTCAGACCTTTGATCAGAAAGTACAGCGCCATCACTTTCATGAAGTGGATGTTCCTGTTCTCGGCCATAGTGTCAATCCCGTTCACTGCTCGAGGATTATTTACAGAAGTTCCTTATAGTCAGATTCCTACGGCCTACTATCTGGAACTTTCTTACCTTATCGTCATGGCTACATTCGTGGCTTACTTCCTAGTGCCTGTAGGTCAGAAAAGACTACGTCCTACTGTTGTCAGCCTTTATAACTACCTTCAGCCTATCATAGCCATTGCGATAGCCATCAGCGTAGGTATGGATAGCATGTCATGGCCGAAGGCGCTAGCGGCGGCTGCCGTCGTCGGTGGAGCCGTCCTTGTGAACTTCTCCCGCGCCGCCTCCCACTAGGCTCCAGCTAGACTTCCATTAGGGGCTCCAGTCAGCCTTCTCCCGACCCTTGCACACGAAAATGGCTTCTGGCTGCATCCCTCTGCGCAAGGGTCGAAGGGGGTGTGTGGAGCGCTGGCTGAGGGTGGGATGGCGGACCCGTGGCCGCCCATGGCCTCGTGAATGGGTCCGTAGCGCGTAGCGCGAGGGGGATGGAGTGCGCAGCACGGAAGGTCCGCCACCCACCCTCTGCCGCGCCCACCGCCTCACCGGCCACGACCCGGATGAAACTGCGTATCCGTCGGTGTCGCGTCCGGCAGGGTAGGAGAATGGACGGCTTCTATGCCACGACCCGGATGAAACGCCGGATCTGTCGGGGTCGCGTCCCGCAAGAGAAGG
>JAKSJM010000038.1 GCA_024398075.1 Bacteroidales bacterium | reverse complement strand
CTGCCACTACAATGTGGAAGAATGCGAAATTCTTCTTACCGTGGCGCTGTAAACGAATCTTAACAGCCATTGTGAATCTGTTTTTAAAAAGTTAATAAAGTATTTCTTTCCTTCTCGAGGAAAGTGGATGCAAAGTTACCTAAAATTTCTATCTTTGCAATATTAAAAAGACCAAAATCAGTCATTTATGCGTCAGATAGTAACACATTTCACTGACAACGACCTCTATACGTTCTCTTGCCAGTACTATATCCTTGAGACTTACCCTCGCTCTGAGGTGAAATATACATTCTTCGACAGAAACAAGACCCGCTACCCGAAGGGTTTTGCGGAACTTCTCCGCGAGCAGATGGAGGGCATGCGTAATGTCGTGATTACCGAGGAGGAGATCGAGTATATGACTCAGAGGTGCTACTATCTGCCACTGTGGTACTTCACATACTTGCGCGGCTATCGCTTCAACCCAGCTGAGCTCGATATCCAGCAGGACGAAGAAGGGTACTTGAGCATTGAAGTGAAGGGAAAGTGGTTCTCCACCATCATGTGGGAAATGCCTATCCTTTCCACCATCTCAGAGCTTATGCATGAGATCAATGGTGACTTCGAGAAGTACGACCCAGCTCTCGAGGAGCAGCGCGCCCGCGCCAAGGCCGAGCAGATCTTCGGCGCAGGCCTCATCTTCGGCGACATGGGCACGCGCAGGCGCTTCTCATTTGAGCATCAGGAGATGGTTATCCGCAGCATGAAGGATGTCTATGAGGGCCAGAAGTGGCCAGGCACCTTCACCGGCACCTCGAATGTGTGGCTGGCGATGAAGTATAACCTCCCTTGTCTCGGCACCATGTCGCACCAGCTCATCTCGTTCGAGGAGAACGTGAGCGGCATCTTCGAGTGTAACTTCAACGTGATGAAGAAGTTCAGCGACGTATTTGATGGTGACAATGGTATCTTCCTCTATGACTGCTTCGGCGACAAGGTGTTCTTCTCGAACCTGTCGAAGCGCATGGCCATGATGTACAAGGGCCTTCGCGTCGACAGCGGAAATGAGGAGGAGCAGGTGGAGAAGATCATCGAGAAATACAAGTCGCTCGGTATCAACCCTGCGACCAAGCAGGTGGTGTTCTCGAATGGCCTGAATATCGACAGGGCCATCGAGATACACAAGTACTGCGCGGGTCGCGTCCAGGACTCCTATGGCGTGGGCACCTTCCTTACTTGCGATATCACAGGCTGTAAGCCGATGAACATCGTGGTGAAGCTGGTCGCTTGCCGCATCACCGAGCTCCGCGAGTGGCATGACTGCGTCAAGCTCTCCTGCGACAAGGGCAAGACCCTTGGCAACCCTCGCAAGTGCGAGTACCTCATCAGCCAGATCGGGGACTGATGGGGCTTACTTGTCCATGGCCACAGCGGCGGCACCGAGGAGACCGATGAATTTCGGGTCGAGTTTGGTAAGCATCACTCCTTGGGTCACGAAACGCATGGTAGCAGGATGGAGCTTCCAGAGGACCTTGTCATAGATGTATCCATCAGAGAAGATTTCGCCTCCGAGCACGACTGTGTCGGGATCTGTGACGCGTACCATATTCATGATGAGGTTCGCAATGGCTTCTACAGCATTCTCTACGAGAAATACGCATAGAGGGTCACCCTGGCGGCTTAGACTTATCACCTCGTCGACATTGACAAGGTCACCTTCATCCTTCGAGATGGTAAGTTTTGTCTCGTACTTATGGCTGAAAAGACGAGCGCAGCGATCGAAGCCCACTTCTGATGCGATCGCCTCGACGCAGTCCATACGACCACAGTCGCACTTGACGCCAAGGCTCACGCCTGCTGTCATGTGTCCTGCCTCGCCGGCATTGAAATGGCTTCCTCTCACCTGACGGCCATTGATGACGGTGCCGACGGCGATACCTGTGCCGACATATATGTAGACGAAGTTTTTCGAGTACTTGCCTGCACCCCAGAGGCGTTCCGCCCTGGTAGCACTCTTGACATCATTGTCAATGTGACAGGGGATTCCGTAGAGCTCTTCCAGGTCCTTGGCGAGCGTTATCGGCTCCGACCTGTTCGGGTCTATCTGGAGCCAGATTCCATTGGCTGTATCGACGCGCCCGAGAAGACCCACACCCATTGCAACCGGCTTCTTATCGAAGAATCCGATGGTGTTTATATAGTCGTCCAGCGACGCCTTGATTATGCCCAGCGCGGACTGCTGGTTGAAAAAGAAAGACGCGTAACTCTTGTACTGTAAGATATTTCCGTTTTCGTCAACTTCGCCGATGAGGAGCTTCGCTCCGCTTAGTTCGACACACAGATAAGTCGTCATGCTTTATAGTTTACTTGGGCTTATGTTGAATTGTTTCTTGAAACAGCTGCTGAAATACTTAGGATCGGAAAATCCGACCATCTCCGACACTTCAGTGACATTGTGGACGTGACTTGACAGGAGCTCCTTGGCTTTGTTAAGACGCGCCATGCGCAGAAAGTCATTGGGACCCATTCCGGTGAGGGCCTTGAGTTTGTTGTAGAATGCTGTTCGGCTCATCGCGAGTCTGCGGCAGAAGTCGCCCATCTGGAACTCAGAGTTTGAGAGCTCGCTCTCCACGACTTTCATGACCCTTCCGATGAACTCCTTGTCCATGCGGCTGGAGTAGGTGGCAGCTGTAGGCATATTTACACCGGAAACAAGGATGGCATCGCGAAGGCGCTGCCTCTCGTCCAGGATGTTGCGTAATCGTACTTTCAGCACGGTGATGTCTGCCGGCTTGAGGACATAGTCGCTGGCACCGGACTCAAGGGCATGGATAATGCTCTGCTTGTCGTGCTTTCCGGAAAGGATGACCACAGGGATGTGGGATGTGGCTGGAATGGCCTTGATCTGGCGACAGAGCTCGAAACCATCCATCATAGGCATAGTGATGTCGGTGACGATTATGTCGGGAGATATGTCACGGGCAAGCGTCAGTCCAGTTTCGCCGTTTTCTGCGACATATACACGGTAGACGTCGCTGAGGGAATCCATCAGCAGGTCGCGGATGGCTGGGTCGTCGTCAACTACCAGAATGGAGTCCTTGGCAATGAGAGTGACATCCTCTGTCAATATCTCTTCCAGGGCAAGGCTTGATTCTGGCCCAGAGAGGGCGACGAGCTTCTCCTTGATCGCAGACAACCTGTCAAAGATCATGTCCATCTCCCAAAGCATGTCATCTGGCACTTCTGGAGAGTCCAGAAGTGGTCTGAGTACTGAGGAAACCGACACAAGCAGGTCCGGAAGATCTTTTGTATGTCTGTATTCTGGCATATACAAATATAGGAATTCCTAAACTATATTTGTCAATAATTAAACCCGTTTTAGCAAGATATGGGCAATCTTTGCAACAACTTGATTAATATAAAAATATGAAGATAATCTGCACACGCGACGAGGCTTCTTTCGACAGCACTATGTCGGACATTCTGATCAGTCAGATAACCTCGAAGAAAGACGGCGTCATCGGTCTTTCCACTGGCCGTACCACTGGCAACCTACATAGAATCACCGCCCAGAAGTTTTCCGAAGAAGGCTTTGAGGTCGGGGAAACGACTTTCTTCGCACTTGACGAGGTCACAGGAATAGAGAGGGAGAATCCTTGGGCATGTTACACCAAGCTAAAGAATGAGATGCTAGATACTCTCGGAGTAGATGACGACCATTTCCTGGCCTTACCTACCATGTCGGATGATTTCGAGGCTGATTGTAAGAAGTTTACATCTGAGATCGAGAAGCGTGGCGGAGCCGACCTTATCATCCTTGGTCTTGGAGAGAACGGACATCTTGGATTCAACCAGCCTGGTGCGGACTTTGAAGGCGGGGCATGCGTCTCCACGATGGACGATGATCTCCAGCGCCGTATCAAGGAAGACTGCGGCCTCCCTGAATCAGCCGTGCTCGGTGGCGTTACCGTAGGTATAAAGGACATCATGAGCGCCAAGAAGCTTATCCTTGCTGTGAAGGGAAGCAGCAAGGCTGCGATACTCCAGAAGGTCATGTACGGTCCAGTCACAAACGAGGTGCCTGCCAGCATCCTTCAGACTCATCCGGACTGCACTGTGGTGATGGACAATGCTGCCGCTGGCAAATAGCTTGAAATAATATTGTTTAAAGACCCGCACCTCAAAAAAGATGCGGGTCTTTAGATTTATCATAAGACTAGAAGTTAGCCTTGCCGGTATCCCACCAGAGTCTGGTGTTTCCGTTGTCTGGACCGCCAAGCTTTGATCTTGCCTCTTCGATCTGGCCGCTCCACTCGAGTGACTCAGGGAAGGTCATTCTCTTGACATTGTCAGTATTCTTGAATACACCCTGGCTCTCATTTACCATTACAGGGAAGAGTACAGGATATCCGGTACGACGCTGCTCAGACCAAGCCTCTACGCCCTCAGGGAAACAAGCAATCCACTTCTGTGTGATGATCTTCTGGAGTTTGATCTCGTTTGAAGCGCTCTCATCCCACTTTGGAGAAACCTTGTTCATGTAAGGAGAGTCTGCAGGGATGTTGTTGGCTGGGTTATAGACATCCACATATGCTGCTGGCATATTGTTGCTCTTGAGATAGTCGTCAGCGCTGCCTGCGCCCCACTGAGCGAATGATGTAGCAACACCTTTCTCGTAGAGAGACTGTGCCGTGCCACCCATACCACTCCATCCTCTAAGTGCGCCCTCAGCGCGGAGGAACCAGATCTCGGCTGCTGTCATGATGATGCCGGCGCCGTCTGGCTGGGTATTAAGTCTTGAGTGGTTTACGTATGTGTCTTTCTTTGTGATGTTGATACCCATACGGATTCCCTTATACTCGAAACCAGCGGCCTGGACTGCTGCGTCTGCAGCAGGGAGGAAGTACTTAGGAAGACGTGGGTCATTGTAACCTACAAGGATTGACTCCATCTCGGCGTTCATGTTGTTGTCCGTCCAGTCGTCAAGGGTGCTGAGTGGGTTTACCCAACCCTTGCCGGATACTGCTACGACACCATCCTCAAGCACACCGTGCTTGTGGGAAACAGCTTCCTCTGCCATCTTCTTTGCGAGAGCAGGATCTACCTTGCTGATGCGGACAGCTGCGCGGAGCTTGATAGAGTTTGCAAACTTGATCCATCTGACGTTGTCTCCACCATTGAGCAGATCAAATGGCTGGAATGGCTTGGCATCAGGATAATCTTCTACATACTTTGTGAGAGTGGCGATAGCCTCGTCGAGCTCCTTGAAAAGGTGGTCGTATGCCTCCTTCTGGGTATCGAATGCCGAACCTGTCGCTGACTGTCCGTACTTGCTGTAAACTACTGGACCATACGCGTCAGTTACGCGAAGCATTGCCACACCACGAAGAATCTGAGCGATAGCGTAGAAATGAGGATACTGCTCGCCGCACTGCTTCTCGATGCTGGTGAAGATAGGGCTCATCACGTCACGGTATGTGAGGTCCCAATGACCACCAACCCATCCTCTGATGAGGAAGAGAGTAGAAGGGTTTATGTTGCCCTGGAATGGATTTGCACTCATCATATAACCGCACCATGTGTCGGCTGTGAGGTTTGTTGCAGTCTGCATCTCCCATGCCCACTGGCAGGTGTTGTTATAGATGCCCTGCTGGATGCTAGGGAAGTAAGCGCCCACGTCGTTGAAGTCAGCAGCGAGAAGCTCAGGGGTGACTCCGAATGGATTTGTGTTATAATCTTCCCATTTCTGACAGCCGGCAAGCGAAAGCAATGCGGCTGATGCTGATATTGTAAGAATGATTATTCTATTCATAGTTGACATCATGGATTAAAAGCCTAACTTGATGTTGAAACCGAAGCTTCTTGTTGCAGGAACAGAGAAGTAGTCTACACCCTGTACACCGGCACCAGCTGAGAGGGATGCATCGGTATCGTAAGGAGCTGCGCAATAGAAGAGGCAGAGGTTTCTGCCGACGAGAGCGATGGTAGCATCCTTGATGATTCCAGTAGCATTGAGCCACTTCTTAGGGAGAGAGTAGCCCAAAGACAACTCGCGGAGACGGATGTTTGTAGCATCGTATGTATAGTACTCAGAGATACCGTCACGGTTTCCGACTCTTCTGTAGAAGCCCTCGATATCCTGGATTTTCTTGCCCTCAAGCTCGACATAGCCAAGGTCACGTGCTGCTGCTGAAGTCTCGCTGAGACCATAGAAGTCGAGGTCTGCCTGAGTGAGAGACATTGCGTTTCCGCCGAATCTGCAGTCAACGAGGAAGCTGAGCGAGAAGTTCTTGTAGTCGATAGAGTTGTTCCATCCGAGGAGGAAGTCAGGGGTAGCATTTCCGACGTATCCGTAGTCGCCGCTCTTGGTAGGGAGACCGTTTTCATCGTAGATGATGTTGCCCTGCTCATCGCGAGCGAACTTGTAACCATAGAAGTCTCCGTAAGAACCGCCCTCTGTGAGCCACATACGATATGCGTCTGATCCAGAGTCTGTAAGCACGAACTGCTTGATGTCGTCATGGAGACGAACCACCTTGTTCTTGTTTGAAGACATGTTGAACTGGCTCTTCCAGATGAAGTCGCTTGTCATGATAGGGGTGATGCCGAGAATAGCCTCGAAACCGGTATTCTGGATGTCACCTGCATTTACATAGTAGTACTGATAACCACTTCCTTCTGGTGCACTGAGCATGAAGAGCTGGTTTGTGGTATGAGTCTGATACCATGTCGCATCGATGGTGATTCTGTCATTGAGGAAGTGCCACTCTGTACCGAGTTCGACTGAAGAAGAAATCTCAGGCTTGAGGTCTCCGAATGGAGTGGTGGTGTTTGCGTTGATTGTGCCGTTGTACTTCACTGAACCTGTAGGGTTCGTGATGCGTGTAGGGATGTCATTACCTACGTTTGCGTAAGAAGCACGAATCTTAGAGTAGTTGATCCATGAAGGAAGAGATACCATCTCGCTGAGGAGGAGGGTAGCACCAACTGATGGATAGAAGAATCCCTTCTTGAAGCTGTTTGTGTAAGCGAGAGCTGAAGACCAGTCGTTACGAGCTGTGATGTCTACGAAGAGATAGTCCTTGAAGCCAATGCTTGCTGTAGCGAATACACCGATCTTCTGAGAGTGGTTGTCCCACTGGCTGAAGTTCTGATTAACGGTATTTGCAACTGTGAAGATGTTTGCAAAAGAAAGACCGTTTCCGCTGTAAGAAGTAGAGTAGAGACCATGTCCCTGGTTGTCGGTGATGCTGCTTCCGACTGTAGCGGTGAGGCTGATGTCGTTGAACTTCTTGTTGAAGTTTGCAAGGATATCTCCATAGTACATGGCGCTTGTGTTCTGGCCATACTCGTAGAGACCGTTCTTAGAACCTGCGGTGGCGTTGTTTGTGGTGGCGTAGAACTTTACCTCCTCACGGTTGATGTCAGCATCAACATTTCCACGTGCCTGGATGTTGAACCAAGTGGTGACATCATACTTAAGGCTGATACCACCCATGATACGGTCCTTGATCTGCTGTCTGCTGTTACGGAGAAGGAACCAAGGGTTCTCCTCATGTGGCTGGAGAGCCTTGTACCATGTCTGTGACATGAGATTTCTGTCTGGGTCGAAAACCTCGAACTCAGTCTTGTACTGAGAAACATCGCGTCCTACAGGGACGTGGTAGATACCAGGAAGTGGGCTTGAGTATGCTCCACCTGGACGAGGTCTGTTCATGACATCCTGATGGATGAACTGAACATTGGCATCAAGGGTGATTTTCTCGCCGATATTGGTGATGTTGCGGAAGGTGATGTTGTGCTTTCCGAACTTACTGCCCTCATAAATACCCTTTGCAGTGGTGTTACCATAAGAGATGTATGTCTGGTTGCGATCGTTTCCTGTAGAGACAGAGAATGAGTTCATGGTAGAGACGCCTGTCTGGAAGAAATCGAGAACCTGCTGCTTCTTGTTGAGGTTTCCAGTGTACTTTCCACCCCAGCTGTAGTAACCATCACTTTCGCCATATCTGCTCTGGAATTCAGGAAGATAAGCTACCTGGTCAACGGTGGTGTTTGAGTTGAATGATACGCTTGTGTGACCTGCAGATCCCTTCTTGGTAGTGATAAGGATGACACCGTTTGCGGCCTCAGTACCATAGAGAGCGGCTGCTGAAGCACCCTTGAGGATGCTGATGCTTTCGATATCGTCTGGGTTGAGGTTTGACATACCGTCGCCACCATCGTGGCCTCCTGAGAGAAGAGAACCGAGCTGGTTGCCCAAGCTGTTGTTGATAGGAACACCATTGACTACGTAAAGAGGCTGGTTGTTTCCGTTTACTGAGCGGAAACCACGAATAGAAACCTTAGACGCTCCACCGAGTCCGGATGCGTTCTGGGTAACGGTTACACCGGCAGCCTTACCAGCGAGAGCATTCATCATGTTCACGTCTCTTGCGCGGGTGAGTTCTTCGCTCTTGACCGTCTGGGTTGAATAGGTGAGGCTCTTTGCCTGGCGCTCGATACCGAGTGCGGATACTACCGACTCGTTGAGAACAGATGTTGCAATATGCATCTGCACATCGATGACAGATCTTGATGCAACAGCTACTTCTACGTCATCATAGCCGAGAAGTGTAAAAACAAGAACTGCGTCCCCCTTGGTGGTGATCTCGTATGAACCATCAAAGTTTACGGAAGATGCAGTTGCAGGGTTGTCTTTCGCATAGACGACTACTCCAGGAAGATGGGTGCCGTCAGCAGCGTCAGTAACATGGCCAGTTACCTTGATTGGTGACTGGGCATAAATTGTTGCCGATGTGACAGTCATAAAGAATGTCAAAACCGCCAACAGCTTTGTTCTGAAAATGCTCATAAAGTTAGTATATTAGAATAGTGTTGTCATTTATTTGAGACCAAGGCGTGGATCTATGCCGTTAAGCACCTGGTATACGGTACGGCGAAGGTCGCCGGACTTGTTGTCGCCATTGTAGGACCAGTACATTGCTCCACGCAGACCCTTATCGATAGCGTACTGAGCCTTGATGGCAAGTGACTTCTCATTCTCGTATCCGAACGCGAACTCGCCAGTCTTGTCGTTGGTGAGATAAGGCACCTGGCCTTCTTCATCCCAATGATACGTGTATCCAGGAAGAAGGTGCGCCTTGGTGACGTCGACGCCACGAGGGAAGTCTTTTTCGCCATGCCCGTAGAATGGGAGACCGATCACGAGCTTCTCAGGACTGATTCCTGCTGCGAGATGTGCGTCGATACACTCAGACACAGAAAGCTGCGACGGATCGGCGAACTTGCTAGGATAGAGAGGGGAGTTGTGGTATGGCACCCAACCGAGGTCGTAAGACATCACGTTTGTGTAGCTCATGTACTGATCAACGTTCTTGAAGTCGATGAAGCGTCCGAAACCGCATGTCGCCTGCGAGAGGATTGCGTCAGGACCAATGGCCTCGCGTATGTCCTTCATCATCAAGGTATAGTTGTCGGTGTCGGTAGGAGCCGCCGAGATGCCTGCGATATCCTGTGTAGGATACTCCCAGTCTATGTCAATGCCATCGATGCCGTATTCATCCATCACTCGCTTGCAGTCCTTGGCGAAGCTTGCCCTGCAGGCAGGATCGCTCACCATTTCGCTGAAGCGCCCGCTTCCCCATCCGCCGATACTGAGAACGACTTTGAGATGAGGATACTTTTTCTTGAGGTCGGCGACCTCGTGGAACTGTTTTGGATCTGGGATATAGACTCCATCGAAAGTCTCATTCACATGTCCAAATGCGTAGTTTATGTGAGTGAGATATGTCGCATCAGGCATTTCCTTAGGCATGAATACATAGGCAATGAGCATCTTCTCATCCGCATCGCCATGCTTGGTCTGCTTCGGAGCCTCGTTCTTTCCGAGGGCATAGGTGATGGCATTGGAGAACATCTTGAGGAAGTCAGGATTGTCATTGATCAGCTTTGGACTGTGGCCGAACTGGAAATATACATTGCGTGCGGCCTTCTTCGTGTTTGTCCATACCACCGGATGGTCGCCCATCTTGATTTGTGTGTCGGCAGTGTAGGTGCCCTCATCGACTGATGCGAGAACTTTAATGGCCGGATCCAGGCGAGGAGACTTGTCATAGATGTACCACTCGTCATCCTGGATGATGAAACTTGGATTTACACCCTTCATGACAGGATGTTCAGCGGCTTCCACACTTACGGTGCCGTCGCTGAGTTCTGCGATGTAGTTCTCATAATGGATGTGGCCGAGAAAATCGGAGAACCACTCCCAGTTCTGGAAACCGTCGAAGTCGTTTAGAAGGGATGCGTGATGGAATCCGACCCAGCCACCTTTGCCATTGTCAATGTAATCGATGAAGGCGTGCTTCTGGGTGTCCGTCCATGTATAGGTTACATAGTCAAGCTGGATGATGGCGTCGAATCCGGCAAGGAAGTCCTTGGTGATGGGGTCGGTGTTGTGGATTTCCACGACGTCGAATCCCTGGCGATCACCTTCCTCAACGATCCATTTTGTCGCTGCGGCGGTGAATTCTGCATGCCATCCACCTCTTTCGGTAAGTACCAGCACATGTTTCTTCTCCTGCGTGCATGAGCACATAAGGAGAATGAGAGCGAGAATAGTAAATATCTTTTTCATAATGTTCTACTGCATAGCCACAGCAGCCGCGCCGAGAAGACCCACAAGTCGTGAGTCGAGACTGGTCTGCACGATTCCTCCTGTTACAAATCGTATAGTGTGGGCATTGAGTTTGCCCAGCATCTTCTCAAATATATAAGGGTCAGACACGACGCTTCCTCCCATCACGACGATTTCGGGGTCGGTGAAGCGGACCGCATTCATCACGAGGTCCGCAATCGCCTGTGAAGCGATGTCCACGATCTTAGAGCAGAGAGAATCACCATCTTTAGCAAGTTCTACGATTCTGGAGCCGTCCACTCTCGCGTCTGATGGTATTTCGAGCGGTGAGTCTGGGTATTCTGGACTGAAGTGGCGTGCGAGACGGTCGAGGCCCATGCCTGACGCGATGGTCTCTACGCAATCCTCACGGCCACAAACGCATCTGAATCCGAGATTGACGCCGACCTTGGTATGGCCGGCTTCTCCTGCGTTGCAGCTACCTCCACGTATGATTCTGCCATCGCATACAGAGCCTACGGCAATGCCTGTGCCTACATTGATGTATACGAAGTCAGTGTGTCCGGCAGCCTTGCCCCATTTCATTTCGGCAAGAGTGGCGGACTTGACATCGTTGTCGATGTGGCATGGGATGCCTAGGTAAGATGATATCTCTCCTGCCAGGTCAATGCACTCGTTTCGCTGTCCATCGATTTGGTGCCAAAGACCCTTTCGTCCATCGATTCGCCCAATCAAGCCGATTCCGGCGGCGATAGGTCCTTCTGCGACCCAACCAACAGTCTGGATGTAGTCATCAATAGAAGCCTTCATGATCCTGAGTGCTTCGTACTGATCTACATGCCCAGTGGGATATTTTTTGCTCCTAAGGATATTTCCGCATGCATCAACCTCACCTACAAGGAGCTTGGTGCCACCGAAATCAAGAGCTAGATACGTATTCAAGTTTGACATGTTATAGTGTTACGGTCGCAAAAATACACTATAGCATGCCAAACTGAGGTTTAAATTTAAACCTAAAAGGTAAAAAAATCGTTATTACTGATTTTCGATCATCGGTAGCTGGACAGGGATTTCCTGTACTCCTTCTTTGAACTCTATGGTTCTATGCCAGTAAATACAAAAGTCCTTTGGCATCGAAAAGTAGTAGTCAAAAGTGACGTAGTAATTATCAGAAGGCAGTGAGACAGTCAGATACTCGACTTTTCTAGGGGCTGAGGCGGGCGTTTCAAAAATCGTCCATGCTCCGTTCTCATACACCAGTTGTGCTTCCATCTGTAACTTCCCGTCATCCCAAAGGAGTTTTCCTTCGTCTTTACGATGTAGTCTTACAGTGAGGTCTACCTTATCTCCATTTTCCCAGCAGGTGGTCATACCATCGGTGACCATTGTCCTTACTACCTCCTTCCATATGTGACTGTGATCGGTGTGGAAAATGATGTCGAGGGTATGGGTGGTTCGAAGACTGCACGTGGTATCATGCGCGCCCGCATCACGGGTCTGGATACCGGTCTGTACACCGCCGAGCTCCGCTGGAGATTCGTGCAGTTCCAGGCATTGAACCAAAATATTGCATTTGGATTGAATCTCTTCAGCGACGGCACCATGGTTTTCAGAGGCATGGACACATCGTACAGACCACTGAATCATCAGGGCGTGCTCTCTCAGAGCCTCTATGATGCCCTCGTGAAGAACGAGAAGGATACTCCTCACATCACTGTGGGATCCGGCCTTCGCTTCATCATGAACGAGAATTTCGTGGTGGCTGTGGATTACGGTCTTCCTATCAGCAAGTTCTACTCTGACACGAACCCTCACAAGGGCCAGGATGGCAATGGAGCCCTCTACATCGGCCTCGGCTATCTTTTCTAGCAGAGATATACATTCAAAGCATCAAGGCGGACCTGGGAAGGTTCGCCTTGATTTACTGGTCCTTGATAGGAAAATTCTCTGTAAATTGGCAGTGGAGGGTGTCGTTCACGATGGGGAGTGGCGCATTAGGGTCAGTTAGCATGTCGTTCAGCCATGTCAGATACATTACTATTTTCACTGGTATCTTCAGATTGAATTTTACGAGGTCTCGAGACATCCTATGATATTCTTTCTTTGTGGTGAGAACAAAGTCAGTGCAAGTCATGTAGTGATAGTCAATGGGCAACCCAAGAATAGATCGGAAAAGCGATGACTCAAATAGGCTTCTGTCCACCCATTCCTCCTTGAATAGATCCATCAAGTTTTCGCCTTGTTCGTGCCCAAGCATAGGCTTATCTGCTGTCAATGAGATACCGCCATCATATATTACAGTGATGAATTTGGTTTCTTTGAAATTGTCGATTGGACTTTTTCTTAAGTCTTCACACACTTCCTCATACTTTTTTTCAATCTTTTTTTTGTTTGCGCCAAATGCTTCGTATGATTCAATTGAAGGGAAGTATCCATAATCATTATCATTGATGTGCTCCTTCTCAATGTTCTTCAGTTTCATGGAGAATCCTAGAGAAGTTGTGCTATAGGAAGATGATGTGTTATAATTACTAAAATGGTCTAATTCTGTGCTCAATAGGCATTCACCAGGAAGAAAAGTGTGTTCAGATGCCGGAGTGTCGTTCATGATTGGGAGAATGTTACATGATGACGAGAGAATCACTCCACATAGAATTATGGCGAAACGATTTGATATCATATTCATTGGCGTTAATTTGTTTGAAATGTAATCATGTTGACATTATGATTATAATCGTATGTCCCGTTATTTTCAACGGTCCATCCTGCTGTTAGAGAATACCATCCGTTGTTCACGGGATCTTGCTCGTTCCATTGATCCCACCATCCCCAGTTGATAAGTATTTCTGATATATATGGTTCTGAATATGTGTATGTAGAATAAGGTTCCTCTATAGGGTATGGAATAGTAGCTGGTCTATCTAGAACATAGTGATGGAAATACCACGTGACGTTGCGGCTTAATCTATATCCATCTATCACAAAACAATGAATATTACCGTTAACTGGAATTGCTTGGTCTGAAGCACATACTATTACGGGCATCTGGTTTAAAAGACTCGATTTCACAGTATTTTCATCGTATTCGGAATAGGTGCACTCTATGTTGTAGTACATAAACAAATTGTTCTTTAGGTTGATTGGTAGTGCCCATGAATATACACCAAATAGGTTGTCGCAGTAATGCATGTTGACCATCGACCCCACATGCCCGATCATGATTGCTTCTGGAAGATTTTGGTAATGTATGTTTTGGTACTCAGGACTCATCTGCGCCCACACTTGAGAAGACATGCCAGAGAACTCTCTTGAGTAGCCTTCGACGCCACCAATACAAATACCTTGGTCGACCATATATACAGGGGTGCCTAAGCGTTCATGGAGAAAATATAACATTTGTGCTCCCGCAATTGCAACGCATCCTGCTGGGGCCTTTTTAGTAGGGTAGTTGGTTAGATACGGGCAGTATTCGTTGTATGGCTCCCATTGATCCCATTTAGGAACCATGTGGTCAATGGTATCGTAGTATTCAGAATAGGATGTAACATCAATCTCCCAGTGTCCGCTCGGAAAATCTATCACAGGGGGGTCTATGTTTGACATTGGTGTTACGACATCAGTCCAAAACGACTGGTTCGAGCGAATTTCGTTCTGGCTAAATGAAAGGGATGAATCGTTGGACTGAGCGACATGTTTGATATTGTTTGAAGTATATGACATCCAAAGTTTGACAGCAGGATTACCCTCTTCCAAAGAGAAGTGCCCTGAATCCCCCTCAGCAATGATAGCTGGTGTTCTCTTGTCACTAGAGAATACTTTCCAACCGTGATTATCAGCAAAATTAACAATGTACAACATTGTGTCAAGATTGCTGTCGATGTATGGGATTATTTCATCTTGGTAGTCACTAGATGATTTTGTCTTGGGAAAGTCTCGTTCAAGTATCATTTTTATGTCACTTATGGTGACATGATTCTGAGCTAATGTCCCAGTTTCATTTTTTTTAACGAGATTCAATGAATCTTGATAGAGTTTTGTGCAGGCGAGGAGGGATGATGAGAGAATCAAACATATTAATACCCTTTGTGTGGCTTTATTTATTAGACTTTTCATGTTATTCTGAACGACAACTAAATGATAGATCTTACGGTTTTTCTTCCACGATGATTTGAATGTATTCAAGTGATACGCTTTAGTGTTACGGTAAAAGAACGTTATTACTGATTTTCGGTCATCGGTAGCTGGACAGGGATTTCCTGTACACCTTCCCTGAACTCTATGGTTCGATGCCAATGAATATAACGGATATTGGGCATTGAGAAATAGTAGTCAAAAGTGACGTTGTAATCTGCAGAAGGCAGTGAAATAGTCAGATATTCGACTTTTCTAGGGGCCGAGGCGGGCGTCTCAAAAATCGTCCATGCTCCGTTCTCATACACCAGTTGTGCTTCCATCTGCAACTTTCCGTCATCCCAAAGGTATTTTCCTTCGTCTTTACGATGTAGTCTTACAGTGAGGTCTACCTTATCTCCATTTTCCCAGCAGGTGGTCATGCCACCGTTGGAGGCAATGGCTTTTGAGGATACAATGTTTTCGTCAATGAACTTGTAGGATGCTTCCACGCTATTCTTCGAGCAGCTCATGATCAGCGTTGCTGCTGTCAAGGCGATAAAAAATCTTTTCATATTAATATGAGTTTATGGGGTTATTCTAAGGGTAAACTTGTAACAAAACGACAATGAAGAGTGTCATTCCTGACGGGTATTGGGGCGTCAGGGTTAGACATTCTGTCGTTTAGCCATGTTAAGAACATAACGACTTTGACAGGTATTTTTAACTCTAGAGTGACATTTTGGGTGGCAGGTTTGTAACCATATTTTGAGTGGATAGAAATACCACATTCCATCATTGTGAAGTAATCGATGGGAAGTCCATAGACTTCGTTGACCAACCAGGACTGGTTAGGAAATACTAAATCATCGTCAAGCACCTTGAACCTATGGTCGTCTACTGGGGCGTATGTTGAGAATAAGTGAATTAAATTTTCACCTTTAGCCTGTCCTAAAACGGATCTATTTGCAGTCAAAGAGATACCGCCATCATATATTATGGTCATAATGTTGTGTGGCGACCAAACATAGTCGTCGTGCATATGATTTAGCATTTCATCTGCCATGCGTTCATACACTTCTTTTACCTTTTTCTTGTTTTTTCCAAAAGATTGGTACGCCTCATCAGAGGGAACTATATAGTAGTCATAATTATTGGTTCGGCTAGTCTTAACTTCCTTTTTGTCCTTAAGCTGGAAACTAAAGCTATAATCTGGCTTGCACTTATATGAATCATTTCCTCCTACGTGGGCAATCAGTTCGGTACTTGCAAGACATTCGCCAGGCAGAAAGGTGTAGTATGTATGCTCTTTTGCAGGCGCGCCTCCAAAATTACTTAGAGCTCCTTCACATGATGTCAGTATGACAGTTGATAGAAGGGCCAATGTGATTCGTGTTATTCTCATAATCGAGCAATCTAGTTATCATTAAAGTCAGTCAATATTGATAGAATCGGACTCTACGTAGTTCCACCCAGCAAAGATTCCTGTGCCTTTGGAGACATTGCCATAGGTGAAGACGCCTGGGGCGAGTCCGTATTCGGCGAGAAAGTTCATATCTTGGTTGTCTAGAGCAGTTACGTATCTGAGGAAGTCTCTGGTGAATTTGTATACCATGATTTTATAACTGTATGATACTGTGGCTTCTTCTGGATTATAATAATCCATAATTGGCAATCTGTACCTCATGGATAGCTGTATGGCTCCGGAATCTTTCTTATTGGTAGACCATACCCTTATATATCGCCCTTGTCCCACAACCCAGCCGTTGAATTGAAAATCCAGAAAATCATTGCTTATATTGGAGCCAAACAAGAGTGACTCTTGCTTGAATGGAATCATATTGTAGCTTTTAGTGGTCAGAGTGCCGTCCGAGTGATTGACGGTAGTAGTGCATGTCAAGGATATTCCGTAGCTGCACTGCTCGGCTTCGTTATCGCCAGTTATCCCCACCTCTATCACATCATGAGTCAATGCATATGATATATCGCCAGATATTTTGGGGATGACTGTCTCGGCATAGACGGAGGGGAGTTCATCAGCAGTCGCATATATCTCAACATGCTCATCTTGCGAGAAGCGTCTTGTAACAAACCAGCATCCTTTGGGTACACAGCCTAAGGTGCTGTCTGCATATTGAAGGCTCTTGACCTCCGACCCATCTATGACCATTCTTAGATTGGCAGTTTCCACGGAAGCAGACCGTGTCTTTCTATCGCCTATCGGGATAGCTCGACTTAGTCTTATGATGGTGGTGTCCATAGCTCCTGGAAGACACGTCAGATGCGCCATTTGCCCGTCTGCTACTTCCAGAGGGAAAGTCTTCTCGCACGATTGAAGTGCGAGTGCGATGATTATGCATCCAAGTATGGAATTTATTCTTTTCATGTTGATTCTTAGAAGTAAAGTGTGTAGCTGAATGAAGGGATGATAGGGAAGATACCCACTCCGATACCTTCGTAGTAAAGTGTATACATACCAGGTGCCTTCTTTAAATATGCGAAGATGGGATTCATGCGACTGTAAACATTGTAAATGCTGATGTTCCATGTGGCTGTGCGTCCCTTTCTTGTGATTGTATGTATATTAATTCCGAGATCGAGCCTGTGGTATGCAGGGAGCTGTATGTTGTTTGGCTTGACGTAGATCCGCTGGGTTGAACTCAGCACGCTGCCATCAGACCAAATCTGTTCGCTGCGATGTGACTCCAGGTTTATTCTGTTCCCGCTGTGGAAGTTCCATGCAGCATAAAATTCCCACTTCTTGCTTGGTTTCCAGTTTGTCTGTAGGGTGACCTTATGTCTGTTGTCGTACTTGTCAGGGTACCAGTCGGTCCAGATGAAATCATATTTTCTCTGGTTCCAGGACAGCGTGTAATATGCATTGAGCATGAAATGCTCATTCCTATAGCCCATGTCAACCTCTACTCCGTACGACCTTCCTTTTCCAAGTATGAACTTGTTTTCCCAGTTTTCCAGAGAAGGGAACAGTGAGTTCTTGTCGCTATATTCGATGAGGTTTTCCATTGTCTTGTACCACCCCTCTACGTTCATTTTCCAACCGTTCTCCCATTTTCCATAGATTCCGGCTGCGGCTTGGTGTGATGTCGCTGGGGGAACAAGTGTACTTGAAGGCATCCAGGCGTTTGTGGGTAGATCAAGATATGTGGTGGAGATAAGATGAGAGAATTGGCTCATATGCGTGTAGGATGCCTTTATGTCAATGTTTGGTGACAGTGCCAATCTCATATTGATACGAGGTTCCAGGAATGCCCATGATGAGTTTCTGGAAATGTAGGCTGTGCCTCGCAGACCAATGTTTGCGGTGAATATCCCTCTGCGATATTCTTCCTCTCCGTAGAGGTAAAGTTCATGGCTGTTTGAGGTGAAAATGTCTGATTCAGAGTTCTCTTTTTGGCCAGTAAAGCTGCTATTGCCAGTCTCCAGATACGAATGGGATGGATGGTATCTGTGCATGATATAGCCACCACCTGCGTTCAGGGAACTGTGGCCCTCTGGTTTCCAGCTCAGTTCGCCAGTCACGGCGATGTCGTCTATCATGGATTTGTATGCCATATATGTCAAGTAATGGCTTGCCTCGTTTTCGCTGGTAGAGTCTTCGGACAAGACAGAGTGACTTCCGGTATAGTAACTGCACACTTTTAGAGAGATGTCGTCATGTACTTGCTTGTTCCAGTTCACAGAGAAGATGGTGTTTCCCCATCTCATCCTGTCCGTAAGTGTCTGTGAGGCATATTCTGAGTGTGTCTTTGCATTATATTTGATGAGGTCTTGACCGATGAAGGTACTCGCCGTGAGGTGACTGCCGTCGTTGAATTTATGCGATATCTTTGCGTTCAGGTCAGAGAGAGAGTAGCGGAAGAACATCCTACGTGCGTTAGCTCCACCCTTGGCATTCGCCCACCAGCAGATAGGGGATGTGATGGCATCGGACCAAGAGCGCCTGAGAGCCAAGCTAAATGAGGTCTTGCCCTTTACGATCGGACCATCAATGTATGCTCTGGCTTCCAGGAGTCCGAGCGACATCTGCCCATGATACTCGTCAAGGCTTCCTTCCCTCGTACTGATATCCAGGACTGACGAGCTTCTCCCTCCGAATCTAGCGGGGAATCCGCTCTTGTAGAAATCCATGTTTTCTATGGCATCTATGTTGAACGCGGAAAGTATGCCTCCCAGGTGGCAGACTTGGTATACAGGCACTCCGTCTAGCAGGTAGAGGTTATCATTGCCATCGCCACCATGGACGTATAGTCCAGAAAGGAACTCTATTCCAACCGATACTCCTGGCAGGGCCTGCATGGTCTTGATTACGTCAGGGGTGCTGAGGGTGGCGAATGCCTCCTTGAAGACGTCGGAATTCATCCTGACCAGTCCAGTGGAGGCGACGTCAATGCTTCTGTCGATGAATCCGGTGATAGAGGCTGCTGCCAGTGTGTCGTTGGCGAATGACAATTCCGTGGAAGGTATGTTAACTGTTTGAGGCTCAGCTGTTTCTTTAGAGAGAAGGACATATTTGCCTTTAGTTCTCCAAGATATTCCAGAATCCGCAAAGAGGATGTTCAGGTTTGCGCGTAGTGACTTCCCCGTCAGGGCAATGTCTTTGATGGCTGTGTCGACGGGCAAGGAGGAATCATACACGAAGTTGACTCCATATCTCTCACTGAGGACCCTGATCCCATCCTTGAGAGTGGACTGTGCCATGGCAGATGATGCCAGGATCACCAGAATCAGGGAGATGATAACCCTTCTCATTTCGCGATTTTTATCTTGGTGTCCAGGGCTTCCTCAATAAGAGAAATGATATTTTCAATCCCGTCGTCAGGGAATGTGGCAGTCAGATGCTTGCCCTTCTCGCTGCAACTGAGCTGGCATCCGTAGTACGCAGAGAGTTCATCGAGCACCTGCTCCAGAGCGGTGCCCTCATAAACGAATGTGCGTGATGCTGGATATTCGGCTGCGGGGGGTGCTGGAGGGAGTGCGGCCTGCTCAGCATTGGTCTTGGCGTGCTCGTGTATCTGGTAGATGCCAATGCCAGCCGCCGACATGATGGCCAATGATGCCATACACGAAGCAATCACGGAAGCTGGGCGTCTGAATGTTAATCGCCCACCACGGCGTGAGTGGAAGGCCTTCAAAGCCTTCTCTGTGTTAAATCTATCCTCAGAGTATCTGTCTACGACAAACTTGATGTCGTCTTCGTGGAGTTCCGCCATATCTTTTTTTCTTCTATGACGGAAAAGATTGCCAAAGTGACTACTTGAACAGTGAAGTTTTTTTGATTTTTTTTCGAAGTGTGTCCAACGCCTTGGTGAGATGATTGTGTACAGTGTTCTTCGATATCTTCATCT
This sequence comes from Bacteroidales bacterium, assembly GCA_024398075.1. Lineage (GTDB taxonomy): Bacteria > Bacteroidota > Bacteroidia > Bacteroidales > UBA932 > Cryptobacteroides. The sequence goes on along the minus strand of JAKSJM010000038.1, from coordinate 5,502 downwards.
TTTCGGCAATGTCAGCTGCTGTCATGCCGTCTCGCTTGCTCATAAGAAGCACTTCTTTCTGCTTGTGTGGGAGGCTGTCAATGGCGTTCCAGAGGCGGGCGTGCAGGAGGGAACGCTCCACCAGCTCCTGTTCAGGAGCGTCGTGGAGCCGCTCGTCTAGCCGCACAGCCTTCTTGGCGTCGTGGCGTGTGGCGTCGATGCAACGGTTGTGCACCATGCGGTATAGATAGGACTTGGGAGAGTCTGGTGTGGGATTCGTTTGGCAGTAGTCCCAAAGCGAGATGAAGGATCCCTGTACTATGTCCTCGATCTCCTGGTCGTCTCCGATGAAACGCGCGGCATAAAGACACAACGGCTTGTAGTAAAGCCGGAACAACGTGTCTATGTCGATGCTTTGTTTCATGTTTCTCTACTTTCTTCAAGATAAACGAAAAAGACTCAGCATTTCTGCTGAGTCTTTGTGCGGTAGGTGAGAGTCGAACTCACACAGGCCAACGCCCACTACCCCCTCAAAGTAGCGTGTCTACCATTTCACCACTACCGCAAATATGTCTTCCCGAAACGGGATTACAAAGGTAGAGCTAAATTTTGAATTTCCAAACATTTTTCAAGAATTTTTACGAAAAATATGGCAGGAAGCGCGAAGTCTTCCCTCGAAGCACTGGACTCCAGGTGTGAGAGAGACCGCCATGCACATGTCGAGAGAAAAAGAGCGGAAAAAGTTTGGAATTGTGGAATGGAATCACTAACATTGCACCATGACACAGAATTTCACCACCACTACTACTGGTACCACCGGTCAGCGATAAGCTGGGCAGGAGTATCTTCGTGTGGTTTGATTCATACAGAGGCCTGCCGGAAACGGTGGGTTTTTTTTGTGATAGGTGTCAAGCGTGGAATTGGAAACGAATTAACAGATAGATATATGAAAAAGGTTAGAGTGTTTGCCCCGGCTTCGATAGCCAACATGGGCTGTGGTTTCGATGTGATAGGTCTCGCGCTGGACGAGGTGGGAGATATCCTTGAGATAACGATGAGCGAAGGAGACGGGCTCACCATCACGAACCAGAGTGGTGTGCCACTGCCTGAGGATATCGAGCAGAACGTCATCACACCTGTGGTGCGTGCCTTCCTCAAGAAGATAGGACAGAAAGCGCAGATCGACGTGACGGTCTGCGAGAAGATATATCCGGGTTCCGGCATTGGATCGAGTGCCGCGTCTTCGGCTGCCGCTGCATTCGGAATGAATGAGCTCTACGGCTGCCCACTCTCCGAGGAGGAGGTGGTGATGTGCGCGATGGAGGGCGAGAACCTGGCGAGCGGAGGGTACCATGCCGACAATGCGGCGCCAGCCGTGATGGGAGGCATCGTGCTCATCCGCGGCTACGAGCCCCTTGACATCATCCAGCTCCCAGTGCCGGGCAACTTCTATTGCGCGGTAGTGCATCCGCACATCGTAGTGGCGACCAAGGAGGCGCGCGAGATACTGCCGAAGGCGGTACCGATGCACGACGCCGTGCGCCAGTGGGGCAATGTAGGAGGCCTCATCGCGGGTCTATACTCCGGAAACATTGGACTCGTAGGACGCGCCATGCAGGACCATGTCGCTGAGCCATATCGAAAGAGCTTCATCCCTGGATTCGATGAGCTGAGAGCCAAGGTGCTGGGAGCGGGAGCATTGGCCATGAACATCTCAGGATCAGGACCTTCCGTATTCGCTCTCTGCGACCACCGCACCTGCGCTGAGGCCGCGGGCTTCCTCATGAAGAAGCATTTCGACTCGCTCGGAATCGGCAGCGAGGTGTACGTGGTGAAGGTGTCAAACAAGGGAGCCAAGCTCACCGGAATCACCATCTAGCCTATGAGATACTACAGCACAAGAGACAAGTCCCTCAGGGAGGGGCTTGAGCAGGTGGTGAAGATGGGCCTTGCGCCCGACGGTGGCCTTTTCATGCCCGAGCGCATCCCGCAGCTGCCGCGTGAATTCTTTGAGAACATTGACAAACTCAGCTTCCAGGACATCGCGTGCGAGGTGGCGAAGGCCTTCTTCGGCGACGATGTGCCTCAGGGCTCGCTGGAAGGCATAGTGAGGGATACATTGTCCTTCGACTGCCCGGTGCAGAAAGTGGAGGAGGGCATCTACGCGCTGGAGCTCTTCCACGGCCCGACCCTCGCGTTCAAGGACGTGGGAGGGCGTTTCATGGCGCGCATGCTGTCGCATTTCGGGGCTGGCACAGGTGAGGTCAATGTCCTCGTGGCGACCTCAGGCGACACGGGCTCCGCGGTGGCCAATGGCTTCCTCGGCGTTCCAGGCATCCACGTCTATGTGCTCTACCCGAAGGGCAAGGTGAGCCCCATCCAGGAGTGCCAGTTCACTACGCTCGGGCAGAACATCACCGCCCTCGAGGTGGATGGCGTCTTCGATGACTGCCAGGCGCTCGTGAAGCGCGCGTTCCTCGACGAGGAACTGAAAGCGCGTCTGACGCTGACCTCGGCAAACTCCATAAACGTCGCGCGCTTCCTGCCGCAGTCCTTCTATTATTTCAATGCGTATGCGCGTATGAAGGAGCTCGGCCTCGCAGACGAACTGGTCATCTCCGTGCCGAGCGGCAACTTCGGCAACCTCTGCTCTGGCCTTTTCGCGAAGCGTATGGGCTTGCCTATCAAGCGTTTCATCGCTGCGAACAATGCCAATGATGTCGTCTATGAGTACCTCCGCAGCGGCGTCTACTCGCCGCGTGCATCGGTGCAGACCATCGCCAACGCGATGGACGTGGGTGCGCCGTCGAACTTCGAACGCATCCTCGACCTCTACGGCGCCCGCGCGGCTGCCGCTGCCGCTGCCGCGCCAGCTACGTCTGGCCCTGATGGCGCTGCACTCGCCACTTCTTGCGACGCTGGCGACTTGAGCACCCTGCGCGCGCTGCGCGAGGACCTGAGCGGTGCGCGCTACTCCGACGAGCAGATCCGCGCAGCCCTGCGCTCGTGCCTCGAGCGCACAGGCTACCAGCTCGATCCGCACGGCGCCTGCGGCTACCTCGCGCTCCGCGACGGCCTGCGCCCCGGCGAGTGCGGCGTCTTCCTCGAAACGGCGCATCCGGCGAAGTTCACCTCCGTCGTCCAGGACGCGGTCGGCGCAGCTCCCACCCTGCCAGCCCGCCTCGCGGCGTTCATGCAGGGCGAGAAGCGCAGCCTCCCGCTCCCGAACTCCTACGCCGCCTTCCGCGCCTTCCTCCTCTCCCGCTAGGCTCTCCTCTCCCGCTAGGCCCTCCCGCCGGCTTTGCGTCTCCACCCCGGACACTTGCGCAAAAAAATAGCATTTGGCTGTTTCCCTATGCGCAAGTGTGGTAGGTTTTAGCCATTTTCCATCAAAATGCCGCACCCTTGCGCACGGAAACGCCCTCCTGTGCGCTGTACCCGCGCAAGTGTCGGTGGGGCGTGTGGAGCGCTGGCGGAGGGTGGGATGGCGGACCCGTGGCCGCCCATGGCCTCGTGAATGGGTCCGTAGCGCGCAGCGCGAGGGGGATGGAGTGCGCAGCACGAAAGGTCCGCCACTCACCCTCTGCCGCGCCCACCGCACCTCGCCTTACCACGACCCGGATGAAACGGCAGAATTTTCCGGGTCGCGTCCGGCAGGGGAAGGAAATGGACGTATTCTATGCCACGACCCGGATGAAACGGCAGAATTTTCCGGGTCGCGTCCGGCAGGGGAAGGAAATGGACGTATTCTATGCCACGACCCGGAAGAAAGGGCAGAATTTTCCGGGTCGCGTCCGGCAGGGGAAGGAAATGGACGTATTCTGTGCCACGACCCGGATGAAATGGCGGATCTGTCGGGGACGCGCACGGCATGGGAAGGAAATGGACGGTTTCTATGCCACGACCCGGATGGAATGGTGAATCTGTCGTGGTCGCGTCCAGCATGGGATGGGAAATGGACGACTGCTATGCCACGACCCGGATGAAATAGCGCATCCGTCGGAGTCGTGTCCTGCAGGAGAAGGAAATGGACGATTTCTATGCCACGACCCGGATGAAAGGGCGGATCTGTCGGGGTCGCGTCCAGCGTGGGTGAGTGTCGCGTTCAGCGTGGGTGAGGGTTGCGTCCGGCATGGGAGGATCGTGGCAGGCAGGAAGGGGGAAAAGTACGTCCAGCGTGGGAGTTAAGCCTGATTTTGTAGAGAAATATGCCCATTAAGAAGATATTTGTGCTTTTTTTTTTATATTCGCGACTGATAATTGATAGTGTAGAACCAATTAATCAATAGTGTTATGAAAAGGAATTGTCTTTTTTGTATTTTGTTGCCTCTCATGGTGTCATGCCAGGGAACTTCCCTCTTCAAGGATAACATCCAGAAGCTGGATCCTGCGACAAAGGCCTCTATTCAGATGAAGGTCAATGATTTCAGCTATCGTCTTTACGATATCGTAAACGATGAGTTTGCTGATGAGAATGTGGTTATTTCTCCGTTGAGCTGCTCGAATGCAGTGTCTTTGGCTGGGCTTGGTGCGAGCGGAGACACTTTTGATGAGATTGCTTCAGCTTTGGGAACGGATGCGATTTCAAACGAGGAGCTTGGGTCGTATTCATACGAAGTCTGGAAATCTTTGAAAGATGTGGATGAGAAAGTGACGGTGGTGTCTGCGAATTCCATTTGGCTAGGTGATGATTTCCATGTCAAGTCTGACTATAAGAAGCAGGCAAGCCTGTATTATGATGCAAAAGTCTCTTCAGTAGGAGCCTCTTCGGCTGGAAAAGTAATCAACCAGTGGGTGGCAGAGAAGACGAACAGCTTGATCAAGAATGCAGTTCCAGATGATTTCAGCTTGCAGGATATGGCTTTTGTCAATGCTGTATATTTCAATTCTCCATGGCCATCAGAGCCTCGAAAGACATCGATGCCGTTCCATGCAATCGATGGAACCGCCTCGTCTCAGTCGACAATAATGTTCGAAGAAGCTTTCCTGTCCTTCTCGAATGACAAGTGGCAGTATGTTTCTCTTCCTTTCGGAGAGGAGAAGACATTCTGTCTGGAATTGATTCAGCCTAAGGGGGCATCGGACTTGGATATCTCAAAAGACGTGGCGGCGATCCGTTCTGCTGCGAAGAAAAATCATCTGGATGTCTATATCCCTATCATAGACATTACGACAAGCACTACCCTTGATGGGGCTCTTCAGCATCTTGGGATGAAAAAGGCTTTCAAGTCTTCTGCTGACTTTGAAAAAATCACAGACAAGCCGCTTTGCCTTGGCACTGTTTATCACAATGCCATGATTCGTGTCGACGAAAAAGGAGGCGTGGGAGCAGCATCGACGGTCATCTCTGGCCCTACTGCAGCTGGGCCAGGCGAGGAGATCAGATTCGATCAGCCATTTGTGTTCTTTATATCTGAAGCAACGACTGGAACAGTCCTGTTTATCGGCCATAAGCTAAAATAGCATAGGCGCCGATGCTTTCTTTCTGGAAAAGTGTTATCTTTACACTAGATAACACTAGAT
>JAKSJM010000037.1 GCA_024398075.1 Bacteroidales bacterium | reverse complement strand
AAATGGAGAGTTTCTATGCCACGACCCGGATGAAACGCCGAATCCGTCGGGGTCGTGGTGCGCGCGGCTGTACAAAAAAGGCTCCAGACATGCGTCTGAGGCCTTTTTTCTGATTATTCCCACTCTATGGTTGCAGGCGGTTTCGAAGAGATGTCATAGCATACTCTGTTCACGCCCTTGACGTTTCTGATGATCTTGTTTGAGACCTCTGCGAGGAACTCGTATGGGAGCTTTGCCCAGTCGGCGGTCATGGCGTCGGCTGAGGTGACGGCGCGCAAGGCCACTGGGTTCTCGTAGGTGCGCTCGTCGCCCATCACGCCTACTGACTTGACGTCAGAGAGCAGGATGGCTCCTGCCTGCCAGATCTGGTCGTAGAGGCTTACCTCGATCTCACCGTCCTTCATGTCGGCTGGCACGCCTGCCTGAAGCACGCGGCGAGCCTCCTCGCCAGAGAGCTTGGTCTTCCACTCCCTGAGGCCCCTGATGAAGATGTCGTCTGCGTCCTGCAGGATGCGAACCTTCTCCGGGGTGATGTCGCCAAGGATGCGCACTGCGAGTCCTGGGCCAGGGAAAGGATGGCGTGTGATGAGGTGCTCAGGCATGCCGAGCGAGCGGCCCACACGGCGAACCTCATCCTTGAAGAGCCACTTGAGCGGCTCGCAAAGCTTGAGGCCCATCTTCTCTGGGAGTCCACCTACATTGTGGTGCGACTTGATGACCTTTCCGGTTATATTCAGTGACTCGATGCGGTCAGGGTAGATGGTGCCCTGCGCAAGGAATCTTGCTCCTTCAATTTTCTTGGCCTCAGCCTCAAATACATCGATGAAGCCTGCGCCAATGATCTTTCTCTTACGCTCTGGCTCATGCACGCCGGCGAGCTCAGAGTAGAACTTCTCAGAAGCGTCAACGCCTACTACATTGAGGCCGAGGCACTCGTAGTCGCGGAGCACGTCTGTGAACTCATTCTTTCGGAGGAGACCATTGTTCACGAAGATACATGTGAGGTGATCGCCAATGGCCTTGTTCAGCAGCACGGCAGCTACTGACGAGTCCACGCCGCCTGAGAGGCCGAGGATGACCTTGTCATCGCCCACCTGCTCGCGTATCTCCTTCACTGTCTGGTCTACGAACACTGCTGGGCTCCAGTCCTGGTGGCCACCGCAGATATCTACAACGAAGTTCTTAAGAAGAAGGGTTCCGTCGATGGAGTGGAACACCTCTGGGTGATACTGCACACCCCAGATCTTCTCGTTGTCGGCTGCGTATGCTGCGTACTTCACAGTAGAAGTGGACGCGATCACGTGGAAGCCTTCAGGAAGCTTGGTGATGGTGTCGCCGTGCGACATCCAGACCTGTGAGTTCGGTGCGAAACCCTTGAGAAGAGGATTCTCATCCATGAACTCGAGGTTCGCGCGACCGTACTCTCTGGTGCCTTCTGGCTCTACCTTGCCGCCGAATGTGTGTGCCATGAGCTGCGCGCCATAGCATATACCCAGGATAGGGTACTTGCCACGAATCATGTCGAAATCGATGTGGAATGCATCGTCGGCATAGCAGCTAAGTGGTGATCCAGAAAGGATTACTCCGATGACATCAGGGTCGTTCTGAGGGAATTTGTTATAGGGGACGATCTCGCAGAACATGTTCAGCTCACGGACACGGCGTCCGATGAGCTGGGTGGTCTGCGAACCGAAATCCAGAATAATGATTTTCTCCATCCTGACTAGTCGTTTCTGCTATAGTTAGGTGTTTCCTTGGTGATGGTGACATCGTGAGGGTGATTCTCGATCACACCGTTTGAGGTCACTCTGATGAATTTCGCTGTCTTGAGCTCGGTGAGGTCGTGTGCACCGCAATAACCCATACCTGAACGGAGACCGCCAAGGATCTGGTATACTGTCTCGCTGAGTGTTCCCTTGTAAGGAACACGTCCTACGATGCCTTCTGGAACGAGCTTCTTCTGCTCCTCGACACCAGCCTGGAAGTATCTGTCGCTTGAACCAGCCTTCATGGCGTCGATCGAGCCCATACCACGGTATGCCTTGAACTTTCTACCATTGTAGATGATAGCCTCACCTGGAGACTCCTCGGTACCCGCGAACATTGAACCACACATCACGCAGTCTCCACCAGCGGCAAGTGCCTTCACGATGTCGCCAGAGTAGCGAAGTCCACCGTCTGCGATCACAGGGATGCCGGTGCCCTTCACTGCATTTGATACATCGAAGATGGCGGTGAGCTGAGGCACACCTACGCCCGCAACGATACGGGTGGTACAGATAGAGCCAGGTCCAATACCTACCTTGAGACCGTCTGCTCCGTTCTCTGCGAGGAATTTGGCAGCTTCTGCTGTGGCAATGTTTCCGACTACTACGTCGATCTGTGGATATGTAGCCTTGACCTCCTTGAGAAGGTCAATCACTTTGTAGCTGTGACCGTGTGCGCAGTCGAGAACGACTGCATCTACACCTTCAGCGACGAGCGCTGCGACTCTCTCCATGGCGTTTCCGGTGATGCCGATGCCGGCAGCCACTCTGAGACGTCCCTTGCTGTCCTTGCAGGCGAGAGGGTGAGCCTTCTCACGCGTGATGTCCTTGTAGGTGATGAGGCCGACGAGACGATAGTCTGCGTCAACTACTGGCACCTTCTCCACCTTTGAGTTCTCGAGGATGTCCATTACATGGTCCTTCTCCTCCTCCCTGATGGTCACAAGGTTCTCGCTGGTCATGACTTCCTCGATCTTCTTTGAGAGGTCTCTCTGGAAGCGAAGGTCTCTGTTTGTGACGATACCTACGAGCTTGCGCTCAGCATCCACTACAGGGATACCTCCGATCTTGTTCTCCTTCATGAGCTCGAGAGCGTCGCCTACGGTCTGGTCACGGTGAATGATGACAGGGTCGCTGATCATACCGTTCTCGGCACGCTTTACTTTTCTTACCTGAGCTGCCTGCTCGGCAATGCTCATGTTCTTATGGATTACGCCGATTCCACCCTCACGTGCGAGGGCAATCGCCATAGGCGCCTCGGTGACTGTATCCATCGCTGCGGAAACGATAGGGATGTTCAGGGTGATGTTACGTGAGAACTTACTTTTAAGGCTTACTTCGCGTGGAAGTACCTCGGAATACGCTGGGACGAGCAGAACGTCGTCGAACGTCAGGCCTTCTTGGCTTACTCTTTGATCGATGAAAGACATATACGTGATATTAACTTTCGTGCAAAGATAACAAGATTTTTACTATTTTTGTATGATTCAAACAAGAAAGATATGGGACTTTTCAATTGGTTCGGCGAACCAGAGCATAATGTTTTCGACTACAAACCTAGGTATTATGACCCAGAGAAGGAGGAATTACGCCAAAGATTCGGCCGCGTAGATGGTAGCATGGAGAAGGAAGATTACTCTCCAGGCTCGTATATCAGGGGGTCTCTGAGAAATGGAAGATATCAGAAATCCCGCACTACTGCGAACAAGGCTCAGAACATCATCGGAATAATCGGCCTTATCCTGGTGATAATCGTACTTATGTATATGGCCAAGTTCTTCGTTATCATAAATGCCTGAACTTAAGATACTTCCTGGCAATGTAGCCAATATGATCGCTGCGGGAGAGGTCGTTCAGAGACCTGCGTCCGTAGTGAAGGAGCTCATGGAGAACTCAGTCGATGCGGGGGCCACTGCGGTCACCGTCATCATCACTGATTCCGGCAGGACACTCATACAGGTGATTGACAATGGTTGCGGTATGTCCGCTTCCGACGCCACGCTGTGCTTCGAGCGCCACGCGACTTCGAAGATAGCGAGCGCCGAGGACCTCGGCAGCATCCTTACCTTCGGATTCCGTGGAGAGGCGCTCGCCTCGATAGCCGCTGTGGCCGAAGTGACGCTGCGTACGAGGCGCGCTGGTGACGAAGTAGGCACCCAGGTGTTTATCGCTGGAGGTGGCGCACCTACCACTGAAGAGGTGTCTTCGCCTGTCGGCTCAAACATGGCAGTCAGAAATCTTTTCTATAACATTCCTGCCCGCAGAAAGTTCCTGAAGTCAGATACAGTAGAGTTCAAGCACATAGTCGAGGAGTTCACCCGTGTGGCTCTCACACGCCCAGATGTGGCATTCACCCTCTCCCATAATGGCAAGGATGTATATGTGCTCAAGGCTGCCAAGTCCTTGAAGTTCAGAATCCTTGATTTGCTGGGCAGTGCCGTGGTAGGAGATGTGGTAGATGTCAGTGCAGAGACTACTGTGGCACGCATCTCAGGTTTCGTAGGCCGTCCAGATGCAGCGAAGAAGACCCTGGGTAATCAGTTCTTCTTCGTGAATGGAAGATACTTCCGTAGTTCATATCTGCATAAGGCGGTGATGAAGGCCTATGAGGAGTTCGTCCCTTCCGGTCTCACTCCTTCATACTTCATCTACCTTGATGTCGAGCCTCAGAATATCGATGTAAACATACATCCGACCAAGACCGAGATAAAGTTTGAGGATGACTCCGTCATATTCCAGGTGCTTTATGCCTGTGTAAGGGAGACTCTTGGAAAGAATTCTTTCGGCGCTTCCATTGACTTTGATACGGAAGGCAGCGTGAACATACCCGTTGTCGGGAAGGCTTTCGATGATTATCGTCCAGTGAGCAGCGTCCATGTGGGCGTGGATCCGAACTATAATCCATTTGACGAAGCACCTATATCTTCCGACTATGACTTCAATAATTTTGGGACAAGTTTCGATGAGCCGTCACCAGCCTCGTCCGGGAGCAAGTCAGGTGGCTATACGCCTACATGGCATCCAGAGGAGAAGCAGGATTATTCCCAGCTCTTTGAGACGAAGGTGACGCCAAGCACTCAGGTGCTCGTCCTTCAGGGCAAGTACCTTGTCACCCCATCCAAGTCAGGAATGATGCTCGTGAATGTCCGTAGGGCAAACGAGCGCATACTCTATGAGAAGTTCCTCAGCGCACTTTCGCTAAGCGAGCATGTCTCTCAGGCAGCTCTCTTCCCAGTGCAGGTCCAGGTGGGAGTGGAGAATCGCCTTATCTTCGACGAGAATGAGCAGATGCTTCGCTCTGTGGGCTTCGACATCTCCGCATTTGGAAACGACACCATTGTGGTAAATGGCGTGCCGGAAGGGTATTCTTGCGAGCCAGGGAAGGTCCAGAAGATGGTTTCCGACCTTATCTTCATCCTGTCAGAAGGCCACTCGGCGCTTCCTGAGACGATGCGCAGCTCGATGGCGGAAAAATTCGCCATCCTCGGCGCCTCCTCTGCGGAAGCTCCAGCCACTCCGTTTGAGGCCCAGAAACTCATAGACACTCTTTTCGCCTGCGAGAATGCCGAGTTTACGGCGAGCGGTCGCAGGATAATCACCATCATGCCCCTCGAGGACATTGACAAGAAATTCTAGATATGCTTGATTCCATACCACGCGTCACGAGGAACCTCCTCATAGTGAACATCATTTTCTTTGTAGCCACGCTCGTGAACAGGGAGTTCATGATCATGACCTTCGCGCTCTTTGATCCATCTACTCCGTTTTTCCGCGTCTGGCAGATAGTTACCTATATGTTCATGCATGATGGTTTCATGCACATTTTCTTCAACATGTACGCCCTCATCATGTTCGGAGGCATGGTTGAGAGGATGATAGGCGAGAAGAAGTTCCTTCTCTTCTACTTCCTCTGCGGCTTCGGTGCGGTTCTTCTGCATCTGGGCATCACGGTGGTCACTGGAGGCGCGGTTGCCCCTATGCTTGGCGCTTCAGGCGCTATCTACGGCCTTCTGCTTGCCTACGGCATGCTCTTCCCAGAGTCGCGCCTTACGCTTATCTTCCCTCCTATCACACTCACCGCGAAGTGGTGGGTGGTAATATGGGCAGGCCTTGAGCTTCTCACAGGCGTCACCGGCACCATGTCGGGAGTGGCACATTTCGCCCATTTGGGCGGCATGCTCGTTGGCTTCCTTCTCATCCTGTACTGGAGGAAGAAGGGAACATTGTTCAATAGGGAGAACTTCTAGTCATTTAGACCAATGGCAGCGAAAAAGACCACCAGGAGCAGAAAGCGCACCCAGAAAAAGAAGGGCCTGCGCTTCATGGGCATCACCGCGAGGCTGGCGATGACCATCTGCGCTGGCCTTATGCTTATCAGCTGCCTTTCCGTGTTCGTGAATCCGGCCAAGGTGTGGATAGCTACCGTTTTTGGCATCCTGTTCCTGCCGTTCCTGCTTCTGAATCTTTTCCTCCTCGTGTGGGCGATCATGCGTCGTTCGAAGTCATTCTGGATTCCTCTGGTGGCATTGGCCCCTGCGCTGGTGTTCCTTGGTGCGCATATCCAGTTTGGAAACAGCGTCGAACCTTACGACGGCGAGAAGATTACTGCCGTCAGCTACAATGTAGGCCGTTTCGCGCAGTATTCCGCAGAGGGCGGCGTGAGCTCGCGCAAGGAGTGCTTGCAGGCGGTCGCTGACTTCCTCAAGGAGTGCGACGCCGACGTCATCTGCCTGCAGGAGTTCTATCTCCAGAATGGGCAGAGCGTGAAAAATACGCTCGCCAAATATTTCCCAGGCTATAATTCCGCATATTTTGTGTACAATACAGGTAGGGGCCAGTGTGGCAATGTTACATTGAGTCGCTATCCCATTGTGGACAAGGGCAGCTTCAACTTCGAGGAGAGCTCGAACCTTGCGGTGTGCACAGACCTTCGTATCGGAGCGGATAAGATAAGGGTGTACAACTGCCATTTCGAGAGTTACAATATCTCCATCCCGCGCCTGATCAAGGCCATTGGCCACGACGACCAGGTGGTGCAGGAGACTGAGGACAAGGTCCGTAGGTCCATCACCAAGCGCCCGAAGCAGGTGGATGTGATACTTCGCGACATCGCGTCTTGCGAGATTGAGACCATGGTGGCGGGAGATTTCAATGATACCCCGATGTCGTACACATACACAAAGTTGAAAAAGCATACGAAAGACTCCTTCGTGGAGGGCGGAAAGGGCTTCGGAGGCACTTACAGCATCCTTTATCCTTTCCTTCGTATAGACTATATTTTATTCCCGGAGCGATACACCGCAGATAGACATGAGGTAAGGAAGGTGCATTGGTCCGACCATTATCCAGTGATTACAGAATTTTATCAGAAATAGAAAAATGCACGCAAAAGACAAGGCAGAAGTGCTCGCACAGGCACTGAAGGTACTCCGTGAGGGAGGCGTGATACTTTATCCTACAGATACAGTATGGGGGCTGGGCTGCGACGCCACGAACCCAGAGGCAGTGAAGAGAATATACGAGATCAAGCACCGCTCGGACAGCAAGTCGCTCGTCCTGCTCGCTTGCGACATGGACATGGTGGCTCGATACATCCATCAGATTCCTGATGTGGCTATCGACCTTGTGGAGGTCAATGACAAGCCTATGACCATCGTCTATCCAGGCGCCATTACCTATCCAGCACCGGCAGAGGGCGCAGAGGCCAAGGCCGACAGATATCATCTTGCGTACAACACAGTCGCAGAGGACGGCTCAGTGGGTATGCGCATTCCGCTCAATGAGTTCTGCGTGGAGATGGTGTCGAAGCTTGCGAGACCTCTTGTGTCCACATCGGCGAATATCTCTGGCGAGCAGACCCCTCGTAAGTTTGTGGACATCCCGGAGGAGATAAGGAATGCAGTGGACTTCATAGTGGATCCAAGGCTTGAGGCGGCCTCTACTGGTATCGCATCACAGATTATCAAGCTTGAGGTGGACGGACGAGTACAGATCATCAGGGCATAAGATGGAGATTTTCTACGCATCGGAATGCGACGGACACATCGTCCGTCTTACAGAGGAAGAGTCTGGCCACTGTGTCAGGGTCATGAGGCACCGCGCGGGAGACGAGGTCGACGTGATCGACGGCGAGGGTACCCTGTACCACTGCCGTCTCATCGACGACTCGCCGAAAGCAGCGGAAGCTGAAGTGCTCAGCGTCGTGCCTGACTGGGGTGCTCATCCTTACTTCCTTCAGATGGCTGTATGCCCGACGAAGAACGCCGACCGCTATGAGTGGTTCGCTGAGAAGGCGACAGAGCTCGGCCTGGATGTCATCACACCGGTGATAGGGGAGCATTCGGAGCGCAAGGTCTTCAAGACCGATCGCCTGAAGCGCATCCTTCTCTCTGCCTCCAAGCAGTCGCTTAAAGGTGCTATTCCAGAGGTTGAGGAAGCTGTAAAACTCTCTGACTTCATTCGCTCGGCAGGACCTGATGATGTGAAACTCATCGCATGCTGCTATGAAGGTGATTCTCCTCGCATCTCGGTTCGTGAGGCGCTGAAGGACTATGCTGGACAGAGAATCATCATCCTGATAGGTCCAGAGGGTGATTTCTCTCATTCGGAGATGGCCCTTGCGGAGCAGTGCGGCTTCCGCCCTATCCATTTAGGGCCTAGCCGTCTTCGCACAGAAACCGCCGCTCTCGCGGCTGTGGCAGCTGTTTATCTTGAATTCATTTAAAGTTTAGAATATGACCAAACGTTACGAATCTCTCGACATCCTGAGAGGTATTACCGTCACCTTCATGTGCATGGCGAACAACCCAGGTTCATGGGGGCACATCTATCCACCACTCAAGCATGCGTCATGGATTGGCTGTACTCCGACAGACCTCATCTATCCTTTCTTCATCTTCTGTGCTGGATGTGCCATGGCATTTTCATACTCGAAGTTTGACTCCTTCAATGGTCAGGCATTCAGAAAGCTCCTGAAGAGAAGCATCGGCATCTTCCTCGTGGGCCTGCTGCTGAACCTCTACCCATTCTATCCTACTTCGCTTCACAGTGAGGACTGGACGTTCTGGCAGAACTATGCCTACTGGCTCTCTGGCAAGCGCATCATGGGTGTGCTCCAGCGTATCGCGCTGTCATATTTCATAGCCGGATGCATTGCCCTGTGGCTACGTAAGCCGAAGAAGATCATGGTCGCCATCGGCGCGCTCTGCGTGCTGTATACTGGCATCCTGGTGGCATTTGGCACAGATCCGGGTCCATTCACACTCGAAGGAAACATATCTCGTCACATCGACGTGGCGCTCCTCGGCGAGAGCCATGTATATCATGGATACAGCGGCATGGCGTTTGACCCAGAAGGCCCACTCGGCTCGCTCATGGGCGCATGTACATGCCTTCTTGGCTTCCTCATCGGCTCGCTCATCGTCGGCTCAGGTAAGCGTCTCGCACTGGATCCTCAGTCACAGAAGGATCAGCCTACCTATATGGTTTGCCGCATCTTCGCTTTCGGTATCCTCTCGCTTGGTCTCGGTGAGCTCCTCAGCATCTGGATCCCTATCAGCAAGCCATTGTGGTCCGCTTCATACGTATTCTATGCGGGTGGTTGGTCAATGGTTGCGCTTGCGTTCCTTATCTTCTGTATCGACATCTGTGGCATCAAGAAGCCTTTTGCTGGCTTCAAGGTGATGGGTATGAATGCCATGGCGGCCTTCGTGCTCAGCGGTGTCATCGCGAAGAGCTACCAGTTCGTTGGTTGGAGCAGCGCGAAGTACTTTGGTGCCAATGAGTTCCTTTCATTCTGTTACGCCTGCATCTTCGCGACGGTGATCTTCCTTCTTCTCCTTATATTATATAAGAAGAAAATCTTTATCAAGCTCTGATGCTTATAGGACTTATATCGGATACGCATGGCGTATTCAGCGAAGCATTCCGCAAGTTCCTCGAGCCTGTCGATGAGATATGGCATGCGGGGGACTTCGGCGGGGGCTTGGAGACAGCGCGGCAGATTGCGGCCTTCAAGCCGCTGGTGGGGGTGTATGGGAACTGCGATAATCAAGATCTCCGCTTCGACCATCCTCATCATCAGTTCTTCACGCGGGAAGGCGTGAGTGTGCTGATGATGCACATCGGTGGCTATCCAGGCAAATATTCACCTGAAGCTAGAAAATTGATAGAAGAACTCCATCCTCAGGTATTCGTCTGCGGACACTCTCATATCCTTAAGGTGGCATATGATCAGCGGTATCAGATGCTGACCATCAATCCAGGTGCCTGTGGGCAGCAGGGATGGCATGTGATACGTACTGCGCTCCGCTTTCAGATTGATAGTAGCGGCGTTCACGACATGGAAGTTTTCGAACTGCCGAGACATTAAATCGTTATTAGAAAGGTTTGATACTGAAAGAATTAAAAAAATAATATAAAAGTGTTGCATATTATCTAAAAGTGAGTAATTTTGCACCCACAAAATTGTTTAATTTTAATTTTTAAGAAAATGAAGAAGGTATTTATGTCATTTGCAGTAGTAGCTATGATGGTTGCTGTATCTGCATGTGGTAACAACAAGAAGTCTGAGGCTGCTGCTGAGGAGACTGCTGTTGAGGCTTGTGAGGAGTGCACTGAGTGCTGCGACTCTACTTGCACTGAGTGCTGCGATTCTACTTGCACCGAGTGTGCAGAGGCTGCAGAGCAGGTTGCTGAGTAATCAGACCACAGACAGAGCGCTTGTCGCTCGCTAAAAAAATGATATTGTCCCGCCAAAAGAACAATATCTTTTTTTTATTTTTGTAGGGGTGCATCAAAGCATCTCTATTTTTTTGTTTATGGCTACAAAGACGAAGACTGTTTGGTACTGCACGAGCTGTGGAAATGAAAGCCCCAAGTGGATGGGGCGCTGTCCTGCGTGTGGAGAGTGGAATACGATGGTGGAGGAACCGAAGGAGGCGAAGGCGTCCAAGGCCACTGTAGCTTCGACAGGGGAGAAGCGGAAGGCCGTGAGACTGAGCGATATAGACAGCACTGCGGAGAGCAGGGTGTCGCTTGGCTCTGCGGAGGTGGATCGCATACTCGGAGGAGGTATAGTGCCGGGATCATTGGTACTTATCGGAGGCGAACCTGGCATAGGCAAGTCCACGCTGTCGCTTCAGATTCCTCTTCACTGCCAGCATCTTCGTACATTGTATGTTACAGGAGAGGAGAGCGTAAGGCAGGTGAAGATGCGCGCTGAGAGACTTGGTGGCGACGCATCTGACTGCATGATACTCAGCGAGACCCAGATGGAGAACATACTGGAGCAGGCGCGCGAGACACATCCGGACCTCGTCGTAGTCGACTCCGTCCAGACCATGTACTCTGAGGCATTGGAGTCTACTCCAGGATCGGTTTCGCAGATCAAGGAAGTCGCTGCGCTGCTGCTTCGTTTCGCAAAGGAAAGTGGTATCCCTGTGATCCTTATCGGCCATATCACGAAAGATGGTTATATCGCAGGACCTAAGGTCCTTGAGCATATAGTGGATGTCGTCCTTCAGTTTGAGGGAGAGAACAGAGGTTCGTACAGAATACTCCGTGGTATAAAGAATCGTTTCGGAAGTACCTCGGAGATAGCGGTTTTCGAGATGACAGGCACTGGTCTTCGAGAAGTGTCGAACCCTTCCGAGATGCTTATTCCAATGCACGAGCAGGGCTTGAGCGGCGCCGCTGTCTGTGCCATGCTTGATGGCACGAGGTCCTTCCTCTTCGAGGTGCAGGCCCTCGTGAGCAGCGCAGCGTATGGCACTCCGCAGCGCTCAGCCACCGGCTTCGATGTGCGCAGGCTTAACATGCTTCTCGCTGTGCTCGAAAAGCGCGCCGGCTTCCATCTCAGCGCCAAGGATGTCTTCCTGAACATGGCAGGTGGCCTTCGCGTCAGCGACCCGGCCTGCGACCTGGCTGTCGTCTGCGCTGTGCTCTCGTCCACCTTCGATTTCGCCATCCCGGCTGATACTTGCTTTGCGGGCGAGGTGGGCCTGAGCGGCGAGATCCGCCCTGTGGCGCAGGTGGACAGGCGCATAGGCGAGGCGGCCCGTCTGGGCTTCAGACGCATCTATGTGTCATCGTTTGCCGCCACTGACCAAAAGGTCGACGGCATCCAGGTCATAAAAGTATCAGATATCCCGGCTCTGGTGAAGAGCCTTTTCAAATAATAGAGCTATGAGAAAGGTTTTTAATATTTTTGCATCAGCCCTTTTGGTGGTGTCATGTGGCAGTGCCAAGCATGTCTCCGGTGAGTCAAATGAAGTAGACATGGACCTTGGTTTCACTTCTGTTTCCAAGGAGGCGAACACCCATTCCACCAAGAACCTTGTCGTCGATGAGAAGGACGGATCCGGATACACAAACATAGCGGAATATATCAGTGGCCGTGTTCCTGGTCTGCAGGTGATAGATGGCAAGGTATATATCCGTGGTGCCGCTGCTTCATCGGTCAATGCTGGAGGTTCTGACCCTCTGGTGATTTTTGATGGAGTGGAGGTGCCGGACATCATGTCCATAAATCCAAACGAAGTTCACGACATTACTGTTCTCACAGATTCTTCAGCCTCGCTCTATGGTTTTCGTGGTATCGGTGGCGTGATTCAGATCACCAGCAAGGCAGCCTATGCTGCCAAGCAGAAGGCCAGGGAAGACGCGAAACGCGCCCGTGAAGAAGCAAGGGCGCGTCGTAAAGCGAAATAAGAGGAAATTATTTCGAAGGGTCGGCGACCTGTCCGCTGAAGAGGATAGCGTTTGTGTCTTTTTCAATGATTACGAAGGCGAACGGCCTGTCGATAGTCATTTCATGGCCAGAAGCGCCTATGGCACTAGTGCTTACAGTAGTAGCAGCGGCTTCTGTGCCTGATTCGTCTACCTTTATCACTGCTTTCTGCGTGACTCTGCCGACAGAACCTCCGTCTGATATCATCTTGGTCAAGTCACATTCACTTGGGTTGAATAGCGATTTAAGGCCCATCCCTTTAAGTGCATCCTGAAGTTCAAGGCTTGATGCGATACTGAATCGAGGCATTGTCAAAGTTAGATTTGTGCGCCCCATAGTAGTTTCTATCCAGTTGATGGCTTCCTTATCGCGTATGGCTCTATGAGCCTCAGCCAGCGTATGTCCGTCCTCAGGAACGATCAGGAGCATAGAGTAATGACCGTTTCCGTAAGGCAGTTCGACGCACTTGCAGGTCTCCATTCTAAGGTATCCCTTAGGCTTCTTGAACTTCGCTGACATCATTGGCACGGTTACAGATGTTCCGTCAGCAAGCTTGAACTGTCCATTTTTTGTTTTCGATTCTTCGAAGCATTCGCTCCAGATACCCTTGAAATAGAGATTGTTTGTCACCAGGAAGAATAGAAACTCGAGGTCAGGAATGGTAAATTCTGAAATCATCCCATTAGTCACACGCTTTGCCCACTTGTTCAGCTCCGCCTGTGTAGATGACCCGAAAGACTCATTCTCGAAAATCTCGCTGTCATAGAATGTGCGGCATGTTTCTGCAAATGTAGGAACAAACGTCTTCCTGTTCCAGAGGCTGGAACTGAAGCTGATAGTAGTCTGGTTATCTGCAGTCCTTATCAGATCCATCATGGTTCTGACATAGGCGTTGACATCTGACTCTGTCAGGGAGTCAAGTCCAAGCACTTTCTTTATCTGCTCAAATGTGGCTCCGTCTGCGCCATTCAGCAGCAGTGCCATGTTCAGGGCAGCGCTGAGAGGAGAGAAGCAGTAGTTCTGTTTCTCGTCAGATTTGGTGGCGATAGCTTCATTCAGTCCAAGGGAAAAGTCTATAAAAGATGCATTTACCTCTGCTGCCTTTGTTCCGAGCTTGACTTTCTGATAAGGAGTAGGCTCATTGTTTACCTTGCTGCATGACAGCACTGCTGCCACGACAAGCATAATAGAAGCAATTCGTTTCATGACGTATTTATTTGTTAATATGGGTGAATGTTTGTTATCATCTTTGCATTTGTATTTGGAGTGAAATCAATCATTGAAAGAGGACCTCCAAGTATATTACGCATATAAATGCAAAATACGTCATTAAAAAACCTTATATTTGCTCCACTATGAAGAAAATTATCGCTTTTGGAACAGCTCTTATCGCGTCTCTCACCATGCATGCGCAGACAGCGGCGCAGGCTTATGTGAAGGTGCTTGAGGGCTCAGAAGAACTACGTGACGCCGTGTGGGGTGTGCTCGCGGTGAAGGTGAATGGTGACACTGTGGCTTGCTACAGGCCGAACACCCGTATGCTGCCGGCCTCAAACACGAAGCTCATCACCACAGGACTTGCCCTTAATGAGTTCGGCGAGAATCATCGCTTTTCTACGCATCTGGCATATTCGGGAGAGATAAAGGATGGCGTCCTGATGGGCGACCTCTACATAGTGGGTGGCGGCGACCCTACCATTGCCTCGGGCGACTCCATTTCCACCCACACGAAAGACCTTTTCGCGAGCTGGGAGAAGATGGTGAGAGCAGCGGGCATCAAGAAAATCGATGGCCGCATCATCGGTGACGGCCGCTATCTCGATGGCGAGATGGAGCATGGGTCGTGGCAGCTGGAGGATGTAGGCTATGACTATGCGCCAGGAGGCAATGGTCTCTGCTTCTACGAAAACATTTCCAAATTCAAGATCACTCCCGGAAAGCTTGCGGGTGACGCTGTGGGAGTGGAGTCGGTGTATCCGAAGACACCTTGGCTCACCGTCGCCGCACCTTGCGTGACTGCTGAGAAGGGCACTGGCAATGATCTCTATTATGCCGTCACAGATATGGCTCCTGTCGCTGAGATGCGCGGCACCATCGAGGCTGGAAGAAAGCCATTTGCCATGAGCTGCTCGAACAAGTACGGTGCGCTCACTTGCGCCTATTATTTCTATAAGCATCTGAGTGACAATGGCATCGTGACCAAGCTTGGCCCTGCAGATGTCGACTCGCGTGGCTACGTGAGGGACTTCTCTGGCGAGAAGATGCCTATGGCTGTAGCATTTGAGAACATGAACCACATCGGTGTAACCCAGTCTCCGACCCTTTCAGACATCGTGAAGAAAACAAACTACGAGAGTGATAATTTCTATGCTGAGTCGCTTCTGCGTCTGATGGGCAAGGTTCTCACAGGTTCTGCATGCTATGATTCCTGTGCAGTGGCCCGCTCTATCGCGCTTGAACACATCGGCGTGGAGCTTGGGCCGAACATGAATATCGTGGATGGAAGTGGTCTTTCCCGTAAAGACTATATATCTCCAGAATTCTTTGTGGATTTCCTTAAGCACATGCGTGCTACACCAGTGTGGAATGCCTATCTGCATTCGCTCCCTCAGCCTACGAAGGGCACACTTACCACCCGCATGCGCACTGCCCCATCTTCAGTGAAGTCGCGCGTGTTCATGAAGAGTGGTTCGATGGGTGGCGTGCGCTGCTTCTCGGGATATATCATCCCTACGGGAGGAGACTCGTCTCAGACTATCATTTTCTCAGTCCTCACGAACAACACCATCGTAGAGGTATCCAGAATCAATTTCTGTCTTGACAAGCTCATTGGCCTCATGGCAGAGGAAAATAAGTAATCGATATGAAAAGAATAGCATTGGCAATAGCCTCGCTGCTTGCTGCAGCAGGCATCTCGTCGGCCCAGGAAAGTCATAACTGGGCAGTGGTGGACTTCTCGGCAAACTTCATGAGAGAGGAGCCAAACTATGCGGCGGAGAATGGAGACCAGGCCCTCATGGGCACTGTGGTCGACATCGTCGGTGAGCAGAGTTACTGGCGTCAGATCGTTTCCCCAGAGCCTTACAAGGCATGGGTTACTGATCGTGGCCTTGTGAGGATGAGCCAGGAGGAACTCGATGCTTACATCGAGGCTCCGAAGTTCATCTGCATCGCTGAAGTGACTCACATCTTCTCTGAGCCAAATCCAGGTAGTCAGAGAGTGTCTGAATTCATCATGGGTGACATCGTGAGGAAGTCACTTGATGCCAATGGACGCGCCATCAGGAAGAATGGCTACTGGAAGGTCATGCTTCCATCTGGCGTGGAGGGCTATGTGAAGCCAGATGAAGTCGCTGACTTCTACACCTGGGCACATTCGCGCGTGGTCAATGCCTCACATCTTTTCGATGTCGCATACAAGTTCCTCGGCGTCCCTTACATGTGGGGCGGAACGTCCATCAAGAACGTGGACTGCAGCGGCTTCTCGCGCAGCGCATACTTCATGCTTGGCGTGCTCCTTCCTCGCAATGCTTCGCAGCAGGTCAAGGTGGGCGAGCAGATAGAGCCTGACATGGAGCATCTCAAGCCAGGTGACCTTGTGTTCTTCGGTCGTGAGGCTACCAAGGACAAGCCTCTGTACATCAGGCATGTGGGCATCTATCTTGGCGATGGAAAATACATGCATTCGTCATCAGTAGTTCGCATAAGCTCGCTTAATCCTGACGATGAGGACTATGCAGAGACCCCGGTACGCGCGTGCCGAGTGATAGGACATGTGGATGATGGTACTGGAATCATCAGTATGAAGAAAAGTCCATACTATTTTAAACAAAATTAGTATATTTGTAACGTAATTTTAATCTATTTGATATGAATCTTAGAGACATCAAGAAAGACATCGAGTACGTAATCAGTGCTTTTGTCGACGATTGCTACACTTTCGCTACCATTAATCCAGCAGCTTCTGACGAGGCTCTTTCTGGTATGCTTGACGAGGCCATTGAACTTTTCAATGATCTTAAGGATAAGTCAAATGCGAAGGTAGAGGGCGCTAAAAAGGCACATTTCAATGCTATCCGCAAGGAGCTCCTCGAGAAGACCGATGCACTTTATACTAAACTCAGCGACCTCATCAAGGAGAGCTGCAAGGTAGACTAATCCCTTCTTAAATATGAAAAAGCTTGGAGTAATCCTCGCTGCCGTGGCTCTTTTCCTCGGCAGCGCTTCCGCATCTGCTCAGCAGTTTGGCGGAGTACGTGACTATGGTTATGGCTACGGCAGACACATCACCTTCCTCGGTGGCGGTATGACACATTTCCATGCAGGTTTGAGCCCAATGACGTTGACTTACAAGTCAAATGGTATTTATACTTCTAAGCCAGGTCTTAGCCTTGATGCTGGTATGGCGAGCATGATTCCTCTTGCTCCAGCAGCTCCTGTATATGCTGAGGTTGGTTTCGGAGTACAGTATTCTACTGGAAAGCTTGCTGAGAGTACAGCACTTGATTACAAGGCGAATGCATTTGGCATCAAGGTCCCTGTGAACTTTACATACGTCCTGAATTTCGGCCCAAGCGTTGCCCTCATGCCTTACGTGGGTGCCGGCATGCTTGCGAACATTTCAGGTTCTGTGAAGGTTGACTCTGTGAAGTTCGATCTTTATGACGATAATAGCCCTGTCGATGGAAACAGATTCGTGCTTGGTGGCCAGGTAGGTTGCCGCCTCTCAGTGAACCGTTTCCTCTTCGGTGTCGGCTACGAGCGCTCTATCACAAATGTGGCTAAGCATATAAGTGCCTCACAGGTGGCTATTTCGCTCGGAGTGATTCTTTAAAGAATTGGATCGATATACTTCTTACGTAGGGTATTTTAGACAAAAATACGGCGAGAGACTACAGAAACTGGTCCTCGACGCAGGTTTCACCTGTCCAAACAGAGATGGAACCGTAGGAATTGGAGGCTGCGCTTATTGTGATAACGCAGCCTTTCATCCGTCTTATAGCACCCCTGGAAAGAGCATCATTCAGCAGATTGACGAGGGTATAGAGTTCCATAAGGTGCGCTACAGAAATGCGTCTAAGTATCTGGCGTATTTCCAGTCATTCTCAAATACTTACGCTCCTCTGGAAGTTCTTCGTGAGCGATACGGGGAGGCGCTTTCGCATCCGGAGGTGGTGGGAATAGTCGTGGGCACTCGTCCCGACTGCGTGGATGAGGAGAAGCTGGATTATTTGGCGCAGCTGGCGAAAGAGCATGTGGTTATCGTGGAGTACGGCATCGAGTCGTGCTACGACGAGACCTTGGCGCACATTAATCGTGGACACGATTTCGAGTGCGCCCGCCGTGCGGTGGAGATGACTGCGGCGCGTGGCATAGATGTGGGAGCCCACTTCATCCTTGGCCTCCCGTTCGAGACTCGTGAGATGATGGTGCAGCAGTGCGCGCTCATAAGCTCGCTGCCTCTTCGAAGCGTGAAGTTCCACCAGCTCCAGCTGGTGAAAGGCACACGCATCGAAAAGGAGGCCGCAGAGCATCCTGAGCGCTTCGCCACCTTCACACTTGACGAGTATATTGACTTCATCATTGACATTCTAGAGCGCCTCAGGCCTGATTTGTGCATAGAACGAGTCGCGGGAGAGGTCCCTCCTCGCTTCGTGGAGCACACTCGCTGGGGTCTGGTCAGGAATTTCCAGATTCTGCAGATGCTTGAGAAACGCCTCGAGGAGAGGGATACTTGGCAGGGACGTCTCTACGAAAATCAATAATTATTGTTATATTTGTAGGTTAATACCCGAAGATATGAAGGCACTAAGAATCATAGCTATGATAGCGGCGTCACTTTCAGTGATGTCGTGTCAGTACGTGTCTGGATTCTTGCACGACGACAGACTCGTCGCTGAGGTGGGCTCACATAAGCTCCATATCTCAGAACTGGAGGACGTGATCTCGAATGGACTAAGTCCAGAGGACAGTACCGTGGTCGCAGAGCAGTACATTTCTTCTTGGGTAAATGACATGCTTTTCCTTGATCTTGCGGCATCCAACCTTTCGAAGGAGGAGATGGACGTAAACAAGGAACTTGCTGATTACAAGAAATCTCTCCTGAAGTACCGTTACGAGCAGAAGTATGTGAACGAAAGGCTCGATACTGTGGTAAGAAAGGAGGAGATAGAGAAGTATTACAACGAGCACAAGGATATCTTTGTCCTTGACCTGCCCATTGTGAAGGCACGCTTCATGGACATCATGATGGACTCGCCTAACTATGAGATCATCAGAAAGAAGTTCACCTCTACCAAGTACGATGACATCATCCTCGTGGATAGCCTGGCCAAGGCATCTGCTATCAAGTATCTGGATTCGTCGGAGAAGTGGATTGACGCTGTGACGCTCGCACGCGAGTTCGGTACGGACTATTCGGAGATGCTTTCTCGCATGAGGGAGTCCGTCATCGAGATGAAGGAAGAAGATAGGGGTGACGTGAAAGTGGCCTCTGTCATTGCCCTTCAGAAGGCAGGAACGCTCGCTCCGCTTGATTATTGCTCAGACCGTATCAAGGAAATCATCATAAGCTACAGAAAGCACAGGCTCCTCTCGGATTTGGAACGAGACTTGCTCAATGATGCGGTCGTAAACCAAACAGTGAAGATTTTTAAAGATGAAGAATAGAATTACCATTGTCGCCGTGGCAGCTGCGCTCCTTTGCGCCATGCCTATGCACGCCCAGAAGTACAATAATGGACTTGTGGACAAAACTGTCGCTGTCATCGGAAATGAGATGATCACAGTCTCTGACCTGGAGGCTGAAGTGCTAAGCCAGAGGGCGCAGGGCATGTCATCGGATAGAAACATGCGCTGCGAGATCCTCGAGAACATGCTTTCATCGAAGCTTTTCCTCATGCAGGCTCGCGTGGATTCACTTTCAGTTAACAATGATATGGTGGAGAGCCAGCTCTCGCAGCAGATCGACCAGATCCGCTCAAGAGTCGGTGGCGATGACCAGGTGGAGAAGTACTTCGGAAAGCCTCTTCATAAGATCCGTGCCGAGTGGAGAAGACAGTTCCAGGACATGAGCCTCGTTCAGCAGGAGCAGTCAAACATCGCTGGAGAGGTTCCAGATATGACTCCATACGATGTAAAGCAGTATCTTGACACTGTAGATCAGGCCACTCTTCCTGTGGTTCCGACCAAGTATAAGCTCAGCCAGATCTGTATTTACCCAGACCGTGAGGCGGCAAATCTGGCAGTAAAGGAAAGACTCCTCGAGCTTCGTGAGCGTATCCTTAATGGAGAGAAGTTCGCGACCTTGGCCAGAATCTATTCTGAGGATACAGGTTCTGCCATGAAGGGCGGTGAAATCGGTATGGCTTCCAAGTCTATCTTCTGGCCAGCATTCTCTGATGCTGCCATGTCACTCAAGCCAGGCGTCATCTCTCAGATCGTAGAGACCCCTGACGGATTCCATATCATTGAGGTTCTTGAGAAGAAGGGTGACATGTTCAATGCGCGCCATATTCTCCTTCGTCCAAACTATACATCAGACGATAGAGAGAAGGCCTTCAAGACTCTTGATAGCCTTCGTACAGAGATCATGAATGAGGCGGTGACATTTGAACTCGCGGCCAGATTCTATTCTGAGGATCTCCCTACCAGAACAAATGGTGGCCAGATGGCTGATCCAAACACTGGTTCTGCTTATTTCGAGATGGACCAGCTTAAGCCTCAGGACTATGCTGTCGTAAAGAATCTTGCAGAAGGCGGTATCTCAGAGCCTATCGAGTCTCTTGACAATGAAGGTAGAAATGGAAATCTTGTTTATAAGATCGTGCGTCTGGACAAGATCATCCCATCACATACAGCATCGTTTGAAAGTGATTTCACTCTTATAGCAGAGCAGGTGAAGTCGAAGAAGCAGAACGATGCCATAGGTAAGTTCCTCGACGAGAAGATCAAGGCTACTCACATCACCATTGACCCTCTGTTCGGTGATTGTGACTTCCAGCGTGAGGCTTGGAAGGAAAAAGTGGTTAAAGAGTAATCAACTACTTGATGCTTAAATATTTCCATAGACTTATACTTGCACTCATAGCATTGCTGTCCTGCATACCTGCCTTCTCACAGAAGAAGCAGGATGACCAGGATAGCCTCGTAGTGCTCATGAATGCGAAGTCATTGGAACTCCTCCAGATCAACGGACGCGATGTCAGAAAAACCATCGACGCCCGTTTCCTGCATAACAACACCTACCTCATCTGTGACACCGCTCTCTGGCATGTGGATGACAAGATCATCAATGCTTTCGGAAACGTAAAGATCCTTCAGCAGCAGACAGTGCTCACCAGCGACAAGCTCGATTACTATGTGGATGAGGACCTTGCCAAGTTCAGAGGCACACTGGTGCAGCTCCAGGATAAGGACAAGAATACGCTTAGGACACATAACCTCGACTATAACACCAGGGACAGTGTGGCCGTATTCTTCGACGGTGGAGCCATGAAGGACAAGGATGGCGAGGTGATAGAGAGCCTTTCCGGTACATACGACTCCAAGGAGAAGACATTCACCTTCAGTGACAACGTGAACATGTACGTCGATTCTGTCTTCGTGAAGACATCTCGACTGACTTATGACTCACCTTCAAGCACTGCCACATTCCATAGTTACATCGACGCTTGGAAGGATGACAATATGCTTTCTGCGATGAATGGACGCTATGACCGCAAAAATGAGGTTTTCTTCTTCTGGAACGGCGTTCACGCGATGTCCAAGTCGCAGGAAGGATGGGCGGATTCATTGTATTTCTACAGAAACAAGAACAATGTCTTGATGCTGGGCAATGCTCAAGTGACAGACACCACGAGAAATGTAAATGGTCTCGCTGGGCACATCTTCTATGAAGATAGCCTGTCGCGCGTCACCATGAAGCGCGACGCTGCGGTCATAGCGCGCACCGAGGAAAATGAGAAGGTCGATACCGTGTATTTCGGCGCTGACCAGCTCATGTATTGGACGAAGAAGAAGTGCGATGTCGATTCGCTGACGCTTGTTGAGTCCAAGAACAGACTTTCCGAGATATCCACTGATCCGGTTCAGGCATATAGGCAGAAGGCTTACGAGGCTGCTCAGAAGGCTGCAGAGGAGGCTCTGAAGCAGATGAATGACCCGAATAGGCGTCAGGGTGGTGCCAAGGTGGATTCTACGAAGCTTGCAAAGGCCACAGGCCCAAAAGAGAAGCAGTACAGGCCTTCTCTTCGCTCTCGTCTAGCAGAAAAGAAGAAAGCTAGGGAAGCAAAGAAGGCTGAGAAGGCAAAGAAAGACGTAGTGGAGGATCTCAAGATAGACAAGAATGGTTTTTCTGATTCATTGACTACTGGCAGTACGCCTGCCCTGACAGATACCATTCCATCTACTTTCAGACAGTCAAGTCTTGATTCGCTCAAGGCTGGTGCCGACTCGCTCAAGGCTGGTGCTGACTCGCTCAAGGCAGGTGCCGATTCGCTCAAAGCGGGAGCAGATACTCTGGCGGCGGGTGCAGATACATCTAAGTCTGGCGCAGATACATCTATGTCAGGAGCTGACTCATTGAGCGCAGGCGCCGATTCGCTTGGCTTGCCGGACAGCACGGCCATCAAGGATTCATTGGCGAGACTGGACTCGCTGAAGGGACCAAAGGATACCACCAAGATAGGTTTCATGATGGCCACGGGCAAGGTTAGGCTCTTCCGCGAGGATATGCAGTTCAGGTGTGACTCGCTGGTTTACACCGACCTTGACTCACTTGCTCGTCTCTATCTTGATCCTATAGTTTGGAATGAAAAGGGTGCTCATCAGTACACTTCAGACTCGCTCACGGTGGTCATCGCGGACGGCAGGATGCAGAAGGCCAGCCTTACGTCAAATGCGTTCGTCGCCATCGAGGAAGAGGAAGGTGTTTGCTATGACCAGATCAGGGGTGCAGAGATCCTGGCATTCTTCGACACGACCTCGGCGATGACAAGATTCGATGTCCTGGGTGGTTCAAATGCCATTTTCTATCTCCAGGAGAACGACGCATTCGCGACCATAAACAAGGTAGAGAGCAAGATGCTTTCGGCCACTTTCAAGGATGGCGAAATCGATAGGGTATACTATTATGACAGTCCTAAGAATGATGCATATCCTACTGTCCAGATGCCTAAGGCGGAGAGAATCATCAAGGGATTCAACTGGAGGCCGGAGATCAGACCTAAAGATAGGATGGATATCACTCCTCTCCAGCTTAGGTCAACTGAGCGTAGGACATACGAGGCTCATCCTCGTACCACCTTCAAGGAGACAGACAAGTATTTCCCTGGATACATGAAGGGAGTGTATAAGTATATCGCTCGTCAGGATTCTCTTAGAGCAGCGCGTCAGCGCGAGGAGAGAGCCGCCAAGGATAGGGCGGCAATGATGCCGGCTGTAGATTCATCTTCTGTTAAGGATTCTCTTGGCTTGATCGATTCACTTCATGTGAAGGATTCTCTCGCTGCTACTGTGGATAGCCTCGCTTTAGGTGAAATAGGAGAAGAAGTCACTGATTCACTCGCAGTTCCTCAGGATTCACTTTCTGCACCTGCAGACTCTTTGTCTGCGCAGAAAGACTCAGTTCAGGTAACGGCTACCCCGGAGGTTCATAAGAAGACCAAGGAAGAAGAACTTGAAGAGTATGAGGCGAAGCGCAAGGCCAAGTGGGAGGCGCGCGAAGCGAAGCGTAAAGCCCGAGAGGCCGCGAAAGAGGCTCGATGGGCTGAGCTGGACAAGCGCGACGCGGAAAAGGCCGCAGAGAAAGCTGCGAAGGAGCAGGCTAAGCTTAGACTAAAGAAACAGAAAGCCCTGAAGAAAGCAGCCAAGCGTCAGGAGAAGGAAGACAAGGTGCTTCAGCGTTATATAGAAAGGTATAGGAAGCAGAAGGAAAAAGAAGACGCTAAGCTGGCCGCAAAGAAGGGCAAGGGAGTGCCTGCAGAAGAGAAATCTAAAGATTAACCAAAAACTTTACACATATCATGGAGGAGAACAAGAATTTTTCTTTGCCTGAGAATGCTCACAGAGAGCTTAAGCCAGGCGAGGAGTACAAACCCCTTCTGAATCCAGGTCAGAAGCATCCTGAGGTTACTGTCTACTCAGTGCTGATGGGTCTTTTGATGGTAGTCGTATTCTCTGCGGCTGCTGCTTATCTCGGACTCAAGGTGGGTCAGGTGTTTGAGGCTGCGATTCCAATCGCTATCATTGCCGTAGGCGTAACAGGCGCACTCGGAAAGAAAGGCGGCCTCGGTCAGAATGTCATCATCCAGTCCATTGGAGCCTGCTCGGGTGCAGTGGTAGCTGGTGCCATCTTCACACTCCCAGCCATCTACATCCTCGGCTTGGAGATCAACTACTGGCAGATGGTTCTGTCGTCACTTCTCGGTGGCGTGCTCGGAATTCTCTTCCTCATACCTTTCAGAAAGTATTTCGTACAGGAGATGCACGGCAAGTATCCTTTCCCTGAGGCTACTGCCACCACTCAGGTTCTCGTGAACGGCGAGGGCGGCGGCAAGGGCGCCAAGACCCTTCTCGTCAGTGGTGTCATCGGCGGTCTCTACGATTTCATCGTTTCGACCTTCGGCGCATGGGGAGAGACTCTTACTACCACTGTCATGCATTGGGGACAGGTCGTTGCCGACAAGGCGAAGCTCGTGCTCAAGCTTAACACAGGCGCAGCGGTGCTCGGCCTTGGCTATATCATTGGCCTTCGCTATGCATTCATCATCTGCTGTGGTAGCTTCCTCGTTTGGCTTGTCATCATTCCTCTGATGAACCTCATCTGGGGCGGCAGTGTGATAGACCTTATGCACACAGGTGTCACCATGACCATTGGGGAAATGTCTCCAGATCAGATATTTAAGGATTACGCTCGCCATATCGGCATCGGAGGTATCGCGACAGCCGGAATCATTGGCATCATCAAGTCAGCAGGCGTCATCAAGTCAGCCATCGGCCTCGCTGTGAGCGAGTTCAAGAAGACTCCAGGCCAGGCGACTGCCGATGTGGATCGCACTCAGCAGGACATCTCCATGAAGAAGGTTGTCCTCGGCATCGCAGTAGCGCTTCTCGCCGTATTCGCATTCTTCGCATTCGGTGGCGTGGTGAACAATGTTTGGCAGGCCCTTGTAGGCCTTCTCATTGTGGCAGGTATCTCATTCCTCTTCACTACTGTCGCTGCCAATGCTATCGCTATCGTCGGCTCGAACCCAGTCAGTGGAATGACCATCATGACCCTCATCATCACCGCCCTCGTGCTTGTGGCGTGCGGTCTTAAGGGCAATGCCGGCATGGTGGCAGCCATGCTCATAGGTGGCGTAGTCTGCACCGCTCTTTCAGTCGCAGGTGCATTCATCACCGACCTTAAGATAGGTTACTGGGTAGGTACTACTCCAGCTAAGCAGGAGACCTGGAAGTTTGTCGGCACCGCTGTCGCAGCCATTACGGTCGCTGGTGTCATGCTCGTGCTGAACCAGACATACGGTTTCGTGGGAGAAGGCGCACTCGTCGCTCCTCAGGCCAATGCCATGGCTGCAGTCATCCAGCCTATGATGAATGGCGGTAGCGCTCCTTGGCTCCTCTATGGTATCGGAGCCGTGATCGCTATCCTTCTCACGGTTTTCAAGGTTCCTGCGCTCGCATTCTGTCTCGGAATGTTCATTCCAATTGACCTGAACCTTCCTCTTCTCGTGGGTGGCGCCATCTCATGGTACGTCGGCTCACGCACCAAGGACAAGGAGCTCAATGCTGCCCGTCAGGAGAAGGGAACCCTCATCGCCAGCGGTTTCATTGCAGGCGGCGCCCTCATGGGTGTGGTTTCTGCCATCCTCAAATTTGCCAATGTGGACTGGTTCCTCGCAGACTGGAACGCTCAGTATGGTGAGGCAGTAGCCATCATTCCATTTGTGG
Source organism: Bacteroidales bacterium (assembly GCA_024398075.1). GTDB lineage: Bacteria > Bacteroidota > Bacteroidia > Bacteroidales > UBA932 > Cryptobacteroides. Next base: position 1,423 of record JAKSJM010000037.1, on the reverse strand, counting down.
CCATCATCGCATACATGATCATTGCATCAATGAAAAAAGATAAATAGTTATGGAAGCACTTCTTGATAAATTCTTGAGATACGTCTCTGTGGACACTCAGTCTTGCGAAGAGAGTGAGAGTCAGCCATCTACCGCTAAGCAGCTCGTTCTGCTTCAGATGCTCACAGATGAACTCCGTGCCATGGGTATCCAGGCCGAACTCGATGAGTATGGCTATGTCATGGCTACCATACCTTCAAATATAGATAAGAAAGTTCCTGCAGTAGGCTTCATTGCTCATGTAGACACAGCACCTGATGCTCCAGGAGTGGGCGTAAAGCCTCAGATCATCCCTGATTATGATGGCGGTGATGTGGCACTCAAGGGTGTTGAGGGCCTCTTCCTCAAGCCTTCTGAGTTCCCTGAGCTTCTCGCACACAAGGGCGAGACTCTCGTAACCACAGACGGAACCACTCTTCTGGGTGCTGATGACAAGGCTGGCGTGGCTGAAATCATGTATGCTGCGCAGTACATCATGGAGCATCCTGAGTTCAAGCATGGTGAGATCAAGATAGGTTTCACTCCTGACGAGGAGATTGGTCGTGGCGTGGTGAAGTTCGATGTCGCAAAGTTCGGCGCCGACTACGCATACACCATGGATGGCGGCGAGAAGGGTGAGCTTGAGTTTGAGAATTTCAATGCAGCTGCTGCCACAATACGCATCCAGGGACGCAACGTTCACCCAGGATACGCGAAGGGCAAGATGAAGAACGCAATGCGCATTGCCATTGAACTCAATGATCTTCTTCCAGTAGACCAGAAGCCAGAGTATACCGAAGGGTATGAGGGCTTCTTCCATCTGATCGCTTTCAATGGCACAGTGGAGGAGGCTACCATCTCTTATATTATAAGGGATCACTCTATGTCGCTCTATGAGCACAAGAAGCAGGTGATCCAGCAGTGTGTGGACTTCATCAACCAGAAATATGGAGAGGGTACAGCTACACTTAACCTTCGTCATCAGTACTACAATATGCGCAAGGAGGTTGAGCCTCACTACCATATCGTAGAGAAAGCTATCAAGGCAATGGAGATGGCTGGAGTCAAGCCAAAGATCCAGCCTATTCGTGGCGGTACTGACGGTGCGAACCTTTCATTCATGGGCCTTCCATGCCCTAACATCTTCGCTGGTGGCCTGAATTTCCATGGTAAGATGGAGTTTGCGACAGTGGAAAATATGGAATCTGCGGCACAGGTGATCCTAAATATTGTGGGTCTTTTCGCAGAATAATGCGGTTTTTTGCATTTTTTTAAGAATTTTTGTGAAAAATATTTGCAGGTATGAAAAATGTTCGTACCTTTGCAATCCGCTTCGCAAATGAAGCGAACGATCTTTGAAAATATTGAGAGATAGATAACGAGGTAAAGAAGTTTAGAGATTAAA
>JAKSJM010000036.1 GCA_024398075.1 Bacteroidales bacterium | reverse complement strand
CCGATGCAAAACTTCTTAAAGATATTCCCAAGCACCTCGTCCGTGGAGATCTCGCCGGTGATGGTGCCTAGGTGATAGAGCGCTTCTCTGAGATCCTGGGCGACGAGGTCGGTAGGGGTGTGGGAGAGAAGGCCGGAGCGGACGAGCGAGAGGGAGCGGGAGGCCGCGCAGAGGGCGTTGTAGTGCCGCGCGTTTGAGACGAGAGTCTCGCCGGCGTCAGAGAGGCGAGAGCTCTGGCTCGAGATGAGCGCGGCACGGAGTTCGTCAAGGCCTTGGCCAGAACGAGCGGAGATCTGAAGGACTGGAACATTGGCATCCAAAAGCCCGGAAAGGTCGGGAGGGCATGGGGCCACGTCGCATTTGTTTGCAGCGACGATCACGGTTTGGCTCGACGCATCGATGTGCGGCTGAAGCGAAGAAACGGACTCCTTGATGGCCTCAAGCGGCGAGGTGGAATCAACCATCAGGATGACCACATCAGCGCGCTCAGCGGCCGCAAAAGAGCGGTCTATGCCTATTTTCTCCACCGTCTCCGAAGTCTCACGGATGCCGGCTGTGTCAATGAACCTGAAAAGGATGCCATCGAGCACATAAGTCTCCTCGACGGTGTCGCGAGTCGTGCCAGGGATGTCTGTGACTATCGCGCGCTCTTCGGAGAGCAGTGCATTGAGGAGCGTGCTCTTACCCGCATTCGCGGCGCCGACTATCGCCACGGGAACGCCATTTTTGATGGCATTGCCCAATCGGAAAGACGACGACAGTTTGTCGATATGTGCAATGGATTCGTCAAGCAGCGAAAGCATCTGCGAGCGATCCGCAAACTCCACATCCTCCTCGCTGAAATCAAGTTCCAGCTCCATCAACGAAGTGATATCTAGGAGGTTCCCGCGCATCACTTGAAGTTCCGATGAAAATCCGCCACGCAGCTGATTAAACGCCACGCGATGCGAGGCTTCAGAAGATGAAGAGATGACATCTGCTACTGCCTCAGCCTGCGCGAGGTCCATCTTGCCATTCACGAATGCACGGCGAGTGAACTCGCCTGGCTCTGCAGCGCGCGCTCCGGCTTCAGCCAGAAGCTGCATGATCGACGACACGATATACCTGGAAGCATGGCAAGAAATCTCCACCGAATCCTCGCCTGTATATGAGCGAGGCGCGCGGAATACGCTCACCACCACATCATCCAGAATTTGGCCGTCGCCAGCCGAGATGGTTCCGTAATGCAGAGTGTAGCCAGCAGCATCCAGGAGCGAACCGTGCGCAAGCTTCACAAGCTGCGCACAAATGTCTACCGCATGCGGGCCGCTGACCCTTATTATACTTATAGCTCCCGCACCTACAGAAGTGGCGGGAGCATAGATGGTATCGTCAAACTTAAATTCCATTACTTACGTGCATGGATGTCATAAAATCTCTGTCTAATCTGCTCTTTTGATCCAATGGTGATGTAAACATCATAGGAATAAGTCCAATTCGCAGCCACTGCCATGGTCGCAATAGGAGCGAAGTAAGAGCATGGACTACTCTTGGGGCCACCAGGTCCCGAGCCGAAGCGGTAGAGCGTGCACTGGCTGCAAGAAGGGGAGTACAGGCCAATGCCCCAGCCGCTGTCATCGACATAGGCAGCCCAGCGCTCCGGAAGCGCCTGATACTCATTCTTTCCAGTCTGGTCCAACCTGTCTGGGACATAACTACTGAGTTTATCATTGGTCCAAGGAGAACTGCCCTTATACCAAACGAAGTTCTTCAGATCCCAGTCCACGAAGAACGCCGGAAGTTCCTGATGACGAGAGTCACCTTTCTTGGCTCCACTATACTTGAAGGAGAACTTGATGTGAACCACATCCCCTTCAAGGGTGATGACTTCCTTCATCTCGCAGTCAGAAGCCATCTCTCCGGATGCCCAAAGGACTGGGATAGAAGTGATCACTATCTTGTCTTCAGTGCTCTCATCCTTCAATATCTTGCCCTTCACGCCACTGGCACTACCGCCCTGTACAGGATTCCATACCCACGACTGGCCATTCCAGCTGCTGCCGTCAGCCCAGCCATAGTAAGACTGCTGAATCTCTCTACCTTCGTCGTAGTGGTTGACGAGATTCTTTTTCTTGCCTGCCTCAGAAACATGGAAGACAGTGCCACCACGGGCAGGATCGACACCTACCTGAACCTTGCCATTGGAAATGTATTTTCCGCCCTTGACGCCAGTAGGATCACTCCATATCTCGCCAGCCTCATCTGAAGGCACAGGGTCCTTAACAGGAGGTTCCGGAGTAGCAGGAGAGCCACCGCAAGCCGTTATGAGGGCTGTAGCGACCAAGATTTGAAGGAATCGATACGTTTTCATTTACTAATAATCGTACGCTTTCACATCACGCACGCTGACCTTTGACATGTTGTCGAGAAGGTCCTCGTTTGTCTTGTACTCGTCCATGAGCTGAAGCATGAAGTTCATGGCCTCAGTAGGGTTCATGTCGGCGAGAAGTTTTCTAAGGATCCAGATTCTCTGACCATATCCCTTAGGATAGAGAAGGTCATCACGACGTGTGCCGGAGAGAACCACATTCACAGCAGGGAAGATGCGACGGTTCGCGAGTGTACGGTCAAGCTGAAGCTCCATATTACCAGTACCCTTGAACTCCTCGAAGATCACATCATCCATCTTTGAGCCAGTCTCAGTAAGTGCTGTGGCAATGATAGTGAGCGAACCGCCCCCCTCGATGTTACGGGCAGCGCCGAAGAAGCGCTTAGGTTTCTGGAGGGCGTTTGCATCCACACCACCGGAAAGAACCTTTCCTGACGCAGGCTGCACAGTGTTATATGCACGGGCGAGGCGAGTGATGGAGTCAAGGAGAATGACTACGTCATGGCCGCACTCCACGAGTCTGCGAGCCTTCTCGAGAACCATGTTTGCCACCTTCACGTGTCTCTCCGCAGGCTCGTCGAAGGTAGATGCTACCACCTCGGCACGCACGCTTCTAGACATATCAGTAACCTCCTCTGGACGCTCGTCGATAAGGAGCACGATCTCGTAGACCTCTGGATGATTCTCCGCGATAGCATTGGCAATGGCCTTGAGGAGCATGGTCTTACCAGTCTTAGGCTGCGCCACAATGAGTCCGCGCTGTCCCTTACCGATAGGGGCGAAAAGGTCTACGAGGCGACAGGAGATATCCCTTCCAGCCTTGCCACCTGTGAGGTTGAACTTCTCATCAGGGAAGAGAGGTGTAAGGAAGTCAAATGGTACTCTGTCGCGGATGAACTCAGGCTTTCTTCCGTTGATGAACTTGATCTTCACGAGAGGGAAGTACTTGTCTCCCTCGCGAGGAGGACGGATCTCGCCAGTAACTGTATCACCGGACTTCAGTGCATTCTGCTTGATCTGCTGCTGAGATACATATATATCATCTGGAGAATTCAGATAATTATAGTCAGAAGAACGCAGGAAACCATATCCATCTGGCATCACCTCGAGTACGCCTGTGGCCTCCACAGTGCCCTCAAACTCGATGCGAGGCTGCTTCTTAGGCTGGTTCTGCTGAGGATTCTGCTGGCGCTGCTGTAGCTCAGTCGCAGGAGCCTCGGCAGTTTCTGCCTGGCCCTCCGCAGACCTCGCTGCAAGCTTCGCAGAGATGGCAGCGACATTCTTCGCTATCTCCTCTGGATCCTTCTTTTTCTTCTGCTGGTTCTGAGGCGAATTCTTCTGTGCCTCCTGAGCTACGGGAGCATCCTGCGCAGCCTCTGCTGCTGGCTGCTTCCTATCGCCCTTCTTATGCTTTCTCTCCTGCTGAGCGGCCTGCGCTTTCTCTGGCTTAGGCTGCTCCTTGGCTGCCGCTTCTACTGGCTGCTTGTCAGCAGCAGGCTTCTTCTTGTCCCTTTTCTGTTTAGGCTGAGAAGGTGTCTCTGCTGTGGCCTCCTTCGCAGGCTCCACAGCTGGAGCATCAGCGACAGGCGCTTCTGCGGCCTTCTTCGCAGGACGGCCGCGGCGCTTCTGCGCTGGAGCCTCTGCCGACTCTGTAGGAGTGGTTTCGGTCTTTTCTGTTTTTTCTGATTTCTCTGATGTCGCCTTCTCCTTTCTCGTGCGAGGTTTCTTCTCCCTCTTCACATCTGGCTCCTTTGAAGCCTTGAGTGCCTGTGCGTCGAGAATGGCAAATGCGATATCCTCAGATGTAGATTTCTTGTCAAATTTGACATTCAGCTCAGCAGCATGCTGTTCGAGTTCCTCTCGGGACATCTGGCTGAGCTCATAAAGTAAGTACGCCATTATTTAATATGATGGTTTAATAGGATAAAAGTCTCGGGGGAATGCCGCAAGAACACGGCCTTGATTGAGACAGTGCAAAGGTAAATAAAAAATTTAATTATCCCAATAACTGCTGGACTTCTTGAACTTGAGAAGGTCTGCAAGGGCTGCAGCATTGGCCGCAAAACGGAAACTGTATGACTTCCACTGTCCGGTAGGCACCCAAGAAACTGAGATGTTGAAACAGTGCAGGTCGTAAGTCGCGCTTATCTGTGAAGTGGTAAGCTTCATCGCCATAAGGTCGAAGCCGGTGTTTCCATTCAAAGAGAGGCGAGGGGAGAGCTTGATGTTACCGTTCAGGCTGACAGTCTGTGTGAAGTTATGCTTGACCTGCAGCTGGTTGTTCGCATTCGAATAATTCTTTGAGTAGCTGAACGTGTAGCTGAAGTTCAAAGACCATGGGGCTGCCGGATTCGTGTAGTAAAGCCATCCACCAGGTATATACTCACCAGTAATCGGGTGATAATAGATTCTGTTATAGGTAGGTCCGCCATGGCCGCCCGCACTGCCACCGCTACCGCCAGAAGAACTCATCGCAGCAGCGTCGTCCATTCCTTCAAGCTTGCCTTCACCATTGAGCGCATAAGAAAGTGATGCGCTGGCATTTGTGAGACGGAGAGGCTTTCTCCAGTTCTCGACGATCTGGAAGCGGTTTACCTTCTTGCCAGTCTCATCGATAGCATATGGGTCAAGGTTTGCGTTTGCACTGATGTTCATCTTCTGGAAGAGGGTGGTGGACATCGTGGCACCGATAGTGTTCATCTTGAACTCAGGCGCGAGGAAATTGTATCCTGTGCTGAAGTTCAACTGATCGAGAAGCTTCACCTTCTTCGAACCCTTTCCGGTGGTATCTGCCAGATCGCGGACCTTCGCCTCGAAGTTGTTTCCGAGAGTGAAGCTCATGCTGGCAGTCTGACCCTTTCCTGGCGCCGATAGAAGCTGTCCCTGATAGATATTATAGGAATAGACGTTCTCCTTGCCATTCTTGTCGAGGTAGGTCATCTCACGCCATCCATTGACCTTGGAGAGGTCTGGCATGTATGACAATGATAAAGACGGCGACACGACATGTCTGATGGCCTGGATCTTCGAATACTTGCCGAAGTTATACATACCATACAGACGCGTGCTCACAGAAGCACTCGCTGAAGTATTCTGCGTGATGCCGAAAGTGCTGAACTGCTTGCCTTCCACAAGTATAGGCTTGCCAGATTCCTCGTCAAGCTGCGCTTCGGACTTCCTGAAGAACCAGTTCATTCCGTAGCTTACCGATGGGCTGACATTGATGTACTTGAAGAGGGAGAAGGATGGAAGACCGATAGAGAAGTTATGGCTCATGCCATTCTTGAACTTGTCTGTGAATCCGTCCTTTCCGAACTCGCTCGCCTTGAAGTTGATCTTGTTCTGCAGCGAGGTGTTATATCCAAATGAGATCTTCTCGTAGAGCTTCTCCTTTCCGACCCTGTTCTTCTGCTTGAATGGGTAGAATGTGCTCACAGAGAGTGTGACATTAGGCAATGTGAATGTATACGAACTGTCTCGTGAGTTCTGGCTATGCAGCGCATTGACTGAAAGGTTCACCTTTCCCGCCCAGTTCTTGGAGAAAGAGACGGATGATGATATCTGGTTCTGCAAAGCTTCGTTCACAGAGTGAGCGTTATACTTGTTGTTTCCAGGGCTGGAGAAGTTTACGGACGCAGAGAACGAAGTTCCTGGACGTGCCTTGGAATCCTGTGTGTGAGACCACTTGAGCGAGAAGTTTGAGCTCTGGAAGAAGCTAGGCGTGTCCTTGATACCTCCCTGGTCATTCGAGTAGGTGAAGGCAAAGTTACCATTGAACTTGTAGTTCACCTTGTAACGGGAATTCACATCAACCGCCCAAGAACCCAATGTATAGAGGTCTCCAGTCAATGAAAGGTCAAAGTAGTCACCCAGCACGAGATATACACCAGCGTCGCGCATATAGAAGCCTCGCGTCGCCTCCTCACCAAATGTAGGCATCAGAAGTCCCGTGGCGCGCTGCGGCTTTTTAGGAACAAATCCGAATGGGAGGCCAATGAATGGGATGCTCACATCACCCACCACAAGGTTTGCCGGGCCGAAGATGATGGTGTTTCCGTCCTTCCCAGGAATAACCTTCGCCGAAGTCATCTTCATATAATAGTGTGGCTCCTCCGCATCGCACACGGTGTAGCGTCCCTTGGAGACGTTGATCGTGCGGTCAGGCATCATCTTGATGTTCTGGCCATGCAGGATGCCTTCCTGCTCATTCGTGGTCATGTTCGTGATGAAGGCCTTCTGCGTGTTGAAGTTATACTTCAGCTTCTCCATCTCGTATTTGGCCTGGCCTTGCTCCATCACAGGCAAACCCTTCCACTGGCCCGTGAGGGTGTCCAATGTTCCTCGTGCATTCACGATACCTGTGTTCATGTCATACTCCATCACATCCGCCGTAAGCTTCATGCCCTGGTAGGTGACGGTGACATCGCCATAGTAGTAGATTTTTTTCTGTCCGTTTGAGAATACTTCGACAATGGAATCCTTCGCACCGGTGAATGCTGGCAGCTCAAGCGAGCTCTTGGAGAGCATTTCCAATGAATCCGCGCGGAAAAGCGAATCCGCACGCGCTGTGGAGTCCTTCACGAACGCTATCGAATCAAGCTTCGCCTGCTTCGCGCGGTTCGTGGAGTCCAGCCGCGCTCTTCCCGCCGAATCAAGCTTCTCCAGCTTAAGACCCTCAAGGTCAGTATTTGGCAGGACAACCTCGGTGTTTGCTCCTCTGTTTGAACGAGCTCTTCTACGGTTATTCTGTCCGAAGGCCGAGAAGCAGCTCAGAAGCATAAGGGCCACCAAGGCACCTAAGAAATATTTTGTATTACTAAACTTCAATTATTCTGTAAATTCTTACGGAAGATTCACTGCCTCAAGGTCAAGAATCTTGCCATAAATTAAATAAGAGGACAAATATATGAAAATTAATTTCAACATGAAAGCACCTGGAGCCAAGAATCCAGACACAACCACACAGTTTAGCATGAGCCATTAATTGTCCGATTATCGTTTTACGATAAATTTTGGACTACTTAAACATGACTCGTGGCGAAGTAGTCCGTTTTTTATCGAATTACGATAATGGCGTTCGCGCAAACCATGAATCAGGAATCGTCATTCCTGCTAAATTTCAGCTCTGCATTATTCCAGCATAAATGTTGTAAAAAGACGAATACTGCTTAAGATTTTGTAAAAAGTTGATATATATCTATCTTTACAAAAAGAAATTTTGATTCCATTTACAAGCTTAATGAGAATAAAGACCATCATATTACGTGGAGCAGCACTGCTTTTGAGCGCTATTTCTGTATCTGTCGTGTCCTTCGGACAGGGGAGCGCGACTAAGTCCCTTGGACTGAACACTGTCGTCATCGACCCAGGCCATGGAGGCAAAGACCCTGGTTGTGTCAGTGCCGACAGGAAGACATACGAGAAAACCATTGTACTCAAGATTTCAGAAGGCCTTCAGAAGAAGATACTTGCAGCATATCCAGATATGTCTGTGTACCTCACCAGATCGTCAAACGATGTATTCGTGCCACTGAACGACAGAGCCAAGTACGCGACAAACAAAGGAGCTGGACTTTTCATCTCCATCCATGTAAATGCGACCAAGAGCAAGTCGGTAAATGGCTTCTCTGCATGGATACTTGGACAGTCATCCAAGTCGAACAGCGACACCTATGCTTTCAACATGGAGATATGTCAGCGAGAGAATGAAGTAATCCTTCTGGAGGATGATTATACTACCAGGTACCAGGGGTTCGATCCTTCAGATCCAGAGTCAGACATTTTCCTCCATCTTATGAACAATGCTTACCGTGAGCAGAGTCTGATCTTCGCGCAGCTCGTAGACCAAAAGATGTCTGATGGAGGTCCGTTCCATAACAGCCTTGGTGTGAGACAGCAGAATTTTGCCGTTCTCAGACTCGCAAGCATGCCTGCCGTGCTCCTCGAAATGGGTTTCATGTCTAATTCAAGTGACCTAGCTCAACTACGTGATTCTAAATCACTTGAAAAGATGGTAGATAAGATCTTCGAGGCGTTCTGTGAGTACAAGACTTATTACGATGAAAGCGTAGGTGCCACTGTCAAGAAGCCTCTTCCACAGAAAAAGGATGCAAGCACTCAGAAATCAGAGGAAAAGAAGGTTGACGAGCAGCCTACCAAGACTTCGACAGATAATGCAAATGTCTCTAGTACAGTTTATTACGGTACTCAGGTTCTAGCTACAGGTAAGAAGATGTCACCTTCGGATAAGTACTTTCTAGGATATGAACCGAAGAGTGTTTGGACAGGTAAATTATATAAGTATTTCATAGGTTGTTCCGACAACGAGACAAAAGCCAGGGAAATGTATCGTAAGATCAAGGAAAAATACCCCGATTCTTTCCTTGTAAAGGTTGAAAATGAGCTTTGTACGCGCGTGAAATAAGGATTTGCTTATTTAGAATCATTCTAAATTATAAATAACACAAAAATAAAGCATTTACGAATTTTCCTAATTACTATATTATTGATACTCAGACCTTTAAAAGTTAAACGTTTAAGATATTTCCAAACTAATATTTAGGCAAAAAAAAGTTAAAATCAAATAGTGAATTAAGTTTTTTATTACTTTTTTTTCAACCAATTTTGCACTCCGGAAAGGGATACTAGCCCTTACGGAGTTTTTACTTATCATTAAATGGAGAACAACAATAGACATATTGATATCTGGAACGAGTGCATGCGCATCTTCGAGCAGGTAGTCGAGCCAGCTAAATTCAATACCTGGTTCAAGCCGATCAGGCCTGTGTCTATGGTTGATTCTACCATCACAGTGGAAGTACCTACAGATTTCTTCCGTGAGTATCTTGAAGAGATGTTCATAGACGTTATCTGGAAGACCTTGAAGAGAGTCATTGGCGCTGATGCTCGTCTTACATATATGGTGAAGCCAGTCAAGGCTCAGCCAGCCATGAGATTCCCTGCTGCAGAGACAGCAGAAGCTCAGAACAGACCTGTAAACATCACCTCTTATAATCCTGCGTCAAACCCTGGACCATTTGTATATCCTGGCATACAGCAGAAGATTAAGATAAATCCTCGCCTCAAGGCTGCATACTGCTTCGCAAACCTCGTTGAAGGCGAGTGCAACAGAATGGGCATCACCGCAGGCATGAACATTGCGAACGCCCCAGGAAAGACTCCATTCAACCCTCTGTTCGTGTTTGGCGGTCCTGGCCTCGGAAAGACTCATATCGCACAGGCTATCGGAAATTCCATCAAGGAGAGATTCCCTGAGCTCATTGTCCTTTATGTCAGAGGAAATGAATTCAAGACCCAGTACATGGATGCTGTGAATGTCCGTAACAAGCTTACTGACTTCCTCGCATTCTACCAGAAGATCGATATTCTCATCGTGGATGACATCCAGGATCTTGTAGGCGCTGGTTCACAGAATGCATTCTTTAACATATTCAATCACCTACACCAGTCTGGAAAGCAGCTCGTTTTCACATCAGACCGATCTCCAGCTGACCTTCAGAACTTCGAGGAAAGACTTCTCTCGCGTTTCAAGTGGGGACTTTCTGTAGAGCTCATGAAGCCAGATTACGCTACCAGACTATCCATGCTTAAGTCAAGGGCATTCCGCGAGGGTGTGGAGATAAGCGATGAGGTGCTTGAGTATATCGCCACACGCGTTAAATCAAGTTTCCGCGAGCTCGAAGGCGCATTGATCTCATACATTGCTCACGCTACCATCACTCGTTCTGGCGATTCCATTGAACTTGCAGAGCGCATCACCGAGAGTCTCGTGAGCGAAGAGCATTCAGAGATTTCCATCGACAAGGTTCAGGATGCTGTTTGTGAGTACTTTAACATCACGCGCGACATTCTTGTTTCACAGACTCGCAAGCGCCAGGTGGTTCAGGCACGACAGATCGCGATGTACCTCAGTAGGACATTGGTTCCTAACTGCTCGCTCTCGACCATTGGCTCTGAGCTTGGAGGTAAGGACCACGCCACGGTGCTCCACGCATGTACGACAGTCTCCGACCTCATGGCGACAGACAAAGTATTCAAGCAGTATGTCAGTGACATCAGCAAGTCACTTGCCACTGTGACAGAATAAGACATCGAGATGTGCTCAGCCTTCAGCTGTAGCACATTTTTTGTAGTAAATAACGTTCATATTATAACTATAATTATGGATTCTAAATCAGTACTTGAGCATTTCCGCGTGATCACCACGATCCCGCGCGAATCCGGCCACGAGGAGCCGATGACCAAATATCTTGTTGATTTTGCAGCAGCACACGGACTTGAGTGCAAGGTAGACGAAATCGGAAACGTAAACATCATCAAGGAGGCTTCTGCTGGAAAGGAGAATGTCCCTACTCTTGTTCTTCAGGCACACCAGGACATGGTATGCGAGAAGAATTCAGGCGTGCAGCATGATTTCGCAAAGGACCCTATCCACTACATCATCGAGAATGGTTGGATGGTAGCTCCCGACACCACGCTAGGCGCTGACGACGGCATCGGTATCGCCGCTTGTCTCGCATTGCTCGAAAGCGACATCCCTTCTGGCCGTCTCGAGTGCGTCTTCACCATTTCCGAGGAGACCGGAATGGACGGAGCAGAATTCATGAAGGAAGGCTTCTTCACAGGAAAGACTCTCATAAACCTTGATTCTGAGGACGAAGGTCAGCTCTTCATCGGTTGCGCCGGAGGAATTAATACCCTTATCGAGTTCCCATACGATACGGTTTCACCTACACCAAGCTACGACAGAGTGTCACTCAAGGTTTGCGGTGGCATCGGTGGCCACAGCGGCGATGACATCAACAAGGGTAGGGCAAACACCATCCAGATTCTCGCAAGATTCCTTTATACCGAGCTTGAGCATGGATTTGAACTGATGATGATCCACGGTGGAAACAAGCCAAACGCCATCGCACGCGAGTGTGAGTGCGCTATTCGCGTACCAGACGGCAAGGCTACCATCGAAAGATTCGAGGCATTTGGTCGCGAAGTCAAGGAAGAGTTCAGAGTTACCGATCCAGGCCTTCAGTTCAAGTCATGCGGTTCAGGCCTCAATGAGAAAGTCGTAGAGGCAGACGTAACCAAGCGCCTCATCACTTCGCTCTTCACTTGCCCTCACGGAGTATTCGCGATGAGCCAGGACATCCCTGGACTTGTGGAGACATCCACAAACCTTGCTTCTGTTAGAATGACAGAGAAGGGCATTATCCGCATCGGCACCAGCCAGCGAAGCAGCACACTCTCAGAGCGCATCATGATGCAGAACAAGGTAGCTGCAAACTTCCTTGCCGCAGGCGCCAATGTAGAGCATAAGTATCCATATCCAGGATGGAAGCCAAACGTTAAGTCAAACATCCTAAAGGTCTGTGTAGATTCATATAAGAGATTGTTCAACCAGGAGCCACTCGTACTCGCTATCCATGCAGGTCTCGAGTGCGGTCTTTTCCTTGACAAGTTCCCTGGCCTTGACATGATTTCATTTGGACCTACACTCCGTGGCGTTCACGCACCTGGCGAGAGAATGGAGATTGCATCTCTTGACAAGTTCGTAGATCTGCTTGCTGACGTGGTAACAAATTTCGAATAATTCTACTTGATGAGACTTATAGCACCATCCATTCTCGCGGCCGATTTTCTCAATCTCGGTCGCGAGATTGCGTTTTTAAATGAAAGCGCAGACATTATCCATCTCGACATCATGGACGGCACCCTGGTGCCTAACATCTCATTTGGCTTTTCAGTAGTCGAACCAGTATCGAAGATAGCCACTATTCCGATGGACGCGCACCTTATGATAGTTCACCCAGAAAACTACTTCGAACGCCTCGTGAAGCTCGGCGTACAGATGATAAGTTTTCACGCGGAAGCGGTTGAACGTGAAGGCGAATCGGTGATTGACTTTATCAAGAACTTAAAGGCAATGGGAGTCAAGGCGGGAGTGGCTATCAACCCAGATTATCCTATAGAGAAAGCGCTTGAGTTTGTCTCGGAAGCAGACTATATCGTAGTGATGTCTGTCTTCGCCGGATTCGGTGGACAGAAGTTTATCGAGGCCACTTACGACAGGGTCAAGGCTCTCAAGTCAAGGATACGCGAGACGGGCTCAGAATGCCTCATCCAGGTGGACGGTGGCGTCGGCGTCGGAAACATTGGCACACTCGAAGAAGCCGGCGTGGACATGTTTGTCGCCGGCAGTTCCGTGTTCCGCGGTGGGAACCCGCCAGAGGCGATCAAATCACTCAGGGAAGCCTAGGCGTCAAGCCTGAACATATACTCGTTGAAGACCGTGTCCAGATAGGCGCGGCCTTCTTCTGTATTTGACTTGTCCAGGCACTGTGCGATATACTCCATGAGTACCTGAAGCTCCTTATGCACGTCATAGCTCTTTCCAGTGAGAATGGCCAATGATATAGGATTTGGCAGGTCAGCAGGGAAGTCCGTCTGGTTAATGTTCAGGCCGATTCCGACAATGCTTGAGTCTACATTTGAGCCAGACAGCACATTCTCGATAAGGATGCCGCAAATCTTCTTGTCTCCCACATAGATATCATTGGGCCACTTGATCCTTGCTTTTACACCATGTGAATCAAGATACAGACGGAGGGCGAGGGTAACGATCTGTGTAATATAAAGAGCGTCCTTTACATCAAGCTGGGCAGCCCTTTTCTCTTCCGAGTCATGCTCTGCAGGATGATGAAACTTGAATACAGCTGTGAATGTGAGATTCACTCCGGCCATGCTGTGCCACTTGTGATCGCCCTGTCCACGACCGGCAGTTTGTCGCTCTGCGGCGATTACTGACAGATTGTCAATATAAGGCAGTACACGTCTAGCCTCTGAATTCGTAGAATCTATGACATCATGCCATGTTATTGTGCTGTGAAGTTCCATTTGCCCGTTTTTTGTATTATATTTGTACGAATACACTGCAAATATAACATAAAATATGATTACACACGATTTGCGCGTCATAGCTGATGCGATTCTTGATAAGAAAGGACAGAACGTAGTTTCCCTGGACCTCAGGCCAGTGGGCTCATCCATTGCCGATTACTTCGTAGTCTGCAACGCTGACTCCACCACAAATGTAAACGCTATCGCGGACAACATCATCAAGATGACCCGCGAGGAGCTCGGCATGAAGCCACTTCGCACCCAGGGTATGGAGAACAACTTCTGGATCATACTTGACTATGGAAACATAGTAGTACACGTCTTCCTCAGCGAGTACCGCGAGTTCTATCGCCTCGAGGACCTTTGGGCTGATGCTCCTAAGAAGGAGTACAAGTTCCGCAAGAAACCTGCGAAGAAGGTTCAGACAGAGGAAGAACTTTAATTCTTTTCTAAATGGCAGATAACAAGAAACCTACAGGCCCGAAGAAGAAGATAATCAGGATTAACATCTCCTGGCTCTATCTTGTTCTGATCTTGGGCATTGGATATCTCCTGCTCACAAACAGTGGCGTTCCGCCACAGAAAGTAGAGTGGGCGGAGGTCAAAGATATGGTCACCAGTGGTGATGTCAAGGAGATTCATTTTGTAAGAAATGACTTCAAGGGTACTATCACCATCAAGCCTGAAAAACTTTCGAAGTACTCAGACCACTTCCCAGGTGGTGTGCTTCCTAAGTCTTCACCTCACTTTAACTTCCTTGTGTCAAACAAGTTTGATGCAGAAGTTGAGTTCGAGGCATTGAATGGCACACTTGCAGAGAAAGACCAGGTTAAGATCGTCATGGAAAATGACGACAAGATGTGGGGGCAGGTACTTGAGTGGCTCATTTTCCCACTCATGCTCATCATTTTCTGGATCTGGATGTTCCGTGGCATGAACCGTGGCATGGGCGGCGCTGGCGGTGCCGGTGGTGGAGTATTCAGCGTAGGCAAGTCCACTGGCAAGCTTGCCGACAAGAATGAAGTGAATGTCACATTCAAGGATGTGGCTGGTCTATACGGTGCAAAGGAAGAGGTGATGGAGATCGTGGACTTCCTGAAGAATCCGAAAAAATACACTTCACTTGGAGGTAAAATCCCTAAGGGAGCGCTTCTCGTTGGTCCTCCAGGAACCGGTAAGACATTGCTCGCGAAGGCTGTTGCCGGTGAGGCCAATGTTCCATTCTTCTCTATATCGGGTTCTGATTTCGTGGAGATGTTTGTCGGCGTAGGTGCATCACGTGTACGCGACCTCTTCAAGCAGGCAAAGGAGAAAGCACCATGTATCGTATTTATCGATGAGATCGATGCAGTGGGACGTGCGAGAGGAAAGAATGCTGGTTTCAGCTCAAATGACGAGCGTGAAAACACTCTGAACCAGCTCCTGACTGAGATGGATGGCTTCGGCACAAACAGTGGCGTCATCGTTCTTGCTGCGACAAATAGAGCTGATATCCTTGACAAGGCTCTCATGAGAGCTGGTCGTTTCGACCGTCAGATTCATGTGACATTGCCAAACCTCGACGAGCGTAAGGAGATTTTCAACGTTCACCTTCGTAAGCTCAAGCTTTCAAGCGACTTCGATCTCGAAAGCATTGCCAAGCACACAGCTGGATTCTCTGGCGCTGATATCGCAAATGTCTGCAACGAAGCAGCTCTCACAGCGGCTCGTCATGACAAGCAGGCTGTCGATGGCTCAGATTTCATTGAGGCAGTTGACCGTATCGTGGGTGGCATCGAAAGGAAGAAGACCATCATGTCGCCAGAGGAGAAGCGCCTCACAGCGTTCCACGAAGTGGGTCATGCTGTCGCAGGCTGGCTCCTCGAAGGCTGCGACCCTGTACTCAAGGTAAGCATCATCCCACGTGGCGAGGCCCTCGGTCTTACTTGGTATCTTCCAGATGAGAAGGTTACCAGCTCGAAGAGCGAAATGATCGACCAGATGTGCAGCCTCGTAGCAGGTAGGGTAGCAGAGGAGATTGCAAATGGAGGTATCCCTTGCACTGGTGCGCTAAATGATTTTGAGAGACTTACAAAGATGGCATATGCCATGGTCAAGTACTATGGTATGAGCGACAAGGTTGGAAATCTTTCATACTACGACTCTACAGGTCAGTACGGATATGAGTTCCAGAAGCCTTACAGCGAAAAGACAGCCGAGATAATTGACGCCGAAGCGAAGGCACTCAGCGATCAGGTGACTGAGCGTACAAGGGCTCTGCTCAAGGAGCATTGGTCTGAGGTCGAGACCCTTACCCAGATACTCCTCAGCAAGGAAGTCATGACAGCTGAGGATGTTGAGAAGGTTCTTGGCCCTAAGGCCGGAAAGCACGGCGACGAGCGTCTAAACCCTAAAAAAGAAGAGGAAGTAATTACCAATGAAGAAGTTACTGATTAGAACCCTCTCATCGATAGTCTACGCCGCGATAGTGGCCGCTGGACTTCTCATAAACAAGTATTGTTTCCTGGCATTCATACTGCTGGTAACCGTCCTCATGATGAACGAGTTCCAGAAGATGTCATTGGGCAAGAAATATCCTGTTCAGCAGGTAATCACCATCCTGGCCGGCCTTTCAGTGCCGGCTGCGGTGTTTGGTATAGAGGCATTTGGCTGGAACACCAGTGTCCTTGCATTCCTCTTTATCGGACTCTTTGCCATCTGCGCAAGCCTTCTCTTCCTCAAGGACAGGTCGCAGCTGTCAGATGCATTCGCGCTGTTCGCTTCTATCCTGTATCTTGCGATCCCTATGTCCATCTTTAATCTTGGAGTATTCTCAGATGGCTCATTCTCAGGCATATATGTGCTTGTGATGTTCTGCATCGTGGCTATGTCAGATGTAGGTGGATATGTGTTCGGCATGGCCATCGGCCAGAAGTATGGACGCAGGCTCTGCCCATCCATCTCACCTAAGAAGACCTGGACTGGTGTCTGGGGTGGCATAGTGTTCTCCATCGCTACAGCATTGTTCTTCTATAAGATAGGTTGGCTCTCACTCCCTCTTACGCACGTCATCGTACTCGCTATACTCATCGACGTAGCTGGAGTGTTTGGAGACCTCATCGAGTCTATATGGAAGAGATTCTATAATCTGAAGGATTCAGGAAACATTATCCCAGGCCACGGTGGCATGATGGATCGCTTCGACAGCGCCCTCATCGCCATCCCTATGGGCATTGTATACCTAATCCTATTTAACCTTATCTAAATGAAAATCGACAGGAACTCGTACGGAACCATTGCGACAGTGTGGCTGATAGCCATCAGTATTGCATTCCTCACCATCTGGATATGTAATATGAAGTGGCTCATGCTCATCGTGGTAGGCCTCTGCTTTTTCGCATGTGGTTTCATCACCTACTTCTTCAGAATTCCTCGACGTCAGCAGTTTGGAAGCGGCAGCCTCGTCACCTCGGTGGCAGATGGCAAGGTCGTCATCTGCGAGAAGACCTTCGAAAAGGAGTACCTCCAGAGAGACTGCATCCTGGTGTCCGTGTATATGGACTTCTTCGATGTGCACGCGAACTTCTGGCCAGTCACCGGTGAAGTGACATATTATAAGTATCACCCTGGAAGATACCTGCTTGCCTTCCTTCCTAAGTCGTCTGAGCTCAATGAGCACGCATCTACCTGCATCAAGACTGCATCTGGACAGGAGGTATTCTTCAAGCAGATCGCGGGCACATTTGCACGCCGTATCGTCAGCTACTCGAAGCCTGGCCTTCCTACTGAGGCAGGCAGGCAGTGCGGAGTGATCAAGTTTGGTTCACGCATAGACATGTACCTCCCTCTGGATGCGGACATCCAGGTGGAAGTAGGTGACTATACAAGAGCCTGTGAGACTATTATTGCTACTCTGAAATAGAGTATACCACCACGAAATACCATATTACCCAAAGTGAGAATGATGGCTATTCAAGAATCTCGTAACAATCGACTGAGTGTTGATTGTCGAAATGGTCAACATTGTCAAAACGCTGAGGACGTTCAATGAACAGGCAAAAAGTTACATAGCATGAAGAAGATATCACTGGTTATCATGGCCATCCTTGCTTTTGCAGGGTGCACAAAGTTAGAGATTAATGAGAACAATATCCTCGGCACTTGGGTGGATGACTATTCCGCTTATCCATACTATTGTCCGGAAGGCGGTGAGACATATACCTTCAAGGCAGACGGCACGTTAGACATTCATTTCTACGATGTTTTCGCCGGAGAACAGAATACAGCTACGAGATTCCAGATTACTCAAGACGAGAAAGATGGCCCTTCAATAATCTTGTTCCCATCGAGTGAGTTCACGATGGATGTCCAGTCTTTCGTTGTTACCAAACTCACGAAGAAAGAAATGGAATGGCAGAGGCTCGGCACCACATTCCAAGAAGGCACGGTCGGATCAGACTTCAAGCATTTCGTCAGGAAGTAGTACTGATGCGTGTAGACGACTTTTAAGCAAGTTCAAGAAGAAATAGGGAATTATATCCAATATCGGGTATCACGACTCTGAAATAGAGTCTGCCTCGATAAGTTCTATAAGGCGATCCACTGCTTCAGTATCAGGGATATGACGAAGCACTGGCTCGCTTTTCTTGTATATTGAGACCTTGTGGTTGCCTTCACCCACATATCCCCAGTCAGCATCTGCCATCTCGCCGGGACCATTGACAATGCATCCCATAACAGCGATTACGACATCTTTAAGATGGGCTGTGCGCTCCTTGACCTGCTCAAAGGCTGTCTGCAGGTCGTACATGGTACGGCCGCATCCAGGACAGGCTATATACTCAGGCTTGTAGAAGCGACGTCTCGCAGCCTGCAGGATCTCATCGCGAAGGTATTCGCCAAATCCAGACTCCTCGATGGAGATCTCCTTGCCATCTTCCATGTAGGTGCCCCTGAAGGTGACATCATCAAGCTCTCTGTCGAGCAGGCGCTTGCCGAAGTCGCAGGCCGCATCCAGAAGAAGCTTCTCACGAGAAGGGGAGAGGTAAGTAGCTACTGCAGACTTTCCTGTGATGGAAATATTTGTAAGAGACGAGGTTATGCGTCTATCATAGCGGTCTGCCAAGTACTGTGCGACGGGAATCTCATTCACAGGGTCCTCGGTAAGAGATACTCTGATAGTATCGCCTATACCTTCAGACAGCAACGATGAAATGCCTACACAAGACTTTATGCGGCCAGAGTCTCCGTTGCCGGCTTCCGTGACTCCTACGTGAAGCGGAAATGCCACGCCTACGGCTTCCATTTCCTTCACAAGGAGTCTGTACGCCTCGACCATCACCACGGTATTCGACGCCTTGAGAGACACGACTACATCGTGGAAATCAGCCGCTACGCACATCTCTATCCACTCCATGGCTGCTTTCGCCATAGCATTTGGAGTATTGCCATAAAGATCTGTTATATAAGCGCCCAATGAGCCATGATTAAGGCCGATCCTGATGGCTGTACCATTCTCACGACAGACCTCCAGAAGGCGTGCAAACTGGATTCTAGCCTGCTCATGGTCACGATGGAAGTTTCCTGGGTTGATCCTGACCTTTTCCACAACTGACGCCACAGCTATCGCTGTCTCTGACGAGAAGTGGATATCGGCCACCAGAGGGACGTTTATACCCTGACTGCGCAAAGACTCCTTGATGGCACGCATATGCTCCACCTCAGCAAGTCCTGGCACCGTGATACGGATGATTTCCGCCCCTGCTTCAACCATCCTTTTACACTGATCCACAGTAGCTTCCACATCGTATGTGTGAGTATTGCACATGGTCTGGACAACGATAGGATGCTCTCCACCTATCATTACGTTACCGACCTTTACTTCTGAAGATATCATATTTTTATTCCTTCTCTGGATTATAAACGATTTCACGTGCTTCCTTTCTAAGCATCGCGCGACTTCTTCCTGTTCTTCTTGAAAGGTGGAAATATAAGCCTGCCTCCACGAATATGTCGAGCGGAGTAGCGAAGCGATAATAATACTTGCTGTATGCATCAGGCTGGAAGGCATGCTGCCATCCCCAGCGGCACTTAGCCATGACATGGAACTCAAACGGAGCAAGCACATATCCTATACCTGCGCCACCTTCGAAACCATAGTCAAAACGTATGTCCGTAGGAAGAAAGGTATTTTCATATTTTGGATTCACATAATCTCCCACACGATGAATATTAGTTCTATATCCACCGTAGAATCCTGCGCATCCTACAAGCTTGAAGTTTGGAAAATCGTAGTGAAACGCCGATAGGATAGGCACTTCCACTACATCATAAGTCACCTGAGTAGCGCCTTCTATGCTTTGTATCTGGCCTGTTTCCTCGTTCATCTTGAACTTGTATCCTTCATGGGTATAGTAGAGTCCTACCTCATATCCGAAATAAGGATATGTGCCGAACATCTTTCCATACTGACTGAAAGACACACCGAAATTTCCTGGAGTAAACAGGAAAGTCTGGTTGTAGTTCGGATTGAAGATCATCTGGCTGAATGTCGCGCCACCATGAACGCCGATCATACTGTAATCATTGATATGAAATGTACCACCTACCTTCACTGTGTCAAGGTATTCCTCGGGGAACTCCAGGACATCTCCTTTGGATGCGACATCTTTCTTTAGCCTCTTCTGCGCCGATGACGAAAGCGGCATCGCACAGAGGCAAAGCATCATTATGAATATTGTTTTCTTCATACTAGTTCTTGAACAGCTCACTAAGGTTTACGCTATGCTCCATCTCAGAATTCTCGAGGATCTCGATAAGGCTTTCATCCTTGATCTTGAAGAACTTAACCTTTTCTGGCTGACGATGTTCCAGAAGTGAACCCGTATCTACGATTGAGTTCCTGTTAATGTCTTCGGTGATTCTGATGGCATATTTTCCGGCGGTGATGTAAGGGAATACAAGGACACAATCAGAATCGATTATGAATGATCTGATGGTCTTCTCCTTCTTCTCATCAAGCAAATCCACGATATACTTGTTGTTCACACCCGTCATATTCATCTTGAGGGTGCTGAGCTTGTCATCTGTAGGAAGTGAAACCTTCACCTCGGTACTATCGCTATAGAAGCCATTGATATCTCTGAAAGCCCTGTTTGGAAGCTTGAGGAAATACTCGTATCCTGGAAGGAACTTCTCCTTAGGACGTATAGTGTAGCATCTGAGATTCATAGAATCCCTTTCTACCTCATATTTCAGTACAGCATCCTTCTGCTTAGGGCTTACGGAGCGGAAGACAAGACTATCAAATTTCTCATTTATGATAGGATACTTGAATTCAAGCTGATATCCGTACTGCTCCACAGTAGTAGGATCAGCCTTAAGTGTATAGACGCAGATAGTATCTTCATGTTTAAGATCTCTACGGCTACTTCTTGAGGCTTTCTTGCCCTTTCCTTCAACATAGAGTTTAACGTGCTCAGTTTCAGGCTTCAGCAGACCGAGTGTATCTGTCTTTCTATAGTTCACGAACAGATGCAGAGTATCTGGCATCCTCTTTCTGTCATTTACCCAGATCTCAAGGCTATCACGCTGGATATTGAACTGAGTGATGAGCCTATCAGGCTGTACACCCTTGATCCACATGGAATCCACATGGGCATTTGGAGCCAAGAAAGTAATGTACGATGTCCTATCAGAGACCCTGACCTTGTTCATAATCATCTGAGTAGTAGGTTTTTCTCTAAAGATATTAACCTCATACTCAGTCTTTCTCGCAAGACAGTTCACCGTATCCTTCATCTCGTACTTCTGAAGTTCAGGAAGTGAATCATTGAGCTTGGTCTTAGGACGAATCAGCGAATCAATGAAACCGATGAGCTCATGCTCAGAAGGATCATAGATGTTATTTGAGTTGCCATCCTTCAGGGCATACATGCGGTATGCGTCATCTCGTATGTTCCTGATACAGAAAAATCCCCAGTCATCTGTCTTTGTGGCTGCCACTGGCCTTTCATTAAAGATGGCAGAATCTGCTGGATTTCTATAGAGCATCACAGTAGCGCCTTTGATAGGTTTCAGAGTATTACAATCCTGAACGACACCTGTAACCATCATTGAATCAATATGTTCTCCGGTAGAGAAAACATATGTGAAACCTGGAAACATGTTACCTTCATTGTTATCCGCCAATGCGTCGGTAAACTCCATGGTATAGGTGGTGTTTGAGTCAAGAGGCTCCTCGAAGTAAATCTCCACTGTCTTTCCCTTGATCTTGTACTTAGGTGACTTCGCCTGAGGAGGGGAGAGAAAAATGTTCTTCGGATTCTTTACTACCACATACTCGTCGAAAGTAAAACTGATCCTAGCACCAACAGTAGGTACATTGATAGCACCGTTCTTTGGGGAAATCTTGGTGATGACTGGTGCAATCGTATCCTTCGGACCACCTGAAGGGGCCTCAGTGGTGTTTGCACAAGAAGAGTGCGTAAACATCACCGGGATGAGCACCATGCACACCGGAATGATAGGGAAGTATTTGGAAATGAATTTCTTCATATTAAATATCTGTTCTTACAATTTTCTGAATGCCGTCTACCTTCTTCAGCGTCGCGATCAACTTATCAAGGATGCTCTTGTCCGTGACAAGCACCTCGATGAAACCTTCGAAGATACCGTCCTCGGCACCAAGAGTAAGTTTCCTCATGTTGATACCCATGTTAGAGGAGATGTTTGACGTGATGTCGTTGCATATGCCCATACGGTCAATTCCACTGATGGAGATACGTACTGGGAAATATCTGATGATCTTCGAGTCAGAATCCCACTTGACATTCACCGTCCAATCTCCATGTTTCGTGCCGAACTCCTCAGCGAGCGAACAAGTTTTCTTATGAACATGAATGAGCCCATCAGGAGTGCGGAATCCCACTACAGGGTCGCCTGGGATAGGATTGCAATTAGTGCAGATGACAAATCTCTTCTGAGCAGCATCATCCTTCAAGTTAATGGCCTGAATCTCAGAGAGATCCACTGGCTTATCGACGCCACCGATAGAATGTATGAGTGGTTCTGGGTCAATGATGCCGAGTCCCACGCGATAGCAGAGCTCTTCCAGGTCATTCAAATGGCTGTTTGCGATAAGCTGCTGTCTAACCTTGTTTGTGAGGCCAATGTTATGGTCTGAGAGAGCCTCGCGCAGCTGAGCTTTGCCTACGGCAGCAAGCTCATCGCGCTTCTCGTGGAACGCATCGATGACATACTGGCGTGCATGACGAGTGGTAAGGAACTTCAGCCACTCTACCTTTGGAGCAGAGTTCTGTGCTGTAATGATTTCCACCTGATCTCCTGTGCGAAGTACGTACGAGAGCGACTCAAGTTTCATGTTTACCTTCGCAGCAATGGCCTTGTGGCCAATGTGCGAATGAATCATATATGCGAAGTCCAATGCTGTAGCTCCCTTGGCAATGGTCTTTTGCTCACCCTTAGGCGTGAAGACCACTATGTCGGTGCTAACGAGGTCATTGTGAATGATATCCAGCAGCTCGATAGAGTTAAAATCAGGATTATCAAGTATATCCTTAAGCTTAAGGAGCCACTTGTCCATCTCACTATTGTCCTCTGTGATGTAGCCTTCCTGCTTGTAGGTCCAGTGCGCCGCGATACCTTTCTCTGCGATGTCATCCATACGACGGCTGCGGATCTGCACCTCCACCCAGATGCCCACCTGGCTCATCAATGTACAGTGAAGCGCCTCGTAACCATTTGACTTAGGATGCTTTACCCAGTCTCTCATGCGATCAGGCAGGTATCTATATATACCTGTGATGATAGAGAAGATGTGGTAACATTGGTCACGCTCTGTCTCGGTGCTACCAGGATTCGGCGTGAAGACGATACGAACGGCATAGAGGTCATAGACCTGCTCAAACTCGACGTTCTTCGTCTGCATCTTGTGCCAAATGCTATATGGCGTCTTGACTCTCTTCTTTATCTCAATGTCGAAGCCAGCGCGCTGCAGCGAGTCCTTGATTGGGGCAATGAAATCGTCTATCTGCTTGTCGCGGTCGACCACATTCTGGTCGATCCTCGCACAGATTTCATTATATGCATCGGGTTCCTTGAACCTCAGCCAGATGTTCTCCAGCTCACTTTTCACCTCATACAGACCCAGGCGATGGGCGAGGGGGATGAAGATGAACATGGTCTCGCTGAGGATCTTGTCCCTCTTATGCTCTGGCATGAAATCAATGGTCCTGCAGTTATGCAGGCGGTCCGCGAGCTTGATGAGCACGACGCGCACGTCATCATTGAGCGTAAGCAGGATGCGCTTGAAATTCTCAGCCTGCAGGGACTTCTCCTGCTCGCCGCGCATGTCTTCATTGTCCAGCATAGTCTTCACCTTCGTGAGACCATCCACCAGAGAGGCTATCTTCGCACCGAAGAGGTTCTTGATGTCCTCCACAGTGTACTCTGTATCCTCGACCACATCATGCAGGAGGGCAGCGGAGATGGATTTATAGCCAAGTCCAATGTTCTCGATGACGATGCGCGCCACCGCGATAGGATGAATTATATATGGCTCGCCTGAGCGGCGTCTGATGTTCTTGTGAGCTTCATTGGCGAAGTCAAAAGCCTTCTCGACTATCGCAAACTCCTCTTCACTGGCACAGCGATGTCGCGCAATCGCCATCAGCTCCTTGCGCTCCTTCTCGATGACCTCGAAGTCCTTTTCTGTAAACTGGGAAAAACTCATTATTTGTCCTCCTTTACTATTTCGTCCAGCTCCATATCCTTCTTGATCCTGTCCTTGTTCGGGGTGTAATCCTTCAATGGACCATCAGGGATATGGTAAGTATCTACATTTTCCATTCCATAGCACAGATGCGCTCCATAAAGGATGATCTGCCAGCTGTAGTCCAGCCACATCATGAAGAGAGGAATGGCGGCAATGACGCCGTATACTGCATTTGTCCTGGTCACAAACACCTGAGTCTTGAGGTACAGGAACTGGAATACGGAGAATACGACTGCAGTGATCATTGCAGCCCAGAACGCATTCCTGTACTTGATGTCACTCGCGGGAATGAACTTGTACATGACAGAGAATACAAGTGTCGCCAGCCCAGCAAACACTGCCCAACCAGCAAAGGTGGACAGTTTAGAGAACTCCTCGATAGGAATCTCGAAATTTATGAGGGAAGTGATATCAGAATATATCACGATACCTGCAGAGAAAAGTATGATGATGAAAGGGGAGAGAATGGTCGCGCCGATGTAGAAGCCAAAGCGCTTGTAGAGCTTGCGCGGGATCTTCTTTATACCCCATACATTGTTGAAGACATTCTCCACCTGGAACATGAGTCTGAGGATGGTCCAGAGCAATGCACAACCTCCAATGATTCCGACCCCACCAGATTTCGCGATATCCAGTATACCTTCTGCCTTCTCCATAATGGATGTAAGGAACTGAGGATCAGCGGGAATGAACTCAAATAGCAGGTTTGAGAGCTTGCCTGTCAGATTAAGACCGTCAGTCACAACGAAAACCAATGCGAAGAATGGAATGATGGAAAGCGCCACATAATAGCTGAGAGCCACGCACTGGAATCCCATCCTGTTCTCCATGAACTGGCTGAAGGTGATGCGTGTAAGCTTTATGAACTTCACAAGCCTCCTCTTGGCGCCAGAAAGCGACTCCACGTTTATACGCCAAAGCTGCTCACCGAAGAGCATCTTGGCGACTGAAACAAGGATATTCACCTTACTCTGGGCCATACCTAGAAGAGAAGCAATGATCCATCGGCATCCTGATGATACTCAGGCTCCTCCGGCTGATTAAACAAATCCAGCTCAACTGGCTGATCGACAGGAGCTTCACTCTGAGGCAGCAGCTTCATGAACTCAGCTTCATCGATAATCTGGACACCGAGCTCGCCAGCTTTCTTGATCTTCTCCGGACCAGGCTTGCTGCCAGCGAGAAGATAGGTGGTCTTACCACTTATCGACGAGCTGTTCTTACCGCCATGCATGGTGATAAGCTCCTTCATGGCATCCCTGGAGATGCTGAAATTTCCTGAGATCACTATCACCTTGCCCTCAAGTGCAAGCGAGGCTGGCGCCTCTTTCTTCTTCGAGACGAAAATCAAGCCATGAGCCTTAAGTCTTTCTATCTCAAACCTATGACGCTCATCGCTGAAGAAATCCACGACACTTCTGGCAATGATTTCGCCCACATCCTTCACCTCAAGCATCTGCTCAAAGGTGGCATTCATCACTGAATCGATGTCTCCGAAATGAGCAGCTATCTCCTTCGCTGTAGTCTCGCCGACAAATCTGATTCCGAGAGCGAAAAGGACCCTCTCGAAAGGCACAGCCTTCGACTCTTCTATGCTTGAGAGGAATCTCTGGGCTGACTTTTCCTTCCAGCCCTCCATAGACATGAGCTGGGCCTTGGTAAGGTCATACAGGTCTGCCGGGGTCTTCACGAGGTTCATCTCGTACATCTGCTCGATGGTAGCCTCACCGGCTATCACATTCATAGCCTTGCGGCCAAGGAAATGCACCAGGCGCCCCTGTATCTGCTTCGGACATGCCTCTGAGTTTACACAGAACCACTTGGCCTCATCTTCTTCTCTCACAAGAGGACTGCCACAGTCCGGACATACAGTAGGGAAGGATGGGCGCTTGAGCTCTGCAGGACGCTTGGTCAGCTCCACTCCAGTGATCTTCGGGATGATCTCACCGCCCTTTTCCACATATACATAGTCTCCTACACGTATGTCCAGGAGATTCATCTGGTCTTCATTATTGAGAGAGGCACGCTTCACCACTGTGCCTGCCAGCAGCACTGGCTCGAGGTTAGCCACGGGCGTTACTGCACCCGTGCGCCCGACCTGATAGTCTATGCTATTGAGCCTGGTGAGGGCTCTTTCCGCCTTGAACTTGAATGCGACCGCCCATCTTGGCGACTTTGCGGTGTAGCCAAGAGCTCGCTGATAAGCCATCTCATTGACCTTGATCACACAGCCATCAGTAGCGAATGGAAGTTTCTTTCTCTCTGTGTCCCAGTAGCTTATGTACTCTTCCACCTCCTGGATAGAGTGGCAAATACGGCGCTGGTCTGACACTGGCAGCCCCCAGCGTGCAGCAGCAGACAGCGCCTCATCATGGGTCTCGAAAGTGACGCCACTATCGCTAGGGATATGATATAGTGTGCACCAGAGGCCACGATGCGCTACTTCCTCTGGATCAAGTAGTTTCAATGAGCCAGATGCAGCATTTCTTGGGTTTGCGAAAGGCGCTTCCTCATTCTCCTCACGCTCCTTGTTAAGCCTGTCGAAAGCATCATAAGGCATAAGGATCTCGCCCCTTATCTCCAAATCGGCAGGATAATCACCCTTCAGCTGCTGAGGGATGTTTGCGATGCGCTTCACATTCTCAGTCACATCATCACCTACCACGCCATCACCTCTGGTCAGCGCACGGAAAAGCTTTCCGGCGCGATAATTAAGGCAAATGGCGGTACCGTCAAATTTCAGCTCGCAGCAGTAAGTGAAACTAGTCTCAAGGATCTTGTCAGCTCGCTGCGCGAATGCCTCGACTTCATCAATACTGTAAGTATTTGACAATGAAAGCATAGGGTAGCGATGTGGATACTGAGCAAACTCTTTGCGTATACCAGATTCAGCATTGACTCTGCCTTCTCCGGCTTGATTTTCAAGGTCGCTGCCAACACGCTGCGTAGGGGAGTCTGGAGTGATAAGATCCGGAAATTCTGCCTCGATCCTCTCAAGCGCCTTCATCATCTGATCGTAGTCGTAGTCGCTAATCACGGGAGCATTGTCCACATAATAACGGCGACTATTCTCCCACAGAGTAGCCTTCAAATCTTCGATCTTTCTTATAGCTTCTTCCCTAGTCATAACCTATGCGTATAGAATTAGCAAAAATACGAAAAACGAATGACAAAAAAAAGAGGATTCGCTTACGCGAACCCTCTGAAATCCGGTATTTTAAGCTGGCTTTTATGCCTGCTCAAGCTGAAGTGTCTTGGTGGTCTGGTCGCACACCTCTGAAGGTCCCCAATACTGGATAGGACCAGGGTATACATACGCAGTGTTCTTAGCCCACTCCTCACGATGTGCAGCGAAGAACTTGTAAGGCGCACCGTCAAGCTCTACAAGAGCCTTGCGGATAACTGGCTTCATAGCACCGTTACGACGCTCCATGTTCATCA
>JAKSJM010000035.1 GCA_024398075.1 Bacteroidales bacterium | reverse complement strand
CACTCGCACCGCTACGCCTTCAAAGCCACAGCTCCAGGTGCAGAAACTGCCCATTCACACCTCCCGAACCCAGAGGGAAGCACCGCAGGTGCGACAAGCCCTCACTCGCACCGCTAAGCCTTCAAAGCCACAGCTCCAGGTGCAGAAACTGCCCATTTACACCTCCCGAACCCGGAAGGGAGCACCGCAGGTGCGAACAGCCCTACCACGCACAGCTAAGTCTTCAAAGCCACAGCTCCAGGTGCAGAAACTGCCCATTTACACCTCCCGAACCCGGAAAGGAGCACCGCAGGTGCGAACCGCCCTACCACGCACCGCTAAGCCCTCAAAGCCACAGCTCCAGGTGCAGAAACTGCCCATTTACACCCCGCGATCCCAGAGGGAAGCACCGCAGGTGCGAACAGCCCTACCACGCACCGCTAAGCCTTCAAAGCCACATCTCCAGGTGCAGAATCCGGCCATTCACACCTCCCGAACCCGGAGGGAAGCACCGCAGGTGCGAACCGCCCTCCAGAGATACTATAGCTTGGGAGGAAACATCTCATTTAAGAGTGCAATATCGAGTTTCAGCAGACGCCTGATCTGCTGATTGGAGGCATGATAATCAAAATGTAGTTTCTGGGCAATAGACAATTTATCAGAATGAGGTAGGATTGAGAATGACAAATCTCTACATTCAGGTCTAACCAAAGATCTAACTACAGCAAACATTTCTTCATCCGTCACGACTGCCTTATCGCCCATGCGCTTTGCTAATTCACTATATGACTCTTGATTTTTCATGAGCATTGATATATAATGATGCGCATCTCTGAAAAAAGACTGTCCAAGCTCAAAGTTCACAAAACTAATGGGTAGAATCATTCCGTCGCCGTATCGATAGTGATTCGGAAAAGTAAATGCCGAACGGAAGGTCAGGTGACGTTTCTCCTTATACGGAAGATGGTTAGCAAGAATTCCGTACGGTTCAAGTGGCAGATAATTAAAATAAAGCATACCACTACCCCATGGATAAGAGAATGGCGTGACATTTGGGTCTGCTACATACCCGTTACGGTTCACATAAACGATCTCGTTACGCACAGCGTCCAAGGTAGTAATAGGAATCGGATCGTCACAGCGAAAAGCATCAAGATCTGCTAACCGACCTTTAGAACGGAGATACTTCATCATCCGATAGCGGTACAATTCCAACATCAAAAGACACCTCTCTTTGCTACCACATAGAATGATATGCAGATGATTCCCCATGACCTGAAAGGACACAACCACAACCCCAGCTTCAGCTGCACAAATCGCAACATTCGAGACTGAGAATCTAAAATCCTCTGCAGTCTCATTAATACACACTTGAGAACTTCCAGGTGTGTAAACATGCCAGAAAGGTCCAACTTCCTTAAGCGCCTGATCAAACGCATCCTGACAACGCTTCTCTTTATCATAATAGTTCATTTTCAAATCCTCCATCCTCAAATCAA
This sequence comes from Bacteroidales bacterium, assembly GCA_024398075.1. Lineage (GTDB taxonomy): Bacteria > Bacteroidota > Bacteroidia > Bacteroidales > UBA932 > Cryptobacteroides. The sequence continues at coordinate 28,029 of JAKSJM010000035.1, read as the reverse complement.
ACATTCGAACTAGTCCAGCAAAGATGGCACTAATACATCTAAATAACAATGCTACAGCGCAGAAACTTATCGCTGCGGTGCAATATGCCGCAAATTGCACCGCGAGAGGCTCCAGGAGAGGCCGAGAGGGGCGGAGGCGGGAGGTGCAGAAGATGGCTATTTGCACCGCAGGCTGCCCGAGGAAAGGACGAGAGGTGCGGAGGGGAGCTCTGCGCACCGCGGGAGGGGTAAGGCGGAGGCGGGAGGTGCAGAAGATGGCTATTTGCACCGCAGGCTGCACGAGGAAAGGACGAGAGGTGCAGAAAGGGCATCAGCGCACCGCGGGAGAGGCGAGGCGGAGGCGGGAGGGGTGAGAAAAGGAGCGGCGGTGCAGAAGATGGCTATTTGCACCGCGAGCTGCACGAGGAAAGGACGAGAGGTGCGAAAAGGGCATCAGCGCACCGCGGGAGGGGTAAGGCGGAGGCGGGAGGTGCAGAAGATAGCTATTTGCACCGCAGGCTGCACGAGGAAAGGACGAGAGGTGCGGAAAGGGCATCTGCGCACCGCGGGATGGGCGAGGCGAAGGCGGGAGGTGCAGAAGATGGCTATTTGCACCACGAGCTGCCCGAGGAAAGGACGGGAGGTGCGGAAAGGGCATCTGCGCACCGCGGGAGGGGTAAGGCGGAGGCGGGAGGTGCAGAAGATGGCTATTTGCACCGCAGGCTGCCCGAGGAAAGGACTAGAGGTGCGGAGGGGAGCTCTGAGCACCGCGGGAGGGGTGAGAAAAGGAGCGGCGGTGCAAGGAGGGATTCCTTGCACCGCTGCTGTATCTTGGGCCGGCCCCGGGGCGGGCTATTTCGACTGGAGGTAGGCGTCGATGGCGGCGGCGGCACGGCGGCCGGCGCCCATGGCGAGGATGACGGTCGCGGCGCCGGAGACGGCGTCACCGCCGGCGAAGATGCCTGGGCGGGTAGTGGCACCGGCCTCGTCGGCTACGAGACAGCCGCGGCGGCTGGTCTCCAGGCCTGCGGTGGTCTTCGCGATGAGTGGGTTCGGCGAAGTGCCGAGAGCCATGATGACGGTCTCAGTCTCGATCTCGAACTCGGAGCCTGGAATCTCTACTGGAGAGCGACGGCCGCTGGCGTCAGGCTCGCCGAGCTCCATGCGGATGCACTTGATGGCGCGAACCCAGCCCTTGTCGTCACCTAGGATCTCCACTGGATTCGTAAGCATTGCGAACTCAATGCCCTCCTCCTTCGCATGATGAACCTCCTCCTTGCGGGCAGGAAGCTCCACCTCTGTACGACGATATACAATGGTCACCTCTGCGCCAAGCCTGAGGGCTGTGCGCGCTGCGTCCATCGCTACATTTCCGCCTCCTACTACGCACACTTTCTTGCCTGCGTGGATAGGGGTAAGGTAGTCTGGACGATATGCCTTCATGAGGTTATTTCTGGTGAGGAATTCATTGGCAGAGAATACTCCATTGAAGTTTTCTCCTGGGATGCCCATGAAGCGAGGGAGTCCTGCTCCTGTGCCCACGAACACGGCCTCGAAGCCCTCTCGGTCCATAAGCTGGTCGATGGTAACGGTCCTTCCGATGATCACGTTTGTCTCAAACTTCACACCAAGATCCTTCACGGAAGCGATCTCGGAAGCCACGACCTTCTCCTTCGGAAGACGGAACTCAGGGATACCGTACTCAAGCACGCCACCCGCCTTGTGAAGTGCCTCGAAGACTGTCACCTCGTAGCCAAGCTTCGCGAGGTCAGAGGCGCAGGCGAGGCCTGCTGGGCCTGAGCCCACGATGGCCACCTTGTGACCATTGGAAACAAATGCAGGCGCTGAAGCGCTCTTGTTCTCCCTATTCCAGTCTGCGACGAAACGCTCAAGCTTGCCGATGGCCACGCTCTCGCCCTTGACGCCGAGGATACAGCTACCCTCGCACTGGGTCTCCTGTGGGCAGACGCGTCCGCACACTGCTGGAAGTGACGAGTCCTCGGCTATCTTCGCTGCCGCTCCGGCGAAATCGCCATCCTTCACCAGCGCGATGAACTCTGGGATCTTCACGCTCACCGGGCATGCAGCCACGCAGCGCGGATTCTTACAATGCAGACAGCGAGAAGCCTCGAGCTGAGCCTCCTGCGCGTCATAACCATAGCAAACTTCCTCGAAGTTTGTTGCCCTTACCTTTGGATCCTGCTCTCTTACAGGTACTCTTCCTATCTTGTTTGCCATAGCTTACTTTCCTCTACCGATTCTACATACATGATTCTCACGCGCTTCCGTCTCCTCAGCGACATACTGCCTCTGACGACGCATAGCCTCGTCGAAATCCACCTCATAGCCGTCGAACTCTGGGCCCTCGACGCACGCGAAGCGGGTCTTTCCGCCCACGGTCACGCGGCAGGCGCCACACATGCCGGTGCCGTCCACCATGAGGGTGTTAAGGCTGACGATGATAGGCAGCTGGAGCTTCTTCGCTGTGAGGGTGGCAAACTTCATCATGATCATTGGACCAATGGCTACGGCCTGTGTGTACTCCTTGCCCTCCGCCACGAGCTTCTCCAGAAGCGCGGTGACAAGGCCATGGAAGCCCTCCGAGCCGTCGTCGGTGCAGATATAGAGGTTATCGCAAGCCTCCCTCATCTGGTCCACATAGATGAGCAGGTCCTTGGTTTTCGCGCCAATGATGACGTCCACTGCGACGCCATGCTCATGCAGCCACTTCGCCTGAGGATAGACTGGAGCGGTACCCACGCCACCTGCGATGAAGACATAGCGCTGCTGCGCAAGCTGCTCTGCCGGCATCTCGGTAAACTCCGATGCGATGCCGAGAGGGCCGACCACGTCAGCGAAAGCCTCACCTGGCTCGTAAGATATGATGTCTGCGCTTGATGCGCCAATCTTCTGAGTAACAATGGTCACGGTGCCCTTCGCAGCGTCATAGTCGCTGATGGTAAGAGGCACGCGCTCTCCCTTCTCGTCGGCGCGCACAATCAGGAACTGACCTGGGAGTGCAGCGGCAGCCAGACGAGGAGCCTCCACCTCCATCTTGCAGATAGTAGGTGTCAGCATTTCTTTAGAGACAATCTTATACATGTTAAATTCGGATTAAGCCTCTAATTTACTCAAAAGTTTCGAAACTACCAATTAGATAAAGGTTACGGGAAATGTGCTTGCGTTCAGCACCTTGCCGTTGTCAAGTTCTATCTCAATGTCAAACCTACAGTCTTCCAGCTTAGCTTCAGGTATCGATGAGCGGTTGAATGTCAGGTCAAGACCGTTGAATACAAGTGGACGAAGATTCATGTAATCCTTAAGTGGAAGAAAACCCTTAGTTCTCCCGAGATACTGCTTCTCTCGATTTATTGCGATAATTCCACCAAATATGACAAACTTGTCTGAAATATCTACATCAGGCTCCTGGCCAAAGATAGGTTTATCGCAACGGACTGTAAAACGCTCCACTCCCTCCAACCTATATGTGAAATTTTCCACAGAATACGTTAACCCATCCCTCTTAGCATTTTTGATTAGTTGTTCGTCAATATAAGGGTCGCCAGGTTTGAATTTGAAGCCTAAATCCGGGTTTATACGAATCTCTTCCCATGTATATTCTCGAGTATAAAGCTCAATCGCATAGTTTTCTGCAGGAAGAGGCTGCTGATCAGACTGCTGGTATATATTCCCACTCTTCATCCAATAATTTTTCCCTAACGCATAATCCTGATAAATGCTACAATTCCATGCTGTGAGATAATTAGCATCCTGCACGCCGAAGTTTCCTTTCTCCAGATACATCGGGGATAGAACTAAATCACCCAATTTATTACCACAGCTGCATATGGAGAATAGAGTACACAGTAGAATAAAGCAGTTGATTAATCGAAATATATTTTTCATAACAAACGCAATTCCATACAACTTTATTTTAGTAACCTAAAAGCAAAGATAATTACTTTCTTAAAATAATCAAAGCCCCCGCCTTGACGTAAAAAATGCCAAAGCGGGGATATTCAGAATCTATTTGTTTCTAGACTGTCTAGAATACAAGCATGTAGGTGAGGGTAGCGAAGGCTGCGCCGGCGAGTGGGCCGACTACTGGGACCCAGCTGTAGCCCCAGTCGCTGTCGCGCTTGTCCTTGATAGGGAGAATAGCGTGAGCGATGCGTGGGCCAAGGTCACGGGCAGGGTTGATGGCGTAGCCTGTAGCTCCACCAAGCGACATACCGATAGCCACGATGAGGAAGGTCACAGGGAACGCTCCGAGATGGCCGGCAGCGACACCAGGAGTGTTGAAGCCTTCACCGAAAGCAAGGACACAGAACACGAGAAGCCATGTAGCGACAAACTCGCAGAATACATTTCTCCAGCTGTTTCTGATGGCAGGAGCTGTACAGAAAGTGCCGAGCTTGGTATCTCCATCTGGAGTGGCATCATAATGATCCTTGTAGAATGCATATACGAGGCACGCACCACAGATCGCGCCAAGCATCTGGGCGATGACGTAACCTACGAAATCTACCCATGCGAGGGTGCCGTTGAGGGCGCATGCGAGGCTGACTGCAGGGTTCAGGTGCGCTCCGGCAGGAGCTGCTACAAACACACCGCACATAACGGCGAGACCCCAGCCGAAGGCAACTACTACCCAGCCGGCTCCCTGAGCCTTGGACTTGTTGAGTGAAGTGGCGGCGCAAACACCGTCTCCGAGGAGAATGAGGATGAGAGTTCCGAGGAACTCAAGTACATAATTGGTCATATAGCTTAATGTTTATCGTGTCAATGTTCTCTTGATGGCGTCAGCCCAGCCTTCCTTGGCTGCGGCTACAGTAGCCTTGTCTGCCTGAGGCGCGAACTTGCGCTCCACCTGCCACTGGCTCTTAACCTCGTCGAGGCCGCTCCAGTATCCCACTGCGAGTCCGGCGAGGTAAGCAGCGCCGAGGGCTGTGGTCTCTGTGACCTGAGGGCGGATGACGTCTGTGCCGAGGATATCTGCCTGGAACTGCATCATGAGATTGTTTCTCGATGCGCCGCCATCTACCTTGAGCTCGCCGAGTGGCACACCCGCGTCGCGCTCCATCGCGTTCACGATATCCATGGTCTGGAAGGCAATGCCCTCGAGAGCCGCGCGAGCGATGTGAGCGGCCTTGGAGCCACGTGTGAGGCCGACAATGGTGCCCTTGGCATAAGGATCCCAGTAAGGGGCTCCGAGGCCGGTAAGAGCAGGGACGAAGTAGACGCCACCATTGTCAGGAACCTGACTTGCAAGCGCTTCCACCTCGCTTGATGACTTGATAATGCCGAGGCCATCGCGGAGCCACTGCACTACGCTGCCGGCTACGAAGATGCTTCCTTCGAGGGCGTATGTCACCTTCTCCCCTATCTGCCATGCGATGGTGGTGAGAAGACTGTTCTCTGAAAGGATAGGCTGTGCCCCGGTGTTCATGAGGAGGAAGCATCCGGTGCCGTAGGTGTTCTTCACTGCACCTGGCTCTGTACACATCTGGCCGAAAAGCGCTGACTGCTGGTCTCCCGCAGCTCCTGCGATAGGCACTTCGCCACCCAGCAGGGTGGTCGTGCCGTACACCTCGCTGCATGAACGGACAGACGGCATCATTGACATAGGAATCCCCAGAAGCTTCAGGAGCTCCTCATCCCACTTGAGGGTGTGGATGTTGAAGAGCATGGTGCGAGATGCGTTCGTCACGTCGGTCACATGCACCTTGCCGCCGGTGAGGTTCCAGATGAGCCAGCTGTCGACCGTACCGAAGCGGAGATCTCCCCTCTCGGCCTTCTCGCGTGCACCTGGCACATTCTCGAGTATCCAGCGCACCTTGGTGCCGCTGAAATATGCATCAATGATAAGGCCTGTCTTACGGCGTATCATATCTGTAAGGCCCTGAGCCTTGAGGCTGTCGCAGTACTCGCCAGTACGACGGTCCTGCCATACGATGGCGTTGTACACAGGCTCACCGGTAGCAGCGTCCCAGACGATGGTGGTCTCGCGCTGGTTCGTGATACCGATACCAGCGATCTCCACGCCATCTACCTTGCCGTCCTGAGCGTCCTTGAACGCCGCACGGCGCACGGCCTCGAGCATCACTTCCTTCTCGGAAGCCCAGATCTCCTTAGGGTCGTGCTCCACCCAGCCTGGCTTAGGGAAATACTGGGTGAACTCCTTCTGGCTGACTGACACCGCGTTTCCATCGTGGTCAAACACGATGGCGCGGGAACTGCTTGTGCCCTGGTCAAGGGCAAGGATATACTTAGTCATTGTCTTAGTGTGTTATGTAAAGTTATTTTGTGCTGGTGATTCCGAGCTTGTCGAGGAGGGCCTTGGTCTCAGGATCGTGACCACGGAAGCGGCGATAGATCACGCTCTCATCCTCAGAGCTTCCCTTCGAGAGAATGTTCTCGCGGAATGAGTGTGATACCTCTGTGTTGAAGATACCCTTCTCCTTGAAGAGGCTGAATGCATCTGCCTCGAGCACCTCTGCCCACTTGTATGAGTAGTAGCCGGCTGAATAACCACCGGCAAAGATGTGGCTGAACGATGTAGAGATGCAGGTCTCAGTTACAGCCGGCATGACTGCAGATGCAGAGAGGACCTTCTTCTCGAAGGTCTTGGTGTCCTCTGCAGGGACAGCGGTGAGAGTATGCCAAGCCATATCAAGGATACCGAAATCGAGCTGGCGTACCTGAGAGTATGCTGCAAGGTAGTTCTTTGCGGCTACGATCTTCTCGATGTACTCCTGAGGGAGAGGCTCGCCTGTCTCATAATGCTTGGCGAAGCCATTCAGGTACTCAGGCTCGAAGGCCCAGTTCTCCATGATCTGCGAAGGGAGCTCGACGAAGTCGCGCGACACGCTGGTGCCGGTGAGGGAGCCGTAGCGACCCTCAGCAAGCATACCGTGAAGCGAATGACCGAACTCGTGGAGGAAGGTCGTGAGCTCGTCGTGGGTGAGAAGCGACGGTGCGCTGGCCGTAGGCTTGGTGAAGTTTGTGACAATGCTGATGAATGGACGAAGTTCCTCACCATTCACGATGCTCTGGCCACGGAACTCTGTCATCCAGGCGCCACCTCGCTTGCTCGCGCGTGGGAAGAAGTCGGCGTAGAACAGCGCGAGGTGGCTGCCGTCTGCGTCCTTCACATCGTACACCTTCACATCCTTGTGGTATCCTGGGATGTCCTTGCGCTCCTCGAACTGGATGCCGTAGAGCCTGGTCGCAAGTCCAAACACTGCATCAATGCAGTCCTCAAGCTGGAAATAAGGCTTGAGCTGCTCGTCGTTGAAAGCATACTTCTCGTCCTTGTACTTCTCGCTCCAGAAGCTGAAGTCCCAAGGCTGGAGGGCTGAATCCTCGAAACCATTGGCCTTCGCATACTCGTAGATGTCTGCGACCTCCTGCCTTGCAGGGCCAAGGGATGGCTGAAGAAGCTCTTCGAGGAAGGCATTCACCTTCTCAGGAGTCTTCGCCATACGCTCCTCGATGGCGTAGTCTGCGTATGTCTTGTAGCCGAGGATGTTCGCTATCTTGATGCGAAGATCAACGATCTTCTTCACTATCTCGAGGTTGTCTGTTTCGCCACCTACAGCCTTCATGTTGTACGCCATGTACATCTGCTTGCGGAGGTCCCTGCGGGTGCTGTACTTCATGAATGGGCCGTAAGAAGGGTATGAGAGGTCAAATACCCAGCCTTCCACGCCTTTCTCCTGTGCAGCGGCAGCGGCGCCGTCGATGACGAACTGTGGCAGACCTGCAAGCTCCTCCTCGGAGGTGAGGTTCAATGTGAAGGCATTGGTCGAAGCAAGCACGTTCTTGCTGTACTGGAGAGTCAGCAGCGAGAGTTCCTCGCTGTATTTTGTGTAGGTCTCCTTGTCCTCAGCAGAAAGGTTCGCACCGTTTCTCGAGAATGACTTGTAGGTCTTCTCCAGAAGGGTCTTCTGGTCCTGCTCAAGGCTGAGGGCCTCCCTCTGCTCGTATACGGCCTTCACGCGCTCGAAGAGCTTCTCATTGAGGCTCACATACATAGAATACCCCGTCATCATAGGAGCCACCTTCTCGGCAATCTCCTGCATCTCGTCGTCTGTATCAGCCTCCATGAGGTTGTAGAAGATATTTCCTACGTTGTCAAGGAGCCTGCCACTCTGCTCGAGAGCCACGATGGTATTCTCGAAGGTAGGAGCCTCTTCGTTCGCCACAATGGCGTCGATCTCGGCCTTTCCTTCCTTGATGCCCTGCTCAAATGCTGGCAGGTAGTGCTCATTTTTGATCTTGTCAAACTGAGGTGCTCCGTATGGGAGCTTGGACTCAGTCAAAAGTGGATTTTCCATCGTACACGAAGTGATGATTGTGAGCATCGCAAATGCCGATGCCAATATCTTTTTCATAACTATAATAATTCTATTCTATATCCATTAACTTGCTGAGGAATCTGGGTGCGGGTGGCGCGAGGCGCGCGCTTGCCAGCCTGTGGACGCTCCGCGAGGTCTTTCTTGCCCGCGCGCTGCAGCGCCACCCTGAGCATCGCCTCTCGCTCGTCACCGAGCTCGTACGGCTCATACGGCACGTCATCGACAGGAACGTCTGGCACGAATCCATCCGGCATACATGGGGTATTTCCATCCTTGTCGGCATACCTCGCTATCATTACGTACATACCCCAGTTTGCCGTATATCTCTTTCCTGCAGTGTATTCATCAGCTTCAAAGGCCGATTTGTAGTCGTCGTACCACTCTGAGGCGGAGTACATAAGACCTGTACAGTACTTTCCACCTGACTGCTGTCCTATGATCTCGATAGGCACATAAGGCATAAGTCCTACGACTATTGATTCCGAAGCCGAAGCGCTACCAGAAGTAAGAATGACGTAGATCTTCTCCAGCCCCATATTCTTTCCTTCAGTACTGTAGCTGTATTGATGTCCTCCTGACGAGAAATTGAACTTGGAGGTGAACTTGCTCTCGGAATTACCGATCTCCTTAGTCAGGAGAGAATTGTATACAGATGTCTCAAATACGCTTCCGCTCTTGACTGCCTCTTCAGGAGCCAGCATGGAAGCCAGGGTCTCCTCCGCCTTGACATATCCGCCAGGGTTATATCTCATGTCAAGTATAAGTTCTGAAACTCCTTCTGACCTGAAAAAGTCACTGGCCTCAATAAGTCTCTTCCACGAATCGAGAGTGAAGCGGTTGTACACGAGATAGCCCACTTTCTTCGCTCCGCAATCGAAGGTCTTCATGACAAGCACTGGATCTTCGTACATCTCCACGGCCTTCATGTTTATCTGCCTGCCATCCTCGAGTATGAGTTCAGCGCTTGGAGCATAGAGAAACGAGTCATAGATGAGCGAACGATAATTCTCCTCAGTCATCGTCTGACCCGCCACCTTAACAATGGTATCTCCTCGCTTCAGACCTGCCTTGCTCGCAGGAGAATCAGCAGAGGTGTAACGCACCACAGCGCAAACGGTCGTTTTCTGGGAGTCGTAGTAGTAAAGGGCCAGGCTGCAGCCATACGTAGTATTCACGCCTGACACTGAGCTGGAGAATGAGCTGAAATCATCCGTTATCATTGTCCACTTGTCCACCTCATGCCCAGAGGCGTCCTTGTACCTTATCGCCTCCACCTTTGCTATCGGATCTTCATGCACGTCCCAGGCATCCAGGCTGGATGCTATCTCATCACTCCACAGATAGTAAGTGTGCATGCAGTTTGCCGCAAAGGTGTTTACGTAGTATAGCTCAAGTGCAGCATCCAAATCAGGCGTCTCGATCTCTGTACGCTCACATCCGACGAATGCAAGCATACTGACCAGGACGCCTGTAATAAACGATGACCTACGACTCATCGTAACTAGAATGAATAGCCCAATCCGAATGTAAGAGTGTTTGCAAGTACCTCGGAACCAAGCAGATAAGCTGCATTAAGAGAGACTCCGAATACCTTCACACCGAGACCGACTGACGCAAATGAAGGAAGAATTCCCTTCACGCCAAGGTTGTATCCTGCCCTTGCACTTACAAGACCTGCATAAGTATATTCTCCACCGAGTGCCACGTTCATGCCACCTGCAAGGAAATAATCGAGCTGAGCATCTGCCTTCACTGCATGATCCTCAGCGAAAGTAGAATGGTAACCAACTGCTGCAACGATACTTCCAGGGGTGTAGAACCCATCCACCTTGGTGCCAAGTGACTTCACGCCAAAGACTGCATTGAGAGCAGAAATCCTTGCCGTAGCAAGTACATCCACACCAAATGCGGTAGGAGCGTAGTCAGAAGCGAGAGCGCTTCTCATATAATGAGCGCCCAATCCCACAGAAAGAAAATCTGCACACAGATAGCTGGCGCCGAATGACACCATCATATCTGACGGAGTGAACTGGCCCACTTTGTTACCATTGGCATTGAAAACGTCGTATGGCTTGGACATGTCCATAGCGAATGCGGCAGAAATGCCAAGTTTATCCATAAGCACGACAGAAGTACCTGCCGCTACGTTATTTGTTCCGGACAATGATGAAGGCTGCCACATCTGATAAGAAGCCTCGAGCGCGAATGTATCAGCTGAGAATGGAACCGCAGAGACATTTGAGGCAGCGCCCCATGCCATCGATGAGCCCAATGCTGTATTTCCACCCATAGCCAACGCTGCTGGATCTGAAGGAATGGCAGCAAAAGCCATAGCCACTGATGGAGTGGCAGAATCCTGCGCAGAGCAAATCGCTGCGCTAGCCAAAAGAACTGAGATGAAAGTAGTTATCTTTTTCATTGTCATTACTTTTTAACGATGGTTTTTGTGAAGGTTCCATCCTCGTAAGAAACTACGAGTGAGTAGCGTCCAGGAGCGAGGTCCTTGAATGAGAGTTTAGCAGGAGCAAGCACGCTACCTGTGACAGTGCCACTGAGTACGGTCACACCGTTTGAACTGAGCACCTTGAAGTCCATCTCTCTGGTCATACCGGTATGAATACGAAGAACATCCACTACAGGGTTTGGATATGCAGTGAAACCATCCTGAGATGACTTGTCAAAAGCCATGAATGTAAATGCGTTCAGCTTTACGGCCTCGCCACGAGCATCAATGGCCGTGATGGTGCAGACTGCCTCACCATAAGCATTTGGACGAATAGTGATCACATTGTCTGAAATAGACACACCTATCTTCTCAGGATCCGATGCATCTATCTGATACTTAAGTGGTTCGCCATCCTCATCGGTCACATACTGAGACATATCGATGGATACTCTCTCGCTCTTGTTCTCGACAATGATGCTTGGCAGCACCTCACCGGTAGCCTTAGGAGCGTGGTTTGGAAGGATGGTGAACTCTACTACATCCTCAGCGTAGCAGCTTGCATACTGCTCTGCCCTCACTACAGCCTTGTACTTGCCTGGAGCAGCCTTGAGAGCATCTATTATAAGGTCAATGACCTTGCCATCATCAGAAACGGTAGAAGATACCGCAGGACAGTCTGATGTGACTGAAGAGCGAAGAGGGACAATGAGAGATGGATTCACAACATACTTGATGGTCTTGCTCTCATGTGACTTGAGAGTGAATGCATCAGTATGTGCAGGAGTCATAGTAGGAGGAATAGGATAGTCTACTCCAAAAGAGCCCATAGCGTCAAGCATTGGACCTATCTGCTCTCCGTTCGAAGGAGCAGCATAGTTCGCGCCAAGGAAGAGTTTTTCCTTAAGCATCTCGTTTGTGAAACCTGGACCACCGTAGTGTGAAACCAGAAGGGCAGCCACGCCACTTACGTGAGGGCATGCCTGGGAAGTTCCACACATATAGACCATACCATTGTTTGGATAAAGACTAAGGATGTATGCAGAAGCATTGTTATTGAAACGGTCAGCCTCTCCACCAGGTGCGCAGATATCCACCCAAGGTCCGTAGTTTGAGTATGTAGTCCTCTTTCCGTCAGGGCCAATGGCACCGACCGCAATGATAGGCTCATAAGCAGCAGGCCAACCCATGCAGAAAGCTTCATTTCCAGCAGCGAAGATGACCACACCACCCTTCATAGGGCCTACCTGGTTTCCGTTTGCATCTGTTCCTGCGTTCTTTATGAAGTAGTTGACTGCAGTCCTATCAGATGAAGAAATGTTGCTGTTCTTTGCCTGAGCCTCAGTTTCATAAACATATCCCCAGCTATTCTGACTGATGACAGCGCCATGATCTGCTCCCCAAACGATAGCCTGAGCAGAATTTCCGTTGTAGGTTTCGTTTGAGCCTGGTTTATCCTTGAACATCTGGCACGAAAGGAGCCTTACACCACCCTTGCCATTGTTACCACCAGCCACAGAGCTGACGCCGACACCATTGTTATTAATCGCGCCAATGATGCCGCCCACGTGGGTACCATGTCCGTCTGCAGAGATTTCGTAGCCTTCGTAGTTATAGACAAAGGACTTACTACCATCAGGACCAGCAGGGATCACTACACCCTTGAGGTCTGGATGACTCATGTCGATACCACCATCCACGACAGCTACGATGACTTCAGAGCTACCGGCAGTTATGTTATTCCATACTGGTACTACGTTGATATCCATGCCCTTCTTGAACTTTGACTTGGAGCCATCATTATACAAACCCCACTGCTCGCCACGATATGGATCGTTGAACGGAATGGCAGTAGCCATCTTCTGAACCTTGCGAGGTATTTCTACCTCTGTCACTCCAGGGATTTCCTGAAGCGAAGCTGCTGCCTTGGTATGTGGAAGTGCGTCATCATATGTCACGCGATACCAAGTATGAAGGCCGGCCGCACGGTGTCTAGGCTCCCACTCGCCAGCATCAGGGAAGATTCTGGACATGGATTTGATACCCAGTTCTGCCATGCTTGCACGAAGGGCTTCGGCCTTAGGGTTTTCCATAGCTTTTGTAAGTGACTCTCCCTGTACTGAGTCTCCGGAAAGGACCTCAGCGATAAGATCTGCCATCTCTGAGGTAAACTGTACATTTACAGTACCTGAAATGGTAGCTGGGCTGTCTGCGACATCCTCAGAAGTCTTGTCAATTTCTACAGGCTGCTCTACTACATCTACTCGCTGACATGCTCCGAAGAGCGAGCAAGCAAGTGCTGCAGCCAAAAATGATCGTTTATTCATATTTGTTAAAAATTTGCATCTTGTAAAGATAACTCATATTACGCAAAAGAAAAAGGGAGCGACCTTAAAGTCGCCCCCTTTTTCAACTATTAAGTGAAGAATTAGAGAGAGATAACCTCGAAATTCTTTGTTCTTACTACTGGTGTAAGGTGGAGAGTTCTCTTGGTAGAAGCCTGAACAGCCTTTGTGCCAGGTCTTCTGAGAGTCATAGAACCTGCATTTAATGAAGACTCAGCCTTGAGACCATCAATGTAAAGCTGGTTAGCATTGTACTTCTTTGAGAGAGGCTGCTTTGCCATAGAGCTTGTTGCTGGGCCAAATGCATATACATCGTAAACATAAGCAAGTGCGCTTGTTCCTGCATACCAACCGAAACCGTTAAGGTTGATATTTGAGTAAGGAGTTACGAATGCAAGAGCACCATCCTTACAGATACCACCAAGAACGTATGCCTGCTCTACTGAATAAACCTTGCCTGCTGCAACGTCTACAGTCTTGAGGCTAAGATCCTGACCCTGATACTGACCATTGATATCCTGAGGAGCTACCTCGATGCAATAATCATAGTACTGTGCATAAACTGTATCATTGAAGTAGTTAGCAAGGCCTGAAAGGTTCTTGATAGTCACAAGTGGGTTGCCCTCTGCGGTGGTAGCCTTTGCGTCCTCGATGAGGATGTTGTACTCGTAAAGCTTACCATCGCTTAGATCGAAGCTGAAGCAATCCCATACGCCGAGGTAATCCTCGAAGTAACCGCCATAGATATCGGTGATGGTATAACCTGTCTTAGCCTCTGCCTCAGCAGTGAATACATCTGTGAGAGTACCGAAATCGTGAACCTTGTTACCCTCTTCGTCCTGAGTGTAGACACTGAGAACAATGCTGAATACAGGGAAGTCTGAGTCAGCAGGGCAAGATACAGAACCCTTCTTCACATTTGCATAAACTGGATAACCGAAGATATGGATACCTGTGAACTGTGCGTTTTCTACGTCAGTGATAGCGGTACCTTCCTCGAGGAGTTCAGGAGCCTGTGAAGTGAATGCGAGGTTATAACCCTCAGCGAAGTAGTCCTTAAGATAGTAAGTGATCTCCATCTCAGTAGTCTCCTCATCAAGCTCATACTCTGCATCGTAATAAAGGGTGCTCTCAAAGTCAAGAGGCTCAACACCATCATTTGAGAATACCATAGATGAAACGGTACCATCCCAAAGAGCCTTAGCGGCGCCAAAGTGGTTCTCATCATTGTAATCTACAGTACGTACGAAACCATCAAGGACAAATACATCCTGGTTTCCTCCAAACTGCCAACCACTACCAGTAGGAACACCACCATCTACGATGTAGAACCAGTCACCAAGGTAGAAACCACCGTTTCCGTCATAATGAGGTGCATTGAAGCCCTTGGCTATGTCCCAATTGTTTGCCCACTCGAAATACTCTGTGCTAGGGCATTCCATACCCCAAGCGTTGTAAGCATTGTAGAACGAAGCGGCATCACTGTACCAGCACTCCTTACCAGCAGATGTGGTGTAGCCAGAATACTGCATTGGAACATAACAAGCATTGGTCTTTGTGTCCCAATAGAAATAGTAGTTATTGTCGCCTGCGTCTGGACCCCAACCCTTATCAACGTAGCAGTAGCGCATTCCAGGGAATTCATCGAGATCCTGATAGTAGAGGTTTACAACACGCTCCTCACCCCACCAATCCATGGTGAAAGTACCCTTTCCAAGGAGATTCCATGAAACAGGAAGTGAAGCAGTGAAAGTGAAAGTATCGTCTCCATAAGGAGTAACCTGGTCACTGATCTTTAGGGTAACTGTCTCCTCGACAGCCTCCTTGACCTGTGACATATCCACAGATACTGTAAGAGTAGTGCTTGCCTGACCGGCAGCGAATGACACGCTAGAAGGTGCGGTGAATGCAGGATTTGATGCTGTCATTGTAACAGGTACGCTGATAGCACCCTCCTTGTCGGCACGGCTGATGGTTACTTCGATTGCGTTCACCTCCTTAAGGTTAAAGTATTTGGCCTGACCTGTAGGGAAATAAACCTCTGAGTTACCGACAGCTTCAGCTGGCTTATACTCTACAGGCTTCTCACTACATGAGACAAAGCCCAGCGCCAGCAATGCTGAAAGTGCGATATATTTGATTGATTTCATTTCTTCTGATGTTTATGTGTCCAACGATTACTCGTACTGACCAGCAGCGAAGGTACCGATAGGAGTAGGAGTAGTAGAGATAACTCCTGAAGGATCTGGATTGTTCCAGCCATCGATAGCCTTGTTTGACTGATACTCGAACTTAGGGATTACCATGTTCCAGTTTGGCTTGATACCCTTGCAGTTGATGCGGAATGAAGCATCAGGAGCATTGGTGCCATCGTAGTTCTGAATTACGTTTGGCTTAAGACGCTTAGCGTTAGGGAATCCCCAACCTTCGCCCCAGAACTCAAGTCTGGTCTGATCGAGAACTGCGAGCTGGAAGTCTCTAAGCTCCTTAGCCTTGCAGCTATAATCAGGATCACGGTAAGCGGTAACGAATGAGTTGAGTGCCTGGATACCAGCCTCAAGACCCTTGGTCATACCGATAGCCTCAGCCTCGATGAGGTACATTTCCTCAACGCGCATGAAAGGAACGTCTACAGCTGCACCTACAGCGTAATCCTCCCAGTTAGCCTCCTTACAACGGAACTTAAGAGCGAGCATGTCATGGCCCTCAAGGAAATCGTTGCCACGAGCGCAATGATAATCGTAATCTACAGTTGAATCGTAGAATGAAAGACGACGGAAGTCGTTCTCACCATACTTGTTGTAGAGTGAACGGTCGATTGAAGGGTTTGTAAGTGAAGCATAGCCCCAGTCATTCTCACCATTTATCCAACCAGTGAAGTTACAGAGGTTACCCATGTTTTCAGCTGAATAGTGACCATACCACATCCAAGCCTGGTTTGCAGTGTTGAAAGCGGTGGTAGGATCGAGCCACTGAGCCTTTGATACAGGGGCGCCACCATGTGCGGTGATAGCCATGCGAGCGTACTTTGCAGCATTTGCATAGTCCTCATCCCACATGTGTACCTTTGCGCGAATACCGTAAACAACTGGAAGTGAAGGGAAAAGACCTGAATCAGGAGTGTACTCCTTGAGGCAAGCCTCAGCCTTCTCAAGGTCAGAGATGATGAATGCGATCATATCCTCATGCTTCTGACGAGGGTTGTTCTTTGAGATCTCACCATCGGTCTCCTCTGTTACGAAAGGAACGGTGAGGCCCTTAACCTTTGAGATATCTGTGTAAACATTCTCTACAGGCTCGAAAAGGACGGTAAGCATGTAGTAGTTGAATGCACGGCATGCGTAAGCTACACCAGCCATACCCTTGAGATCAGCAGAGACCTCAGGATCTTCGATATCCACTGATGCGATTACATCATTGTTTGCCTTGATGAACTGATAGAATGTGAACCATGTAAGGTATGAAGGGTAGCTGTTGTCACCCATACCAGTACAGATATTGTAAGCACGGTACCAGTCATAACCAGAGTTTGATCCAAGTGGATACATATCACCGAGCATCTCGGTCATAGCGATCATGGTTCCAGGGAAAGCCATATCGGTCTCATGTGTCTGACCACCATAAACGAGATAGCCCTGAACCATCTGAGCTGGGATACCATTCAGTGATGCCTTAAGAGCACTTGATGACTCTCCGACCTGCTCTGAAGTAGCAGTACCTCCCTCTGGGAAGGTCTCCTTGATACAACTTGAAAGTGCCAGTGAGGCAGTTGCAAGGATTGCGATAAACTTAAGAGTATTTTTCATAATAGTAATCATTTATTAGAACTTGATGGTAACACCACCAGAGATGGTTCTCATAGGAGAATAGTTGGTAGCGTTGGTTGAGCCTGAGTAAGACTGACGTGGGTCAAAACCCTGGCGAGCAGCGAAATACCATACATTGTTTGCAGTGACGAAGAGTCTGAGAGCTGCAATGTCAACCTTCTGGGTAAGTCTTGAAGGAAGGGTATAACCGAAGTTGATGTTCTCGATGTTAAGGTAGTGAGCCTTGGTAAGGAATCTGGTAGAGCTACCAGCAGCGTAGATATCGTTGAAGTTCCAGCGTGGAACATCTGACTCTTTGCTCTCTGGAGTCCATGCCTTGAGTACATCTACATGGAAGTTGTAACCTGCAGAGTTTGTAGTAGGGTTTGACATGAACTGCTGATAAGTTCCATCAAACTGCTGACCACCGATCTGGTATGAGAAGTTCGCAGAGAAGTCGAAACCGTAGAAACGGATGCTTGTACCGAAACCACCATAAACAGGAGCAATAGTAGTCTGTTTGGTTACGTAGTAATCAGCCTTTGAGTAGTCGTCTGTGGTCTCACGCTTGTCAAGAGTCTTAAGATTCTTTTCATCGAGAGCATCCTCACCCTTGTCATTCTGGACATAGACATTCTTGTACCAGAGTGACTTACCAGTCTCAGGATCTACACCTGCAAACTCCTTGAGGCTCCATGTGTAGAGAGAGAGGTCCTCAGCGATGAAGAAGCTACCGCTTGTGTAACCCTCGATTCTGTTACCATCCACATCCCACTGAGCAGAGGTCTTCTTGTCCTCGTGGAGCTTGGTGATTCTGTTCTTGAGGTAAGTGAGGTTGGCATTTACATCGAGGCCGAAGTTCTTTGTGTTGACTACATTGTAGTGGAGATCAATCTCGAAACCACGGTTGTAGAGGTCACCTACGTTGTCATAGTAGCTAGAGTAACCGAGTGAAGGAGCCACTGCGAATGAGAAGAGCATATCGGTGGTCTTTCTGTTGAAGTACTCGAAGCTACCTGAGAGGCGCTTGAAGACGCTGAACTCAATACCAGCGTTGAAGTTTGTATTTGTCTCCCAAGTGATGTCACGGGTACCCTTGCTTGAGAATGAGGTACCGATCTCACCTGCTGAGTTAGTGATATCGAATGTATCGGTGTATCTGTAAGAACCGATGTTATCGTTACCCTGTGAACCGATAGATGCCTTGAACTTGAGTTCATCTACCCAAGGAGCATTGAACCAAGACTCCTTCTGGATGAGCCAAGCGCCACCCAAGCTCCAGAAGTTACCCCAACGGTAGTCTGGATGGAAGCGTGAAGATGCATCACGACGGAATGAAGCAGAAACGAAGTATCTGCCATCGTAGTCATACTGGATACGAGAGAAGTAACCCTCGTTGTTGTACTCGCTGCGTGAAGAGTAAGCACTCTGGCCATCAACGACAGCACCTGAGAGCTCCTTGTTCTTCTGGCTGAACATGTTTGACTTGGATGCACCGAGTCCGAAGCTCTGAGAATCATACCACTCGTGACCGATCATGATGCCAAGGTTGTGAGCTGCGCCGAAGGTTACGTTGTAGTTCAAGAGCTGCTGGAGGTTGAGAGTCTGAGCACGTGAGTGATCCTTCTCAACGAGACCCTTGGTTGAACGGAACTGGCCGTAGTAAGGGTTGTATACGAGAGTAGTTCTGGTCTCATCAACGAAAACGGTAGCGTTTGTGGTGAATACGAGGCCAGGGAGAAGAGTAACATCAGCAAAGCCACTTGCGGTGAATGAGTTACCGTTGTAGTTTCTGGTGTTAAGACGGCTATCCTGAATAGGGTTTGCATCTGATACAAATGGACGTGAAGATCCTGGTACACCACCACGAGCAGCTACACCATTACCATAATCCATTACCTTGATGCCGTTGTTATCAACGATAACATTGCCATTTCCGTCACGTACCCAGATAGGGTAGATAGGAGCGGTCTGAGAGGTGAATGCCCAAACGTTACCTGTTGATGTAGATGAACCGTTGTTACCAAGGGTGTTACCATCGAAGTAAGAGTAAGACATGTTAGCACCGATCTTGAGCCACTTCTTAGCCTGGTAGTCTGCGCGGAGACGAGCGGTGTAACGGGTGAGGTCAGATGCGTCGGTGATACCCTGATTTGAGAGGTAAGCGAGAGATGCGAAGAAGTTTGACTTGTCTGTGCTACCTGCAGCAGAGAAGTTGTACTCCTTACGAACACCAGTACGATATCCTTCAGCTGCCCAATCATCTGGAGTAAGGAGATAATCCTGACCACCAGCTGAAACTACGCGACCGAGAGTAGCGTTAGGGTTGAGCTTGCCATTCTTACCGATAAGGGTCTGGCCCTGTGGGATGGTATATACGATGTAACCCAAACCGCCATCACCCTGAGTCTTACCGAGGTTTGCATTTGCGGTCTGATAAGCCTGAAGCTCTGACATACCGCTTGCTACGTGGTAGTTCTTGACTGCTGCATAATGGGTCTCATAATACATAGCAGGATCAGAGATGATGTTGTACTGCTGGAGAGCGCGGTTGTTTATACCATACTTAGCCTCGAAGGTAACTACAGCGTCACCTGCCTTAGCTCTCTTGGTGGTAATGATGATGACACCGTTTGCACCACGAGCACCATAAAGTGCAGAAGAAGCAGCATCCTTGAGGACTGTCATAGACTCGATATCAGCCTGGTTAAGGTTTGCGATATCTCCGCTATAAGGAGCACCATCCACGATGATGAGAGGGTCCTTTCCAGCGTTGATTGAGCTGAATCCACGAATACGGATGGTTGAGCTGGCACCAGGAGCACCGTTTGAAGAGGTAAGCTGCACACCGGCAACTGCACCTGCGAGGGCGCTGGTAACACTGGTAGCCTGAGTCCTAGAAAGGGTCTCGCTGTTAACGACAGCTGCAGAACCAGTGAAAGAGCTCTTTGTCGACTTACCGAAAGCGACAACGATAGTCTCATCAAGGAACTCATTGTCAGGCTGGAGTGCGACGTTAAGGACAGTCTTTCCATTTACGGAAATCTCCTTAGCCACGTAGCCTACTGAAGAGAATACGAGAGTACCTGATGATGGCACTGTGATGGTGTAATTACCATCTGCGTCAGTGCTGGTTCCGGTAGCTGTACCCTTGAGCTGAATAGCTGCGAAAGGAACAGGCTGCCCGTTTGCTTCATCAGAAACAGTTCCTGATACAGTTACATTCTGACCATAAGCCAGAACACTGATCATCGCTGCCAGCACTGTGAAAAAAAGTTTAATTTTTTTCATAAGCATTGAAATTAGTTATACATAAATATTGAATTAGTAACAATTATCGTCACCAAAAGCATCATATACTATTAGATGCAAAGCACAAAGTTAAATTATTGAAATCTTAATTGCAAACGCCTGATATTGCGATTATTAATCGTTTTATGGAATTTGTTAACGAAAACTGCTTTCAATTTATAAGCATTTTTTACAAAATCGACTACATATTACAACTAACTCACTCAAAATTTAGACAAATAAAAATTTAAAATAATTACACATCTGGGGGAAAAAAGTATTTTATGGCTTTTTCTTTAGAATCTTAGTCTAAAAAGAACAACTGGCACGGAACTTGAATAAGAAACTAATTAGAATTTTTCATAAGTATTGAATTTTAATTAAACAATAAAAAAGGGCACGTCGTGATGACGAGCCCTTTTTTATTGGTCATATCCACACTATAACAGCGAACCGCCCACGATATCAAGAATCTCGCTTGTAATCTTCTGCTGACGTCCCTTGTTATACTCCAGAGTGAGTTCATTCAAGATATTCTCACCATTGTCCGTGGCAGTCTGCATCGCCACGGTACGCGCAGCGTGCTCTGAGGCCATAGAGTCTAGCAGGACAGTGTAAACGCCCAGTCTCAAGACCTTAGGGATAAGTTCCTCGAGAAGCTCAGATGCGGAAGGCTCAAGTATGTACTCTTCATCCTCTGAACCAGTAGCCACAGAAGATTCAGCGACAGGAAGATAACGCTCACATACAGGTTTCTGAACTCCAGTAGAAACGAAGTGGTTATATATAAGGTATACTTCGTCGTATGAACCCTGTACGAAAGCGTCGATCATCTTCTGGGCAAGAGCAGCAGCCCCTTCATATCCACCATGAGCCGCCAGTGCGGTGTAATCCTCTGGCGACACATAGCCCAGTCGCTTCATCGCCTCAGCCATCTTTCGGCCCACAGAATGGACCTCCACCTGGCATGAAGCAGAGAGTTCCTCCACCTTGGCCTTCGCAAGCTTTATGACATTTGAGTTGAAACCGCCACAGAGGGATGAATTTGAGCTGAAGGCGACGACAGCCACGCGTCCCGACTTCACGTCCGGACGCTGGAGGGAGCCTGCAGCGCCAGCACGTCCCTGCAGGGAGCGAAGCATGTCGGAAAGCTGCGCCTCGTACGGGCGCATGTTCTCGACAGCCTGCTGCGCCTTATGGAGCTTCGCCGAAGCGACCATCTTCATGGCAGAAGTGATCTTCAGCGTGCTCTTGACGGACGCGATGCGATTCTTTATTTCCTTGAGCGATGACATTGGCAATTATTATCTGATACCTTCAGCCACTGAAGCAGCTTCTTTCTCGATCACAGCGCAGAGATCAGCGTCGAGCTTGCCTGCAGCAAGAGCATCGAGCACATCACGGTGCGATGCACGCATACGGTCGAGGAACGATGTCTGGAACTCTGGAACCTGCTCAATGCTGATATCCTTCATGAGCGAATGCGTACCGCAATAGAGGATGGCCACCTGCTCGCCCACTGACATAGGCGAATACTGTGGCTGGATGAGCAGCTGGTTGTTCTTTCTACCCTTGTCGAGCGCCATCGCGGTGATCTTGTCGACGTCGCTGGAGAACTTCGAGAAGGACTCGAGCTCATTGTACTGAGCCTGGTCGATCTTAAGGGTACCGGCCACCTTCTTCATGCTCTTCACCTGCGCGCTACCACCCACACGGGATACGGAGATACCCACATTGATGGCTGGGCGGAAACCTTGGTTGAAGAGGGCCGCCTCGAGGTATATCTGTCCATCGGTGATGGAGATAACATTTGTCGGAATGTATGCAGACACGTCGCCTGCCTGAGTCTCGATGATAGGGAGCGCTGTAAGCGAACCTCCTGCCTTCACCTTGCCCTTCAGCGACTCTGGGAGGTCATTCATCTGCTCTGCGACCTCCTGCTGGTCAATGATTTTCGCTGCTCTCTCGAGGAGTCGGGAGTGGAGGTAGAACACGTCGCCTGGGTAAGCCTCACGACCTGAAGGGCGCTTGAGGATGAGGGAAACCTCACGATAAGCGACCGCCTGCTTCGAAAGGTCATCATAGACTACGAGAGCGGCGCGACCGGTGTCGCGGAAGTACTCGCCGATGGCAGCGCCTGCGAATGGGGCGAAGTACTGAAGAGCGGCTGGGTCAGCTGCTGTAGCGGCTACGACAATGGTGTAGTCCATAGCACCCTTGGAGCGCAGAGTCTCCACTATGTTTGCGACGGTCGAGCCCTTCTGGCCGACAGCCACATATATACAATAAACTGGCTTTCCAGCGAGGAAATTCTCACGCTGGTTGATGATGGCGTCAATGGCAATGGCTGTCTTTCCAGTCTGGCGGTCGCCAATGATGAGCTCACGCTGTCCACGGCCAATAGGAATCATGGCATCGACTGACTTGAGACCCGTCTGGAGAGGTTCAGTCACAGGCTGGCGATAGATGACTCCGGGAGCCTTGCGCTCAAGTGGCATCTCCACTAGCTCTCCCTCAATGTTTCCGAGGCCGTCAAGAGGATTTCCGAGAGGATCCACCACGCGTCCGAGCATGGACTCGCCCACCCTGATGGAGGCAATGCGCTTGGTCCTCTTTACTGTCATACCCTCCTTCACATGGTCGGTAGGTCCCATGAGGACCGCACCTACGTTGTCCTCCTCGAGGTTCATTGCTACGGCCATGATGCCGCTCTCGAACTCGAGGAGCTCTCCCGCCTCTGCATTCTTGAGACCGAAGATACGTGCCACGCCATCACTTACCTGAAGGACTGTGCCGACCTCCTCGAAATGAACGGAGGTATCCACATCCTTCAACTGACCGAGAAGGATCTCTGAGATTTCACTTGGTCTGATATTCTGCGCCATAAACTATACGATTCTTCTGTTTTTTTCAACGAACTGCTTGCGTATCACATCTAGCTGATGCTTGACGCTTGCGTCCATCATGAGGTCATCGACTACGAGGACAAATCCGCCTATGAGATCAGGATTCACCTTCGTGTCAAAAATGAGCCTGTAATCCTTGAACAGGCCCTTGAGCTGGCTTTCCAGCTCTGGAGACGGTACCGCCGTAGTGAGATGTGCCAGCTTGATGCCATGCGCGGCATTATACTGGGACACGAACGACTGAAGCATGAACTTAAGGTATTCCCTCCTGCCATTCTTCACCACGAGCGCGACGAAGCGCTCTAGGTCCGGCTCCAAGGTCTTCGGCATCCCATCCGGATCTGCCAGTATGGTGCGCACCTGTGCCCATACCTGCTCACCACGCCCGGTCTCTTCGACCAGACGCAGAAGCGCCAAAGCATATCTGGAAGAAATGGTACCTGTATTCATCGTCTTCAGTTCGTTCTCTCTGACGAAGCCTCATCCACCATCTTCGAGATGAGCTCCATCTGTGATTCATTGGACGAAAGGTCCTTTCTGAGCACCTTCTCGGCCACATTGACCGAAAGGACTGCAACCTCCTTGCGGATGTCACGAAGTGCGCTCTCCCTCTCGGCGGCTATCTTCACCTGTGCGTCCGACAGGATCTTCGATGCCTCATCCTGCGCCTTCGCGCGGGCATCTGCGATCATGGCGTCCCTGGCCTGAGCCGTCTCCTTGAGGATGCGCGCCTGCTCTGCGCGGGCCTCGTCGAGCATAGCCTTCTGCTCCTCTGCGAGGTTCTGAAGCCTAAGCTCTGCCTCGCGAGCCTTCTGGATGCTCTCCTGGATTCTCTCGCTACGTTCGTTCACCATCCCCGTGATCATAGGGAAGCCGAACTTCGCCAGGATGAAGAACACCACGGCGAAGATCAGGGTCATCCAGAAAAGGAGACCGAAATCCGGGGTAATGAGTGACATATGCTAGTCGATGAAGAGACCGAGCAGACAAACAAGGATAGCGAACAGACAAGCACCCTCCACGAGTGCGCCAATGATGATGGCTGTCATACGATAGTGACCAGCCTGCTCTGGCTGACGTGCGCCTGCCTCGAGGGCTGCCTTACCGATCTTGCCGATACCAATGGCTGCTGCGATGGCTGCTATACCTGCACCGATAGCGATACCTACCTTACCGAGAGCTGCGCCTGCAGCTGCCTGGAGAATCATTGAAAGTAACATAATCTTCTGTATTTTAATTATTTATATTTATTCTTCTTCTGGTTCCTGGCGGCTAAGTCCGATAAACACACTCGAGAGCATTGTGAATACATACGCCTGAAGGAAAGCCACCAGGAGCTCGAGCACGTCCATGAACACGCCGAAGAACACCGATATCACACTGAGGCCAGCGTTCATGGCGAAGCCGAGTTTCGCGGTGAGGAACACCACAGCCACGACACCCAGCAGCATGATATGTCCTGCAAGGATGTTCGCGAAGAGTCGCACCATCAGTGAGAATGGCTTCGTGAACACACCGATGATCTCGATGAGAGGCATCAGTGGGAAGGCCTTCAGGAACATTGGCACATCTGGCCAGAAAATATCCTTATAGTAATGTTTGTTTCCGAAGAGGTTCACCGCGAGGAACGTGCACACCGCAAGGAAAAGGGTGATGGCAATGTTTCCGGTGATGTTCGCGCCACCTGGGAAGAATGGCACGATACCCATGAGGTTATTTATGAAGATGAAGAAGAACGCCGTGAGAAGGTAAGGCGAATACCTCTTGTAGTCCTTGCCCACACACTCCTTGATGATGTCTTCCTCCACCATCATAACCATCATCTCGACAATGCCCGCGAAGCCCTTTGGCGCCTCCTCGCGCGCATCGTGCTTGCGGTACCAGCGGGCGCCCAGAAGCACCAGCAGCACCAGCACAAAACTGTTTATAGCGAGGCCGAGGACATTTTTCGTAATGGAGATGTCCAATGGTTTCACAAGACCCTGAGGAGTTTCCTCCACCAGCTTGCCCTCGTGGGGCTCTTCTGCAGTCGCGATACGGAAGCCTTCGTACTCCTCGCCTTCCTCGATGTGCTTCGAGGAGAACACATGCCAGCCGCTTGTCTTTGAATGGACAATGACTGGGAGGTGTACTGTGACATGGTGACCATTGATCGTAGTGATGTGCCAGCCATAGGAGTCTCCTATATGACCGAACAGATACTCGTTCATATCGATATCCTGCGCCCTGAGAGATACAGGGAGCAGCATCATGATAAGCAGTATGACCACCTTTATCCTACGCATACCACTATCTCATCATTCAGGACCTTCACGAATCCACCAATGACTGGGAGTTCCATTCGCTGCTCGCCCTGAGGCAAATCATACTTTATCACTCCTTCCGTGAGGGAGGAGATGATGGGGGCATGTCCAGTGAGCACCATGAAGCGTCCCATGGTGCCAGGCAGCTCGACTGCCGTCACTTCCTGATTCAGAAGCTCCTTCTCCGGAGATATCACTAGAAGTTTCATGCCCTTTTTACTCTTTTTTTTATTCTGCCTTCGCCTGCTCGCATTTGGCGCTATGCCATTGCCTTTACGCTTTCGCCTGCTCAAGCAGTTTCTTACCCTTCTCGATAGCCTCCTCAATGGTACCGACGTTAAGGAAAGCCTGCTCAGGAAGGTCGTCGCACTCTCCGTCAATGATCATGTTGAAGCCCTTGATGGTGTCCTCGATGTCCACCATCACGCCCTTCACGCCAGTGAACTGCTCAGCCACGAAGAATGGCTGGCTGAGGAAGCGCTGCACGCGGCGCGCTCTGTTCACCGTCTGTTTGTCGGCATCCGAGAGCTCATCCATACCGAGGATGGCTATGATATCCTGAAGCTCGGCGTTCTTCTGAAGGATCTGCTTTACTCTCTGCGCGGTCTCGTAATGCTCCTTGCCCACGATGTTCGGGTCAAGGATACGAGATGAAGACTCGAGAGGATCCACAGCTGGATAGATACCGAGAGTGGCAATCTTACGGCTAAGCACTGTGGTAGCATCCAAATGGGCGAACGTGGTCGCAGGGGCAGGGTCCGTGAGGTCATCCGCTGGCACATATACGGCCTGAACGGAAGTGATGGATCCATCCTTTGTGGAAGTGATTCGCTCCTGCATCTGTCCCATCTCAGTAGCAAGCGTAGGCTGATAACCTACAGCTGAAGGCATACGTCCGAGAAGGGCGGACACCTCAGAACCTGCCTGGGTGAAACGGAAGATGTTATCGATGAAGAAAAGGATGTCCTTAGGACCATCGCCTGTATTAAGATCACGGAAAGACTCCGCGAGTGTAAGTCCAGAAAGGGCCACCGAGCTACGCGCTCCCGGTGGTTCGTTCATCTGTCCGAAGACCATGGCTACCTGGCTTTTCTTCATCTCCTCCATATCGACCTTCGAGAGATCCCAATGGCCATCCTCCATGCTCTTCACGAACTCGTCGCCGTACCTGATCACATTTGACTCGATCATCTCACGAAGAAGGTCATTTCCCTCACGGGTACGCTCTCCCACACCGGCGAAAACCGAGAATCCATTATGCTTTTTGGCAATATTGTTAATGAGCTCCTTGATGAGCACAGTCTTACCCACACCGGCACCTCCGAATAGACCGATCTTTCCACCCTTCAGGTATGGCTCGAGAAGGTCAATGACCTTGATACCTGTGAAGAGCACCTCCTGCGAGGTGGTGAGGTTCTCGAACTTAGGAGCCTCTCTATGAATAGGGAGCGTCTCCTTCCTGTCGAGCGAGCCGAGACCGTCAATGGTATCGCCTGTGACATTCATCACGCGACCACGGATCTGCGATCCGACCGGCATGGAGATAGGAGCACCCAGATTTACCGCTTCCATACCTCTGCGCAGGCCGTCAGTGGAGTCCATCGCCACACAACGCACGGTATCCTCACCGATATGCTGCTGCACCTCGATGATGAGGTCGTGTCCATCAGCGCGGCTCACCTTGAGCGCGTCGTGGATGGATGGCAATGCTGCCTCTTCCTTCTCAGAAAGCTCGAAATGCACGTCCACCACTGGTCCGATGACCTGAGAGATATGTCCTGTAATATTCGCCATTTGATTCTTAGTTAAGTCCAACAAATATAACAAAAACTGGGCAAAAAAACCACTCATGTCCCATAACGAGGCAGAACTGCAGAATTATGTTCCGTATTTCCATCCGGCCGCGCCCCCGACGCCCTTTCCCTCTCTCGCCTGCCGCGACCCCGACAGATATGCAGTTTCATCCGGGTCGTGGCATAGAAGCCGTCCATTTCCCTCCCCTGCAGGACGCGACCCCGACGGATGCACCGTTTCATCCGGGTCGTGGCGCAGAAGGCGTCCATTTCTCTCCCGCGCAGGACGCGACCCCGACAGATACGCCGTTTCATCCGGGTCGTGGCATAGAAGTCGTCCATTTCTCTTCCACGCCAGACGCGACCCCGACAGATACGCCGTTTCATCCGGGTCGTGGCACAGAAGGCGGCTATTTCCCGTCCATGCCGGACGCGACCCCGACAGATCTGCCGTTTCATCCGGGTCGTGGCACAGAAGGCGGCTATTTCCCGTCCATGCCGGACGCGACCCCGACAGATCTGCCGTTTCATCCGGGTCGTGGCACAGAACACGTCCATTTCCCTCCCCTGCAGGACGCGACCCCGACAGATTCGACGTTTCTTCCGGGTCGTGGCATAGAACACGTCCATTTCTCTCCCCTGCAGGACGCGACCCCGACTGATACGCCGTTTCATCCGGGTCGTGGCACAGAAGGCGTCCATTTCCTTCCCCAGCAGGACGCGCCCCCGACAGATTCGACGTTTCATCCGGGTCGTGGCACAGAAGGCGTCCATTTCTCTCCCGCGCAGGACGCGACCCCGAC
>JAKSJM010000034.1 GCA_024398075.1 Bacteroidales bacterium | reverse complement strand
AGAGGTCGGAAAACGAAAGTAGGAAGAAAACTTTCGTTTTCCTCCTACTCGATTGCTGTAAACTGAAATTAGTTTACTCTCTTGTAGAGGCAAACATCCTCAAGTGGGTCGTTGAGCATGTTCACGGTCTGGGTGTAGATGCCACCAAACTTAGTCCAGTTCATGCTAGCGAGAACCTTGAATGAAGAGTAGTCGATAGCATTGACACTTCTGCTTGCAAGGTTTGAGAATACGTTAGGGTAGCTTGAGATATGAAGCTCGGAGTCAAACTGTGCCCAGTATGCTACAAATGCCTCCTTGGCTGCAGCCCAACCCTCTGCATCAGACTTGCCGGCAGCAGCTGCCATTGCGGCTTCAAATGAAGCCTGTGCGCGCTCAAACCACTCGCTTCCTGGCACTGGAACATTGAATGTGAATCCGTTGTCTGCGGCGAAGAAGCCTACAGGCTTAGCGAAACCATATCTGTGGTCATCGTAGAGCTCAGCAAGCTCGATGAAGTCGTCGTAATGGTTGACGAATACATCCATGATCTTGGTGCTGCGGTCAATGTCCATGAGATCAAGAACATTGTGCTCTGTGAACTCGAACTTAGCAATCTCGCACATCTTGTCAAATGACTTGAGGACCTTCTCAAGCTGGAGTGAAGTGAGACCAGCCTCCTTCGCGCCGTATTTGATCAACTCCTCGAAGGTGATGCCGATCTCGTGACCACGAAGGGTATTGAGGATGTTGGCTACATCTGCAGGGTTGAATGCGGTAGAGATGAGTGCAGAGCCGTCTGCTGCAAGGGCTACTTCGATCTTCTTGAGGCCAAGGGTGTACTTGCCATCGGTGGTGGTGAGTGTGGTAGCGCCCTCGAAGCAGTCACCTGTAGCGGAGATAACTACACCATTCATATCTGCAGGAACGATGAGTGTCTCGTCGTTGTTGAACTCGTCAGCAGCAATGGTCTCGTAGTTTCCACCAATGGTCTTCTGATAGATAGCGGTGTGGTGCTGTGCAAGGTGCTCGATACCTGTACATCCGAGAACATACTTAGATGCCTCCTCTGCGTTTGCCATGATCTTGTCGAAGCTGAAGAGGTTGTAGTCGGTACCATTCTTATAGACGAGGAGGTAGTCTCCAGCGGTAATATCAGTGACGTCGCTAACCTTCTTGAACTCAGCTCCTTCTGGCTCTGGAGTAGGGCCAGCGATCTTAACCATATCTCTCCTGATACGCAGCAATCTGTTTGCAGGACGTGTCGCAGGATCTACTTTGGTTGCGATTTCGAAACTATCTCCATTTGTACAATGAGCTATCACATTCATCTGGGCGGTAAATGTGAATGGGAAGATAGTTTGGAAAACATAAACTTCCTGACCGGCAGTCACATTTAATGGCTCCTTGAATTTGACTACGAGAGTGTTTGTGTGAGACACTGGTGTAATGGCTCCTGTCTTCACATCCATGGTGGCTTCTGAGATGAATTCTTCAGATGGGAGCTCAAATGATACGTGATCAAGAACTACATCTTCAGGGAAGGTCATGGCTGGTGCAAGCCATCCAATCTGACGCGTAAAGCTAAAGTTTCCGGCGTTTGATTCAATCTCACTTACTGCGATGTTATAATCATAAGCGGCGAGATGTTCTGTGTTTGTCGCTCCATTCTGGACGTGACCAAGAACGGAAAGAGGAATCTCTGAACTGTCGTCTACTGCTCCCTGGGTAGGCGAAAATGAGTAATATTCTCCATTCAACAGTCCGAAACTAGTGACCTTAAAGATACACTTCTTGGAGTCACTTGGGTCAGGTGTGATGGTATAAATCATCTGCTCACCAGGTGTGTTTGAGAAGACATCAATCTT
This sequence comes from Bacteroidales bacterium, assembly GCA_024398075.1. Lineage (GTDB taxonomy): Bacteria > Bacteroidota > Bacteroidia > Bacteroidales > UBA932 > Cryptobacteroides. The sequence goes on along the minus strand of JAKSJM010000034.1, from coordinate 29,673 downwards.
TTCCTTTTCCTGCCAGAAAAGGTTCATTGCGTTAGTGCTTGGGTCATATGATAACGCTTTGGTGTTAACTTCGTCTTCTACGATAGGCTGCTCAAAGATCGCAAAGATGCTGCTATCAGAGCTTTTGATGTCTGTCGCTGATTTGCTACATGCGATTGTGAATAGGGTTGTGGCAACGGCGGCAATCAATGAGAACTTTAACTTTTCCATATTGATTTTCCTTTTTTTATAAACTAACCTTCGTCACCTTCACCATCCTGTCCACTACCAGTTACCTGGCATGCTCCGCCTTCCAGCTCCATCTCGAGCACCTCGAGCTCTGGCGCTTCGTAAAACATTTCTAAACTGTTCTTTTTCATAACTATTGAGATTTTAATATTATTCTATTTAATCAGGGCGCTGTATTCTGCATACGTGAACTCCCTGGATGTTTTCTTGTAAATGTTAACTCTTTCCGGTGTCGCTGGGGCGTGGCAAAGGAATTCATTGGACATCATGAACATGTCGTTCATGGTGTCGCCGCCGGCAGTGACTTGCTCGGTGGCGCAGAAACCCATGGTGGTGGTGACTGTGGTGGCAAATGACGCTGGGTCATGGATGTCGGACTCGGAGACATTCTCCTTGAAGTCTGGGCCCTTGCCTATGAAGATCACCCTGACGAGCTCGTCAATGGAGTCATCGCTCATGATGCCAGTCACCCACGCATTGCTGTCGGGGTCAAGGTCTACGGCGCAGTTCGTGAGGGTCACGTATGCGACGTCTGGCTGCTTGGTGTCCTTGTTTTTGAAGTTAAGTGGCAGGACAATGCTCTTGTTTGCTGCCAATGAAAGGGCGTACTTGTCGACATCTCCAAGTATGAACTGGTCGTTCATGTGTGCTACACCGGAGCCTGTCGCGTCTGAGTCGGTGTATGCCTGACGAAGCGAATAGTGAACATAGTCGTTGATGAAGTCAGGTGCGCCGAACACTGTCCATCTCTTGATGTCGTTCTTAAGGCGGTTTATGATGCTTGCCTTGCCCACTGCGTTTGAGTCTGAGTAGCTTGGGTCATAGAACTTGTCGAGGAGATATCCGCCACTTGAGATGTATGGCGATGTCTTCGCGCTGTCGTAAATCCTATATACGCTGGATATCTTCTTGGCAATGATGTAGTCACCCTCGGTGAAATCTGCCTTCGCCACGAGACGCGCATAGCACTCAAGCGGGTGCGTGTAGGCGTCGAGGTTTTTCCTTCCTACAGGGGCAATGGTATTTCGCCAGAGGCTGGCGCCTCTGTAGTTTCTTCCTGTGTACGTCTTCGAGAATGTGACGCCATCTTCGTCGGTGAATGTGATCTTGTAGCCACCCGTAACAGCGGGTGCTGCTACGATGTAGTAGTCGGTGTCTGGTGCAAGGAACTCTCCCTGAGGTGCCACGACTGAGACATAAGGCTGACCTGTGGCGATGGTGGTGGCGATGTCTGTTATATCACCTCCGTCGGTAGTGATGGCGATGCGTGCATCTCCGCTCAGCAGAGCTGTAGCGTCGAGGTTCTCAAAGGTAATTTTCTTGATGCGTGCGCTGGCATCGGTGGTCTTGTAGCTTATCTTGATGTAAGCACAGGCATTTCTGAAATGCAACTCGTCGTTTGTGGTGTATGCGACGGCTATATTTGCGTCGCTGGCGAATGAACCCGCCACAGCGACCTGCTCTGCAGGGATGGTGGTGGCGATCACACCACTTGACATGTATGCATCCTTCGAATCAGGGAAGAGTGCAGTCCATGCTCCTGCGCCAATGTTCTCGGTCGAGGTAAATGATGCTTTCGTGCCGCTATCGCTGGTGGTGAGGCTGTATTTCCTTCCGTTTCCGAAGATGGCAATGCCGTCGCCCTCGCTCCACTCGATCTTCTGGCTCTGGTTCAGCAATGCTTTCGTCTCGCCGTCTCCATCGCAGTATGCCTTGAAGATGCTGCGCACAGGTGCGCTCGCATCGTCAATCGACGACACGGAGCATGCGACAACTGCTGCAAGCATGGATATGAGCGCGAGCAATCTTCTCATCATTCGTCTCCTCCAGGGAATCTAGGGTCGGTACCAGGGTCCTCCCACTGTCCACTAAGTGACATTATGGTCACATCCTCGATGAGCTCGAGGACGACCACTTCGGGACAACTGTATACACTACTTACTACCACTGACCTTTTAATCGTTTTATAGTAATCCAAACTACAAAACTACTGATTTTCGCGAAAAATGGCAAGAAAAAATGTCCCTCTTTTCTTTAGAAAAGAAGTCGTGGCAGTGTTTATGATAGGAAAACACCAAAATAGGTGAAAAAGTGACGAACAACGTGAAACTATTTGTAAATTGCGCCCTCAATATGTTTTTGCGAAAGATTCTAACCATTTTCTTGTGCCTGACGGTCGTGTTTGCGAGCGCCAGCGCTCAGTCGCGAGAGGGTGGCAACAGCCTTTCGACGAAGTCTGGCCGGTCCGAGCGTGCGAAGATGATAGGCAAGACTCTCGATCCAAACAGTTTGCCCATTGAGCATAAGCAGTACACCGACGAGAGGGTGAAGGAACTTGAGAAGTCCATGCGAGAGCGAGAGTGGGGTAGCGAGGACACCGCGTGGAAGAGGGCTTGCGAGCTGGATACGAAGGAGGCGTATCAGAAGTATAGCGCAATGTATCCGCATGGCGCGCATATAGCCGCGGCAAGCAGCAAGCTTATCGAGATAGGTGTTAACGAGGCGTTCAACGCCGACCATTCGTCTCTGCCAAAGATGAATCACGTCGTCAGTCAGGACGATTCTCCTACCAGCACAATCATTGTGGAAAATGCTACAGGACAGCCGCTTACCGTGATGTATAGTGGCACGGAAAACAAGAGCGTGATCATCAATCCAGGAGGAAAGGGGGTGGTCACTGTGAAGAATGGATACTACCGTATCGCGGCATCGGTGCCAGAGGCCTATGTGAGGCCTTTCGCAGGCGATGAAGTCTTCTCCGGAGGCCGCTACGAGGTGGGCTTTGTCATAGTCAGAAGATAATGAAGCAGGACCTTACCATCGGCAGCCCAGCCCGTGTGATATTTTTCTACTCGCTTCCCGTCATTCTGGGAAACGTGTTCCAGCAGGTCTATAATTTTGTGGACAATGTGGTCGTAGGTCGCGCTGTGGGCTACGAGGCCCTGGCGGGGGTCGGTGTGACCACAGGAATGACATTCCTCATACTTGGCTTTATCATTGGCATAACAAGTGGCTTGGGAGTGCGTATAGCGCAGTATTTCGGTGCTGGCGACATGGACGGAGTGCGCCGCTCCATCGGTACGAGCATCTGGATTTGCATAGCCATTTCCGCACTTATGACCGTCGTCGCGCTCGCGCTTGCAGACCCGCTTTTGCGTGTCATGGGCGCTGAAGACTCCATCTATCACTATGCGCGCGACTATGTGATCATCCTCTTTGCCGGACTTTCTACACAGACGGCCTATAATCTGATTTCCAGTATTTTGCGTGCGATAGGAGATAGCAAGACTCCACTATACTTCCTGATTTTTTCGTCTGTGCTGAATGTGGTTCTTGACATTGCGTTCATGTTCGGCGCAGGATGGGGAGTGAAGGGCGCCGCCATTGCCACTGTGCTGGCTCAATTCATTTCGGCGGCATTGTGCTTCATCTATACCTTCTCGCACTACAAGGAACTGCGACTGCACAGAGAGGATTTTCGCACCAGCTGGAAACTTGTGGGGGAGCACGTGAACATCGGACTCCCGATGGCTTTCCAGTTCAGTATCACTGCTATAGGCACCATCTTCCTTAATGCTGCGCTGGCAGGATTCCCTGCGCCTTACATCGCAGGTTTCGCAGCGGCAAACAGGATCACTGGACTGTTTGCGCAGGTGCCAGTGTCCTTCGGTGTCGCCATGGCGAACTTCGCTGGTCAGAACTTCGGAGCGGGCAAGCTCGGCAGAGTGCGCCAAGGGGTGCGCGCCACCTGCGTCATGTCTATGTGCGTCTGCGTAGTGGCGAGCGCCGTGCTTCTGCTATTTCCGAATGAACTCACGTCGCTATTTGTGGACGGCGCAGACAGCATCGCGGACATCTTCGATGCCTCCAGGAGGTATCTTCGCGTGTCTGCTTCGCTTTACCCTTTCCTTTTCTTGATATTCATCTTTAGAAATGCCCTGCAGGGCATAGGAAGGCCATTCTGGCCGCTCATGGGTGGAGTCGGAGAGCTGGTGATCAGGGCGATCACATCGTTCATCCTCCCGCAGAGGTTTGGCTACACGGGCGTCATCTATGTCGACTGCCTATCTTGGGTGCTCGCCTGCCTGATCCTTGCGATAGCGTACTATTTCATCATGATGCGAAAGGGGAGAAGGACTACTTCTCTCTGAAGTGGTAGATGCTGAGGCTTCCAGAGATGGTCTCTATTTCGATTTGTGAGGCACGACCGTCACCGAATCTATAGTTTCCATGATTTCCTTCCATCTCGAAGTCCGAGTGGAGCAACTTCCCTGTTATCGTCGTGTACTCAAGGAAGAAGGATGTGTCTTCCGGGAGCTCGAGCGTGACATCGCCTGATTTTGTGTCTATCTCCAGCTCATCAGCAGTGATTCCGGTGCTGAAATGGACGTCGCCGGATGCGGTGTCTATCTCGATGTCGCGACAGTCTGCATCTGCATCTACGGCGCAGGATGCTCCTGTGATATCCAGCTCGTCAAGCGTCGTGCCGGAAGGGAGATATACTACGAGATCCTTTGGCGGGAGCTTGGAGCTAAGCATGCTTTTCGCGCTGTAGCGTATGTAAAGCGAGTTTCCGGTGAGATACCAAGCCATAGGCTCCTCTCCATTCTGCTCGGAGCATTTTATGTAGTCGAGGTCGTGGTAGCGCAATGTCACCGTGCCCGAAGGCCAGTCAATCTGAAGTCGGTCAATGCTTTCGTGTATGTCTGAGGCTCCCTTTGTATAGTAGTCATACTCGAATGAACAGCATGATGAAATGCAGAGCATAAAAGTCGCAAGTGCGAGGTAAACAATCTTTTTCATGTGACAAAGTTAGTTTTTTTTAACAATTCTTGTACTTTTGCGTCTAATACATAAATACCAACTAATACATTTGGCCATGAGAACTCAATTTAGACTTATACTTGCCTTGACAGCACTTATTTCGGCTGCAGGCCTTTTCACTTCGTGTGATGGAGATATCTCATATACCCTCGAGGGCACATGGGAAGGAAATATGTTTCAGGAGTATTATTATGAGGGCACAACATACAGCCCATCCTATACTGAGGTGACCTTCCTCAAGGATCCTTATGCCTATTCAAGTGGCGCTGGCTACTGGGTCGACTACTTCGAGTCGTGGATTCCTTGGAAGAATACCTATATCGCAAACCACATCACATGGGTTGTAGAGGGAGGAAACATCTATATCCATCTCGTGGAGGATCGTCTCGATTTCACCATTTGCGACTATCATCTCAGTGACGAGCACTTCAGGGGCGAGCTCATTGGTTCAGATGGATCGTATGGCCGCTTCAATCTCCGCCACGTCGCATCTCCAAACTGGGATGATTACTACTGGGGTTACAGCACCCGCAGCGGCGAAAGCCACACGGAGCCAGTCCTGCCACAGAGGATAACTCATTGACAAACAAAGCCATCGCTTCTGCGGTGGCTTTTTAGATGAGTCCCATCTGGTGGGCGAGCTGACATGCCTGCGATGAATTCTTCACATTCATGGTGGCAATTATGTTCTGCCTATGCCGGCTTACAGTGAAGACACTTATGCACAGCCTGTCCGCAATCTCCTTGCTGGACAGGCCTTTTGATATCAGCGACAGCACTTCCTTTTCCCTGTCGGACAGCATCTTGGATGAGTCTATTTGGCACAATGGTATCTGCTCACCAGTCCTTGAGTTCACGATGGAAGATTCTGGGAGTATGGCATTTGATGCGTTGTAGAGACATAGGGCGTAGCGCACCGTCTTTCCGGAATGGAAGTAGAATATGCGATGCGTTATACAATGTTTCCTTCCTGCGATGCCGGTCATGTGGAAGGAACTGCTCATGAAGAAGCGATGGCCATCTCCTTGCCTATTTCTGATGAAGGAGAAAAACTTCATCTCCTCCAGCTCCTTTCTGGCCAAGTCCGCTTCGGAGATGTGGCACAGAATCTCTTCCTCCCAGATCGTGTCGAGCGTGTGAGTGGTACCTTCGTCTGCTATCCCAAGCTCCTCGCCGAGCTGCCCGTAGAAGATGTAGCTTTTCCTTGTCTTAAGGTCGCTGAGCACGGAGATGCATGACTCCATGCTGGCGTACATCGCCGCTATGCCAAGGTATTTCTCAATGTTTTCGTCGGTAGATTCTTCGGCCGAAATAAACTGCTCTGTGAACAGTCTGTCGAGGCTGAATGCAATATCAGTATTTTGATGGTTATTTTTAGCCATTGTGTGCAATCTACGTGCTTGTTAACTTTGCAAAGGTAACAAAATCAATGGTTATTTAGTATGAAAAAAGTAATTCTCTCAGTTATTGCTGTCGTCGCTTCTATGCTCTCGGCAAATGCACAGAGCCTTGACAAAATGCAGTGGTTTAACGAGCCCGAGTCATACTCTATCAAAGGTGGTGTACTAGAGATGGATGTGCCTGGTCAGACCGACTACTGGCGTATCGCTCACTATGGTTTCACAGTAGATGACGGTCCGTTCCTCTATGCTACCTATGGCGGTGAGTTTGAGGCAAAGATCAAGGTTAGCGGTGACTATAAGGTGCGCTTCGATCAGGCAGGAATGATGATTCGTCTTGACCATGAGAACTATGTCAAGTTCGGAATCGAGTTCGTGGATGGTAAGTTCAACATCTCTACTGTCGTGACCCATCACACATCAGACTGGAGCGTAATCCAGCTCCAGGACCCTATCCCTTACCTATGGCTCAAGGCTGTTCGTCGTCTCGATGCCATTGAGATTTACTACAGCTTCGACGACAAGGAGTACACCATGATGCGTACCCTCTGGATGCAGGACAATTGCCCACTCCAGGTCGGTCCAGTCGCAGCATGCCCAGATGGCCAGGGCTTCAAGGCCCGCTTCTCAGATTTCAAGGTAAAGCACCTTCCAGACCAGCGTAGGGTCGAGTGGCTTAAGAACAACTAGTTCTTACTCCACTGAATTCGCGTCGATAAGCCCGTTGAGGAGGGCGTATACGGTGAGGCCGGCAACAGACTTGATGCCGGTCTTTCGTGTTATGTTCTTGCGATGGGTGATGACTGTGTTGATGGAGATGCTGTGAAGGTCGGCTATCTCCTTGTTTATTAAGCCTTTGGCTACAGATATAAGAATCTCCTTCTCCCTGTCCGAAAGCTCTTCGCTGCGCTCTTCCTCATGGCGATGCTTGTGCGTGTGAAGATGGCGGGTCTCCATCAGCTTTACGACGGGAACGAGGACCTTGTCCTCTATGAGCGTATGGCGCTTCAAGTCTGCGCGCAGGAAGAAAAGGTACGACAGAATGTTGGTGCGAAGCTGCACGTCGCACTGCGGAGGCAATGCCTTCATCACCAAGTTCTTGAGATCTTCCAGCTTGGTCTCCACATCGCTGTGGTTCTCCTCGAAGTCTTCTATGCAGAAGTCGCCTGTGGCCCCTTTCGACAAAAGCTGTTCAACGTAAGGGAGGACGTTGTCCTCCTCGAACTGGAAATGCTTGTCCAGCTCTTCCTTGTATTCTGTGAAGAACTTCCAGATGACCTTCTGCAGGGCCTTGGGGCAAGGTTCTATGAGTTTTTCGATATCATTGGACAACTGCACAATCGCCGTCTCCAGGTAGAATGTGTGCGAGGCGTGAATGTACTTTACGATGTCATTGGCATCGGCCTGCGAGATGGCCTGCGAACCCGGCACGAAGCCATCCAGCGCATATACGCTCGCGAGGAGCAGGAAAGTCTCTACATCCACACCAGCGGACTTGCACGCCTGCCCGATGGTCTGCTCGCCGAAACCGAATGGTATGCCCATGCGTGGAAGAACCCCCATGAGGGATGGATGCTCATCCAGTAGGACTGCTACCTTGAGGTCTCGAGTGATGTGAGAGAAACTGGTCATACTGTGCAAAGATAAAGATTTCCTTTCAGTTTCACATCAGCAGGGTGCCGATCTGGAACACGATGAAAGAAACCACCCACGCCAGCACCAAGGAGTTTATGACGCTGAATATGGCCCATCGGCTTCCTATTTCTCGCTTGAGCGTGGCGATGGTGGCTATGCAAGGGAAGTACAGCAGCACGAAAAGCATGAAGCCTAGCGCGACAGGTGGCGTTACGCCGCTTTCGGTGCGCATCGCTTCTGCTGTGGACTCGTCGTCTTCTGAATGGTATAATATACCCATAGTGCTTACAATGGCTTCCTTGGCAGGGAGTCCGGTGATAAGGCACACGTTCATCTTCCAGTCGAAGCCAAGTGGCTTCATGACAGGCTCTATGCTATGTCCCACCATTGCGAGGTATGACTCTTCCTTGTTTGTGCCTCCATTGGTGCGGTCAGAAGGGAAATATTCTAATGCCCAGATGATTACAGAAGCTGCCAGGATGACAGTCGAAATCTTCTGCAGATAGTCAGAAACCCTCTCCCAGATATGCGCACCGGTGTTTCTGAGCGTCGGCATACGGAATGGTGGCAGCTCAGATACGTAGTCGTCATTTGGCTTGCGGAACCAGCGCGTATGCTTCATTATGTATGCGAAAAGGATCGATAGCGCGATGCCAGCGAGATAGATGCCTATCATCACGAGAGCCTTGTAACCTACGAAGAATGCCGACACGAAGAGCAGATAGACAGGTAGACGTGCGGAGCACGACATGAATGGAATCATCAGCATCGTGAGAGCACGGTCGCGGCGGTCCTCAATGGTCCTTGCCGCCATGATGGCGGGAACATTGCATCCGAAACCTATCAGCATAGGGATGAATGACTTGCCGTGCAGGCCTATGCGGTGCATGAGCTTGTCCATGAGGAAGGCGGCGCGCGCCATGTAGCCGCTGTCTTCGAGTATCGACAGGAAGAAGAACAGTATCACGATGTTCGGCAGGAAGGCGAGCACGGCGCCGACTCCCTGGACGATTCCGTCAATGAGCATGCTGGAGAACCAGCCCGGAGACATGACTCCGCGCAGGGCGACTGCGAGCATGCTTATGCCGTCCTCGATCCACTCCTGCGGGTATGCACCGAGCGAGAATGTGGCCTGGAACACTCCCAGAAGCACGAGCGCCAGGATCGGGAAACCAAGGAACCTGCTGGTCAGCACGGCGTCAATTTTCTGCAGTATGGTGTGGTCGCTGCTGTCGTCGCTGTGACGCAATGTCTCCTGGAGGGCTCCCGACACGAATCCTCGTCTAGCCTTGAGGGTGAGGTCCGTCACCTTCTCGCCGTATTCTCTTTCGAGGGCGAATGATTCTTGAGCGGCCTCTCTCAGTATAGCTCCAGCATTTGGCGCATTCTGGATCCTCGGGAAGATGTACTGAGGGTCCTCCAGAAGGCGCAGTGCCAGGTATCTGTCGTGGAACTCGCAGGCGATCTCACCGGAGTCATTGATAAGTGGCGTCAGGCGTGCCAATGCTTCCTCGATATCGGTTCCGTAAGGCACGTGGACGTGTTTTTTATGGTCGAGTGGGTTCTCGTAGGTGTCTACGATCAAGCTCAGCAGACGGCTGAGCGTCTCCTCGCTGCTGTCGTGAAGTGGTGTGACAGGGAATCCCATCAGGTTTCCGAGTGTGTCGTAGTCGAGCGAGTGACCGGTAGCGAGCAGCTCGTCGTAGCGCGAAAGGGCAAGGACGAGCTTGGAGTCCATGTCGATGAAGCGTACTGGCAGTCGCAGGCTGTGCTCGAGATCCATGGAGTCCACCATGTCGAGGACCACATCCGGGTGGCTCGCAAGAATCTTGCGGCCAATATGTCTATCCTCACCGGCGAAGTTTATGAAGCGGATGGAATATCCTCGGTGACCAATGGTAACGACAGGACTGCCGGAAAAGTCGAGTAGCGCAGTGTCGGGAAGAGTCCCCACGACATCTACGACTATCACCTTTCCAGTGGCTGTCTCATACGCTGCGTAAGCGCAGCTGTCACATTTGAGATCACAATTCATTGCTTGCTTCACATTCTTTCACGCTGCAAAATTACAACCTCTCAGTAAAGCAGGCAATCCCAATATATGATGATTTTAGCTACAGTCCCAGCAGATGTCTTGCTGCAAGCACCAGGAAATAGCTCGAGATTGAAACCGACTTTGAATCTGTTATCAAGGCTCTCGCTGACAATCTCGGCGAAAAGCGAGATAAAACCGTCTCTGGCATTCAGGCATCTGCTCGATAGCATAGCGAAGAGCTGTACGTGGCATTGTCGCGGCATGACGCTCCAGAAAATCCTCAAGATAGTTCATCCCACCCCTCTTTCCCACCTCGCGCAGCATCCAGCCAACGGCTTTATGAATCAGGTCATGGTCATGCCCGACAAGGCGCTCGGCGTAGCTGAGCGCATATTCGGGATGCCCCTGCTGCGTCGTTTTCCAGGTGCTGACCATTGCAATGCGCTGGCGCCATAAAACGGAACTCTCTATCAGTGAATCCATGATGGCGTCCTTGTCCTCTATATTGCTGGGCAGCAATAGCCATACTCCAATTATTTTGGGCGCTGACAGGTCCACAAGGTCCCAGTTGTTTGCGTAATCGGCATGTTCCAGATAGAGTTTCACGATGGAGTCACGTTCCATGAGAGATTTTATGTATCCTGCCCTTTTTCCGCTCGAGAGCCTCTCCATTTTATAAGTGAGAATCAGAAATCCGCAGAGTCTGACTTCATGCCATTCATTCACAAGCAACTCTTTAACGCTTTTCAAAGGCAAATCACGACTCATTTTGGCAATAGCTCTCACTTCAGGGACTTTCAGCCCCAGAAACTTATCCCCTTCTCCATACTGGCCTGGTCCCGTCTTGAAAAAACGCATGAGAACCGTGCGCTGCTGTTCATTTTTATACTCCTTCAGGGCGTCTATAATGTCAGATGCAGTCATACCTCAACGAATAACTTTGAAAACACAGCAATGGTGTCATTGGTTGAACTTCTGAAGCAAAGATAGAAAAAAAGGGGCTCATTGTGAATAGAAATAGCTATCTTTGGTTCAATTACAAAATATAACAGTAAACTCCATTCAATTTATGAAGAAGTCCGTTTACGGTATAGTACTTATTGCAGTGATGGCAGCACTTGGAGCCGACACGACGATAGACAAGTTCCGCCAGGCCGGAGCCAAGCCGTTCGCCCTTGCCGGCGCTCTCTATGCGTGGCTTCTTATCGGAGGCTGTCTCCTCTCAACTTTAGTCACAAGTCTGTTTTCCTAGGCTTGTTCCATGTTTAATTAGCGAATCTTAAACATTTTTTAACATTTTTTCACCCGAAAAATGGTAGGATTGGGCTAATATTGCGCATCAGAACTTTGCTAATAACTATCTTTGAATATGAGAACAGAAAAGCCACAGGTTAATTATCTGATACCATTCCTCACAATGGTGTTCCTGTTTCTTGTCGTAGGTTTTCTTACGACAGCGAACACTCAGTTCCAGGGCCCGCTCAAAGAGGCGTTCCTCTCTGATGTCGGTAGCCTTAAGAATACATTTGCGACATTGATCACATTCTCGTGGTTCCTTGCATATCCTATCTTTGGCGCAGTAGGGGCAAAGTGGGTGGACAAATCCGGGTATAAGGGCACATTGCTCAAAGGCGTTTGCGTGATGATATTCGGCCTTCTTCTTTTCTTCGCATCATCTTGGATAACCGTAAGGTGGCCTGAAATGAAACTCGCTCTTGGCAGCGCTTCATTCCACTGGGGATTCATCGTGTTCCTTCTCGGATCATTCTTTGTCGGCGGTTCAGCGACCGTCCTTCAGGTGGTCATCAACCCTTACCTTTCTGCATGCTCTGTCAAGGGTACCCAGTCAGTTCAGAGGCTTGCCATCGGTGGTACGGCAAATTCTGTAGGAACCACACTTGCACCTTATTTCGTGACAGGAGTTGTGTTTGGTGGCCTCTCTATGGAGCAGGTAAGCGTCAACCAGATTCAGGTACCATTCCTCTGTCTCGCAGCAGTGATGCTCGTTGTTCTTCTTATTCTCAGCCGCATCGCGATGCCTGATATCGAAGGCACACGTGCTGAGGAAGGTGAGAAGCTTGAGGATAGCGTTTGGTCTTTCAGTCACTTGACTCTTGGCGTTGTAGCGATTTTCTTCTACGTGGGTGTTGAGGTTTGTATTGGAGCGAATATCAATATGTTCGCCATTGACAAGGGCCTTGCTTCTCCAGCTCTCCTCGCTACTTTGTATTGGGGTGGCATGCTTGTGGGAAGAACAGTGGGAAGTTCTCTTAACAAGATATCACCTAAAACTCAGCTCATTTTTACTACTGTCGGTGCAGCACTTCTGACTTTAGTGGCAATTATTCTTGACAATCCTTGGATACTTGCTGCAGTCGGCCTGTTCCATTCCATCATGTGGGGTTGCATTTTCACCCTTTCAGTCCAGAAACTTGGAAAGTACACTTCAGCTGCATCTGGCGTATTCATGATAGGTGTCGTAGGTGGCGCTATCCTTCCTATCTGCCAGGGTTACCTCGCGGATGTTCTAGGTGGATGGAGAATGTCATTCTTCCTCGTAATCATCGGCGAGGTCGTTATGCTTCTCTATGCCCTCTTCGGCTCTAAAGTTCGCAAAAGTGCGGAATAAGGGCGCGAGAGTTATTTTTTACAAAATGAACAGATATTTTCTCCTTTGTGCCATACTTGCGATGGTTTCAGGCTGCTGCCGGGAGCGGCATACTGATGTAGGTTTTGCGAATGACGAAGTTCTCTCTCTGCAGCTTGTAGAGAGTGGATTCCTTCATTCTCCGCTCCCGTTGGACTATTCTCGTTCCAACGAGCATTATGGTCTGGAGAAAGCTCTGTTAAAGGACGATCTGGTCCAGTCTGGGCCTTTTGAGATCAGCTATGTGCCGTTCCCGGGAAAAAGGGCGGTGGGCTCTCCTGATGATCCGGATTATGCAAATTACGGCAGCAGCACGGTTGTCATTGACCTCAATGGCTACAAGCTTGAGGACTATAACAGAATCTACTATAAGATATATCCAGACTGTCCAGGCCTGAAGGTTTGTAACCTGGACTTGGATATACCTGGTTCCGCTTCCCATCTCATAAACTTGAGAAATGGGCAGTGGAATGAATGCTACCTTGAATTGGGCAGCATTGATACAAAGGATGTCAGTAGCATCAGTTTCCGCGCGACCCTGAGGGGCACGGATCTGACAGCCACAGACACCGTACGCTATAAAATTGAAGATATACGCCTGCAGAAGGTGGAGAACCCAAAGAAATTTGCTGGGTGGGAACCATCTGAAGGTGTCATCATATATTCAACCACCGGTTACGACCTCCATGCCGGTAAGACTGCCTTTGCTGCGGCAAGCACTGTAGCAGATGGCGATGTCTTCAAGGTGAAGGACGATAAAGGCAAGGTCATCCTGAAGGGGAAGGCGAAGAAGGAAACTACCACGATAGGCGAGTACAGTGTGATGGACTTTTCCGAGCTGACCAAGCCAGGTACTTATACCCTTGAGACGAAGAATGCTTCTACCAAGCCTTTCATTGTTTCAGATGATGTCTGGACAGATGTAGAGTGGAAGGTGCTCAACTACATTTTCTGCCAGAGATGTGGATATGATGTTCCAGGCGTTCACTCAGAGTGCCACCGCGACCTGATGTCATGTCATGACGGCAAGAGGATTTCTTTCTCCGGTGGCTGGCATGATGCCGGTGACCTGTCGCAGCAGTGCCTCCAGTCAGGTGATATAGTTTTTGACTGCCTCGAGGCCTACAACTCTACCAAGGAGAAAAACCCTGTTCTTGCGGCTAGACTGCTTGAAGAGGCTCGCTGGGGCATTGACTTTATCCTGAAGAACCGTTATGGCGATGGGTATAGGGCTTCCAGCGTGGGTCTTGTCATTTGGCAGGACAATGTTCTCGAGAGCCTTGATGACATAAACAGCGTCCGCGTGCAGAACGTGGCCTTTGACAACTTCCTGTACTCCGCCTACGAGGCTTTTGCGTCCATGAATCTCCCCGATGACCCAGCCCTTTCCGCTTACCTTCGCAAGGTGGCCATTGAGGACTTCGATCTCGCAATGGAGAAGTTCCTGAAAGATGGCTTCGACGAGTTCATTTACCTTTATGAGCATACATATAATACCCCACCTAGCCAATATATGGCCACGGTTTCATGGGCGGCATCCCAGCTTTATCAGCTCACCAAGGACGCTAAATATGCTCAGCTTGCATCCGAATATATCCAGTACACCATGGACTGTCAGGAGAAGACGCCGCTCGCCAACGGCATGCGCGGCTACTTCTATCGTGACACTACCAAAATCAGTACTGTCCATTATATCCATCAGTCACGCGAGCAGATCTACATGCTCGCCTTCAAGGCACTCTGTGACATGCAGCCTGACCATCCTTCCTTCGAGAAATGGGCAGAGGCCATTGCCTTGCACGGAGAGTACATCAAGTCCCTCATGCCATGTACTGCCCCATACGGCATGATCCCAAGCGGTGTTTACATGGAAAACGAGTTTGAGGACGAGCACGGCTTCAACTCCCTTCACATTTTTGGCCCATCTGACTCTCGTGAGCGTTATACCGCCCAGCTTCATACAGGCATCAAGATTGACGATAATCACTATATCCGCCGTTTCCCCATCTGGTTCAACATCTTCAACGGCAACTCAGCCATCATTCTGTCTGCTGGTAAGAATGCTGCCATTTGTGGCAAGTTCATGCACGATGATGTCCTTATGGACATCGCTCGCACCCAGCTATATTGGCATGCCGGCATGAACCCGTTCGGCGAGTCACTTATCTTTGGCGCAGGTGACAATTATCCACAGATGGATAGTTTCAGCTCTGGTGAAATCACGGGAGAGATGCCTGTGGGTATCCGCTCTCTTGGTGATGATGATATCCCATTCTGGCCACAGGTCAACAATGCTTGCTATAAAGAGGTTTGGCTGTCAACTGCGGGGAAGTGGCTGTCTCTTGTATCTGAATTTTAGTTCCTGACTTGTAATTATGATATTGGCTACAGGCGCAGTCACCATCCCTCCGACTCCATCTTTCCCAGGTTCCGACCGCACATCTGTGAGCAGGTAACGCTGAATCACACATACATGGATACGTTTGTCCAGCAAGGATATTACAGAATCTTTTTCAAGAAGTGATTTATTGCTATCTTTGCTGGCGAATTATCATGTCGAAGATAACACCATTGACCATTTTGGGCATTGTCAATTCCAACCCAAAGAGTTTCCGCACCCTGTATGACGCGTACTATTCATACCTCTGCGGTATAGCGGTATGTTATGTCCATGATATCGAGATTGCCAGAGAACTGGTGAACGATGTGTACCTTCGTGTATGGGAGCGTCGCGCAACCCTTAAATATCCTCCTCTCCCATACCTTATTTCTGGAGTGCGTAATGCTTGTTACAATTATCTTAGGGAGACAAAAAAAGCCGGCGAGGCGACTCTGGTGCTGATGGACCATATCCCTGAAGTCCCTGTTTACGACGATGATGAAGTCGAGGATATCGTAAAACTCATATCCGAAGTGTCGGAGTCTCTGCCTCCACGTTGTGCAGAGGTGTTCTTCCTCCATTTCAATGAGGGAATGGATAATAGTGCAATCGCTGAGCATCTGGGAATCTCCGAGTCTACTGTCAGGGTGCAGCAGAAGATAGCGATTGAAAAAATTCGCGAACAACTGAAAAAAAATAAGCTTGACCTTTAAACGAAGGCCATCGATTTCGTGTATATATGCGCAGGAACGTCAAGGCGTCCCGATTAAAACACGAATAGATGACCACAAGACAAGAACAACTTCTGGAGGCATATTTTGCCGACAGACTCAGCGACGCAGAAAGGGAAGAACTCATTTCGCAGCTTGATTCTGATGCGGAATTCGCCACTGCCTTCAGCGAATATGAACATGCATATGCATCAGCATATGTACCTGTTTTCGAGAAAACAAAGGAAGAAGATTTCCAGAAACTTTCCAACCTTATTGAGCATAGAAGCAGACCATCTATGTTCAGGAAGTATTTCTCGGTGGCTGCGGCAGTGTCAGTGCTTCTTCTGGGATCCGCACTTTTCCTCCATTATAATACCACTTCAGTTCATACTCAGCGTGACCAGCTTCAGGCAATGACCATAACGGCCAACAATGGCACTGGAACGGAAGCTATTCTCCCTGATGGTACACATGTCAGATTGAACGCGGAATCGACACTGCGACTGGATGGAGATTTTGGCCTCAAGTTCCGTGATGTGATTCTTGACGGAGAAGGTTTCTTCGAGGTGACCTCGGATCCATCCAAGCCATTCAGGGTCCATTCATCAAATGCCTGTGTAACCGTAAAGGGAACAATTTTCAATGTAAGAAACTATTGTGATGAACCGGAAATCACGGTCTCACTTCTCGAAGGATCTGTGGTCTTGAACACGGATAGCAGAGAAGCTGCCCTTACTCCGGGACATTGCGCCATGATTGCTCGCGGTGACGATGACATCCGCATCGCTGACGCAGATCCGTCAGTGGCAGCCTGGACCAGCGGCAAGTATGTCTTTGCAGACAAAACGATTCCTGACATTCTTCGCTCTGTAGAGCGTAACTATGGTGTGCACTTCATTTACGATGCTGACCTATTTGTGGCAGAACGCTTCACCGGAGTGATCTCGTATAACCTCTCCATTGATGAGATACTGTCCTATCTCGATGTTGATAGGAAGTATAGCTGGAGAAGAAGTGACAATGTGATTGAAATATTCAAGAAGTAATATGAAAACAATGCCAAAAATCATTGGGACCATTTTGTGCTGGTTCCTCGTTGCCTTGGCTCCGACCACGGCTTTGGCGCAGGACGCAGGAACCATCCGTCTTTCTGTATCCCACGAGGGAACAGTCAAGGAGGTGCTTGACATCCTCTGCTCCAAGATCGATGGAAGCCTGCTGGTCCGCAATTCGGATGTCGACCTCAACCGCAAGGTCAGCATAAAAATGGATAATGCCACTGTGAACGAAGTCCTGACCAAACTATTTGGAAAATCGGAGGTAAAGTGGACTATCTCTGGAAAGCAGATTCAGATCTATCGTCCGAAGGCTTCTGAATCCAATCAGACGAAACCGACTTCACGCAGTATCAGCGGAACGGTAAAGGATATTGAAGGCAATCCTGTTGCAGGGGCTGCCGTATTTGTGGAAGGTACCCAGAGCGCTACGACAACGGACTGGAATGGCGACTGGGTGCTGCCTCTTACTGTGTCTGCGAGAAACTTCAAGGTGGCCTGTCTGGGATACGAGGAAATGGTCGTGGCTATCACCTCTGCCTCAGAATATGAGGTAATCATGAAGGACAATATTTCCTTTCTTGATGAGGCGGTAGTGGTCGGTTATGGCGTCCAGAAGAAATCTGTCCTTACTGCTGCCATCAGTTCGGTCAGGTCTGATCAATTGTCCAATGTGGCTCCTACACGCGTGGACAATGTTCTACGTGGTATGGTATCTGGTGTTACCATCACGACATCTTCCGGCCAGCCTGGCGCTCCCACCCAGGTGCGTATCCGCGGTATCGGTACAATCAATGACTCCAATCCACTTTATATAGTGGATGGAATGCCAGTTACCGGAAATATAGACTATATCAATCCTTCCGACATTGAGTCTATCGAAGTCTTGAAGGATGCTGCCTCCGCTGCCATCTATGGCTCCCGTGGAGCTAATGGCGTCATCCTCGTCACAACGAAAAAGGGAAGCGAGGGTAAGACTGTTGTCACATATAATGGCTCCTATGGCATTTCCAACCCATGGAAGAAGCTGGATGTGCTGGATGCTACCCAGTATGCTCTTATCATAAATGAGATGTATATGAACATGGGCAAGGCTCCTTTGTACGAGGATCCTTATGCCTATGGAAAGGGAACGGACTGGCAAGATGTGATCTCCAATAAGAATGCACCAAGAACAGACCATCAGCTTAGCCTCGCCGGTGGCAATTCCAAATCGAATTATTTTCTATCGGGAAGCTATCTGTACAATGAGGGAATCATTGGTGGAAACTACAATCACTCAAACTATAGTCGATTTACTCTGAGAGGCAACAATAACTATACTGTGTTCGATCGTTCCAAGGATAGCCGTTTCCTGCGAAAGCTTATGGTTGGCACCAACATAACTTTCTCCCATGACGACTCCAAGTCGATCACTGCCAACAGTGAGCGCGGATCAGTGCTTGGAAGCGCCCTTACGCTTTCTCCTATCCTTCCTGTCTATGCAGAGGACCCAGATGAACTCCTTGCAGAGCATCCAACAGCCCTCAAAGACTCCCAGGGCAGACCATTCTCCATAGCAGGAGACCTCTATGCCACGATGCCGAATCCTCTTGCCTTGCTGCATATGCCAGTTGATACATACACGACTGACAAACTTGTTGCGGGAGGATATGCGGAGTTCGAGATAATAAAAGGCCTTAGGTTCAAGAGTTCCATTGGTGCAGACATCTACATCACCAAAGATGATGGCTACTCCATCCCGTTCTATATGAATTCAAACCATCAGGGAACAGGATCCAGCGTGTGGTCAACGATTACCCGTGATTTTTCATGGCAGCTAGAAAATACCCTGTCATATGAGTTCACGATAGGCGATGGCCATAACTTCAATGCTCTCGTCGGCCAGAGTGCGTATTCGCACTGGGGTGACTACGTGAGTGGTACATCCTACCAGATAAGGAACGTCTCGCAGCCGTGGATTGATGCCACTGACCAGGACTATAACATGCGAGCTGCTTCCGGTGCGCCTAGCCCATACAGTCGCCTAGCATCTTATTTTGCCCGTTTGAGTTACAATTACGCTGAACGTTACATGGCGGAACTCACAATCCGCAGAGATGGCTCATCCAACTTTTCTCCGGAGAATAAGTGGGCAAATTTTCCGTCTGTTTCCCTTGGTTGGAATATCACAAATGAGGAATTCATGAGCGGTCGTCCATCGTGGTTCACCAGAGCCAAGATCCGTGCAAGCTGGGGAAAGAATGGTAACCAGAACATTGGATCATTCGCCTATACATCAATGATGCGAGGCATAGCTGGATATATTCTTGGCCTAAAGAATCTAGAGTCCATTGCCCCAGGATTGATCCCTAGTGCATACTCCAACGCTGGCCTCAGATGGGAAGAGTCTGTTCAGACTGACTTTGGTGTGGACTTTGGATTCTGGGACAATGCACTGTCTGTGTCTCTCGACTACTACGACAAGCGTACCAATGGAATGCTTATGCGTATGTCGCTTCCTGCCTACATAGGAAACAACCTTCCATGGGGCAATGTGGGAAACATGAAGAATTCCGGTTTTGAGTTCGATCTCACATGGAAGAACAACATATCAGATTTAAATTATTCGATAGGCATCAATGGATCATACAACCGCAATGTACTCCTCAAACTCGGAAATGAGACTGGTTACGAGAACTATGATACTATTTTGGGTAGTCTTGGAACAATTTCGCGCGCCGAGAATGGAAAACCATTCCCATTCTTCTGGGGATACAAGACTGATGGTGTATTCCAGAGTGATCTTGAAGCAGATGCATATAGAAACAGTGAGGGAAAACGTCTTCAGCCTTATGCCGTAGCAGGTGACCTGAAGTTTGTGGATGTTAATCAAGACGGCGTGATTGATGACGAGGACCGTGTGATGATTGGAAAGGGCATGCCGGACTGGACATTCGGTATCAATCTTGGAGCAACATGGAAAGGTTTTGACATCTCCACTCTTCTCTCTGCAAATCTTGGGAATGATGTTTATGATGCGACCCGCCGTGCTGACTATCCGCTTGTAAACATGCAGTCCTATATGCTGGAACGCTGGACGGGCCCTGGAACTTCCAACCGTCTGCCACGTCTGACAGCGGAGGCTGATGGCGGACGCAACCAGAACTGGCGATCTTCTGACATAATGGTCTATGACGGATCGTTCCTGCGCTGCCGCTCTTTCGTCCTGGGATATACAATTCCTCAGAGACTCACTAAGATGGTGCTTGTCGATAAGTTCCGTGTTTACCTCAGCGCCGAAAACCTATTCACCATTACATCGTACCATGGTATGGACCCTGAAATATCATTCAGTGGAACATCACTAGGCATTGATAAGGGCGTGTACCCACAGGCAAAGACATTCTCTGCAGGATTGAACATAACTTTCTGATGATCATGAAAAAGACTGTATATACTCTTTTTGCGGCAGCAATGATGCTGTCGGCATGTACAACGGCATTTCTGGAGGTCGAACCGACGACTACAGTTCCGGAAGAAACGAGCTATGCCACTGAGTACGATATGACGAAAGCCCTTATGGCAGCATATGCCCCTCTGCAGGTTTTTGATTTTTCGTTCGGAATGTATGAGGCTGAGTATCACCCATATCAGTTTATATCGGACATAATGGCGGATGATTACAATGCTGTCGGTGGCAGCGGTCCAGGAGACTGTCCTTACCTTCAGCTCATGGGTACATTCCGTCTTACTCCCGAGCAGTCGTTGATACAATTCTGGAGTGATCTGTATATGGGAGTTTACCGCAGCAACATTGTCGTAAACCGCACCGCGGAAGTCGAAGGAATACCGGAAGCTACCAAGACCAGACTTATCAGTGAGGGCTTGTTCCTCAGGGCGTTCTACTATCACATTCTCTGGAAATTCTGGGGTTCTGTGCCTTACTATGATGTGAATCCAAATGGTTCGTCCGTCCCTTATATCGTTCCTCAGATGAGTGAGGATGACCTATATAAGAAAATCATAGAGGACCTCGATGCTGCGACAAAACCTGGTGCGCTTCCTGATGCCGTGATGATTTCTGAGGTCGGCCGGGCGACCCGCTTCGCTGCGATAATGCTTCGTGCGGATGTAATCATGCTTAAGGGCGACGAAAGCCGCTATCAGAGTGTGCTTGCTCAACTTAAGGAAATCATTGATTCAGGCATATATGCCCTTGCGCCTGACTTTGCCGAAATATGGAGCGATGTGGGCGAATGGAACTGCGAATCGATATGGGAACTCAACTATTGCGACAATCCATCGAATCGTACATGGGACGACATATATGCACCGGGAGGAACCGTATTCCCAACATTCATTGGTCCGGACTCATACAAGGGCAGTCGATTCTCTTCGGAAGGATATGGTTTCGGTCCTGTAAGCAAGGAACTCAAGGCAGCGTATGAGCCTGGAGACCTCCGTTGCGATGCGACCATCATGGACTTCAATACGGACAAGATGAAAAATGAGAAATATAATGCTCGCCAGGGTGATACCGGAATGTTCAACAAGAAGTACATGGGTCGTGCAGATGGAAATTCCAACTTCATCGGAAATGAGGGACGAGAACTGAACTTCCGCACCAATATGCGTATTTATCGTTATTCGGATGTCCTTCTTCGCAGCGCCGAACTTCTCCTTCGCACTGGCGGCGACAAAGACCTGGCAGACAAGTATTACAATGAAGTCCGTGCGCGTGCCTTTGGAACGACCTTGGATGAATTTGGATCGCGTGTGAAACATGCGAGCCTGGACAACATTCTTGAAGAGCGTCGCCTTGAGTTTGCCTTCGAAGGAAACCGTTTCTTTGACCTTGTCCGTTTCGGAAAGGCCGAGGAGGTGCTCGGTAGGAAAGGCTATAGCGCCAACAAGAGATACATCCCTATTCCTCAGGCTGAAATCGATAAGGCGGAGGGAACCCTAAAACAGAATAATTATTAACAATTTAATCACATATTGTCATGAAGAAATTATATGAAGCGATGATCCTTGTCGCTCTAGGAGCGCTCACGGTCGTTTCTTGCAATGGAAAGAAAGAAGAGCCAGTCCAGAAACCAGTTGTAACAGAAAGCATGTATTCAGTTACAGCAAATTCCGAGACCGGTGAGGTCGTATTCAAGTTTAATGAAAATAGTCTTTCGCCTTATTGGACTGTAGTTGATCCAAATGGTACAAAGACAACATTCACAGATCGTGAGGTTGTCAAGACCTTCGAGGTCAATGGAGACTACAATGGTTCCATTGCAGCATTTGGACAGGCCGGAGAGAGTGAGCCTGTTGCTTTCACCTTCACAATCGCAATACCTAAGGATCCAACTCTGAGTGACACTGAGATCTTCCTTATGGCAAACAACTGGAAGCCTTATCATTATGGCTACTGCGCCGATGCAACTGTTGAATGGTGGGACTGGGAAGCTGGTCCTGTTCCTGGAAACTCTGCAGATGACGTGCTTACTTTCGGAAAGGATGGCGTTTTCACTCTCAATCTTGGCGACGATAAGCTTGTGTTTAATGATGAGAAGGGTGGAAAGACAGACTTCGCTATGACCGGAAATGAAAAGTGGGCTTATGTAAAGGATGGTGATGTCGAGTACATTCAGTTCTCAAACGGTGGTTTCCCTTCAATGCTTGGTGACAATAAGGGCGTAAACGCAAAGTATGAGATTCGCGACACCACAGAGAACTCATTCCGTCTCTATTATCATCAGCCAGAAGTTGCGCAGTACTTCTACATCACTTTCGTTCCAGAGGATTACGTTGAGCCATCCATGACAGAGGAGAAAGCGATGGCTGCACTTAGCGGAAAGACTTTCTATCCATCAAGCTATGGCTGGTGGGGAACTGGCTGGGAGTGGTTTACCAATGTTGAGGCCCAGTGCGCAGATGATACTATCACATTCGGCGACAAGGGTACACTTGTTCTCAATCTCGGAGAGACTCCTCAGATCTACAATGATGGAATTGATGGTGGAAAGATGGATTGGACCGTCACAGGAAAAGAGACATGGTCTGTAGTTACTGTTGATGGCACTGTCGTCATCAGGTTCGCAAATGGAGGTTTCCCTCTCATGCTTGCTGGTGCACATGTAGAGGCAAGTAATCCTGATTTCACTCATGGTCTCAACGCCGACTGGACTGTTACTTCAATCGACTCAGACGGTGTTGTTCGTCTTGACATTGTCCAGCCATTCTATGAAGATCAGTGGATGACCATCTTCCTCGCACCTGTAGAGTAATGAAGAAAATCCTTATATCAGCATTGGCAATGCTGTCTTTGTTGAGTTGCTCTGGAGAGGATCCCGTATACTGGTTTGATGCGGGATCCTCCGAGGGAGTGCCTTCGGGGATTCAGGTTCCATACTATCCGGAGAAACCGAATCGCGGGGGTGGAGAGAAACCTTCCGATGGATATGCTCCGAGTGGATATCATCTTGTCTGGAGTGATGAGTTTGATTCGCAGGCAGGCCTTTACTCGAACTGGTCTTTTGAGAAAGGTGGCACTGGATGGGGGAACAGTGAACTTCAGTACTATTGTGAAGGCGGCATATATGCGCCAACAGGGCAGCAGACCGCTTCTGTAAGCAATGGCTCCCTTAAGATAAAGGCATTCAAGGTCACTCCATCATCATCATCGGATAATTGTGAGTTCATCTCTGCTAGAATGAACACAAAACAGGGATGGGAACATGGTTATATCGAGATGAGAGCCAGACTTCCAATGACAAAGGGGTGTTGGCCTGCTTTCTGGATGCTGCCACTGGATGGACCCTACAACGTGATGGACCCTACTGGCTGGGGCGCCGAGATAGACATCTTGGAATACGTTCCTGGCGACGAGCGCTATTCCGCTTACTTCTCGGCTCACTCACACAATGCGACACCCGCTGCTGGCGACAAGAGCGGATATGTCGATCCATCGACCGGAACCATGTATTCCTATTGTCAGAAGACCAGGGTTTCTACGCCTAACAATTGGCACTGTTACGGAATGGAGTGGACGCATGAGTATATTCGTGGCTACGTGGATGGTAAGGAGTTCTTCTATGCTCCGAATCCGTCTCCAGATATTCAAGACCAGTATAGCTGGCCGTTTGATCAGAAGTTCTACATAAAACTCAACCTGGCAGTAGGTGGCAGCTGGGGTGGCACTCCAGCCTCAAACTTCACTGAGGAAACTTACGAGGTGGACTGGGTTAGAGTTTATCAGAAATAATTATTGAATCGATGAGGAATTTGTTTTTAGTCATACTGTTTGGTTTTGGTTTTTCCTTGTTTTCAGTGCATGCTCAGTGCATCAAATCTGATCCTGCGATTGAGGCTCAGGTAGAGTCGTTACTATCGAGGATGACCTTGCAGGAGAAGGTCGGTCAGATGTGTGAACTTACTTATGATGTTGTTGCCGTTGGACCAGAAAGCAATGTCCTCTCCAAAGAAGCGGTTGCCGATGTGTTCGGCAGTTATAAGGTGGGGTCGATCCTCAATGTCCCCGGTGGCATTGCTCAGACTCCGCAAGACTGGGCAGACATCATTCGCACGCTCAACAAGGAATCAGAATCAAGAGTAGGAATTCCTCAGATATACGGCGTAGACCAGATTCATGGAACTACCTATTCTTATGGGGGAACTCTGTTTCCTCACGAGATTGGACAGGCTTCATCGTTCAACGTGACGATACCACGCCGAGTCGGAGAGATTACGGCATACGAGAGTCGTGCGTGCCTGATACCATGGGTGTATTCTCCTGTCATGGACCTGGCACGCACTCCGCTTTGGTCTCGCGTGTATGAAAGCTTCGGTGAGGATGTACTCGTAAATGCAATGATGGCGTCTGAACTAACCAGAGGCCTTCAGGGAGACGATCCGAACCATGTCGGAATGTACAATGTAGCGGCATGCATCAAGCATTATATGGCATATGGCGCTGCTGTTTCCGGAAAGGATCGCACACCGGCAAGCGTATCCTATCGTGAACTCATGGAAAAGTATTTTCAACCATTCAAGGCTTGCTGCGAGGCGGGCGCACTCAGCTTGATGGTGTGCTCTTCCAATAATTGCGGAATGCCATTCCACACAAACCGCAAACTGCTCACGGAGTGGCTTAAGGAAGGTCTTGACTGGGACGGTATGGTCGTTACCGATTGGGGAGACATAGATTTCCTCTGGAAGCGTGACCATGTGGCTGCGACCAGAAAGGATGCTATTGAGATGTGTATCAATGCTGGCGTAGACATGGCAATGGATCCTTATGATACAGGGTTCTGTACTCTGCTGATGGAACTGGTCAATGAGGGACGTGTTTCTATGGAACGAATTGACGATGCGGTTCGACGCATCCTGCGTCTTAAGTTTCGAGTCGGTTTGATGGATAGAACTACTTGGGACATCCCGTATGAGACGAAGCAGAAGAAGGGACGAGATCTGAAAACGATGTATCATGAATTCGGTGGCGATGGTTTTGCGATGGAAGCCAGCAAGATGGCTGAGGAGTGTATGGTCCTTCTGAAGAACGAAGATAATATTCTCCCTCTTAGAAAAGGGACCAAGATCTTCGTGTGTGGTCCGAACGCCAATAGTTTCCGTGCGATGAATGGCGGCTGGTCATATGCATGGCAGGGCAATCGTACTGACGAAGTCTGTCGTGCTATCGGTAAGTATCATACTTTCTACGAAGCCATTTCTGCCAAGTTCGGTGCTGAGAATGTGGAATTTAGCGAGATGGTGAAGTATGATCAGTCTGACTTCCGTATGGATCACCATGTGCCGGAACTACTTTTGGAGGATGGCAATTCCACCGCAGACAAGATAGCGCGTGCTGACGTGATACTGGCTTTCGTCGGAGAGAATTCCTATGCTGAGAGCCCTGGCAACATTGACGATCTCACCTTGTCACGCAATCAACTTGATATGGTAAAGACTCTCGCTTCCTGTGGCAAACCAGTGGTTTTGATTCTGAACGAAGGGCGTCCACGCATTATCTCGGAGATAGAACCTCTCGCCTCAGCTGTTGTACATACTTTCCTTCCTGGCAACTATGGTGGAGATGCATTGGCCGAGCTAGTCAGCGGAGATGCCAATTTCTCTGCACGTATGCCATATACCTATCCAAAGTACCATGGTTCATTCATTACATATGATTGCAAACCTTGTGAGTACATGTCCACGGTGGAAGGCAACTATAATTATGATGCAAATACAACGGTACAGTGGCCATTTGGATTTGGGCTTTCCTATTCGGAAGTCGAGTATTCGTCTCTCGGATTGAAGAGGGATTCCGACGTGTTGACATTTACAGTTGATGTCATCAATAAATCCGACCGTTCTGTTAAGGAACCAGTCCTTCTTTTTGTGTCGGACCTTGTGGCTACGCTCACTCCTGACCTGAGAAGACTTCGTGCTTTCACGAAAGTCGAGCTGGCGCCGCATGAGACAAAGACTGTTACATTGACCGTCAAGGTCTCCGACCTCGCTTACGTCAACGAGGACATTGAGTGGGTCCTTGAACCAGGAGAATTCAGGGCTGCCGTCGCAGATCAGTCTGTGGTCTTTGCCATATAGATTCTGGCCGGAAACAATGTAAACATCTAGATGTTACATTGCCCTTGAACGTATCTTTTATCTCGTCGACAGTCATTCCATCGAGATGTCGGGTTTGGTGCAGGATAAGGTGAATACAAGTAAAGGGAGAAATGCTTTCAGCGCTCTCATAGATTGCTGCGGAAGAACGAATCAAGCTTGTCCCACGGAATTACCTGGTCCTTGCCACCATCGTAGAGGTCGCAGTGCGATGCGCCTGGAATGATCATCAATTCCTTGTTCTCAGGTACGGGATTAGGTTTGCGCACGAAGTCGTATCCTTCTGCCTTGCCATTTACCATATACTCATAGGCGTTCTCACCGAAGTATCGCGAATGTGCCTTTTCGCCGTGGACAACAAGCACTGCCGAGCGGATCTCATTGATATAGTAGAGAAAGCGTGCATTCCCAAAGGCCTGGCAGCCGGTGGTGCGCCATCCGTCGTTGCTGTTACCGGAACGGACATGATACCCGCGTGGAGTCTTGTAGTAGTCAAAGTAGTCTTTTACGAACTGAGGTGCGTCTTCAGGAAGCGGGTCAACAACACCTCCAGCCTGAGCAAACCTGCCACTCTCAAGGTCTGCATTACGTGCTGACGCCCATGCCATACGTGCCTCGTGGCGGGCGGACTCGCTATCGTCGGCATCAAAGTAGCCGTTACCGTTCACACGACTCATGTCATACATAGTCATTGCTGCGGTAGCCTTGATACGAGGATCCTGTGCAGCCGCGTTGAGCGCGATGCCACCCCAACCGCAGATGCCTATGATGCCGATCTTCTCCGAATCAACATCCTCACGCATGGACAGATAATCAATAGCCGCAAGGAAGTCTTCGGTATTGATGTCCGGCGAGGCTGTGCGGCGTGGTTCTCCCGAAGACTCTCCCGTGAAGGAAGGATCGAATGCGAGGGTAATGTAACCACGCTCTGCCATAGTCATGGCATAGAGACCCGAACACTGTTCCTTGACAGCTCCAAACGGGCCGCTGACTGCGATCGCCGGCATCTTGCCGGAGGCTTCCTTCGGGATATAAAGGTCTGCTGCGAGAGTGAATCCGTAGTTGGTGGTGAAGGTCACCTTCTCATGTGAGACCTTGTCACTGAGCACGAAGGTCTTGTCCCACTCATTGGTAAGTTTGAAGTCTTTTGGCATATTGTTATTTTTCTGGTTGCATGAACACAGCAGGCAGATTGCTGCCGCTAGAAATAATACGGTTCTTTTCATAGTGCAAATTTACTCCTAAACCTACCGATTACATGTACACATTTCGCTGATATAATAACCAATATCGCATAATTGTAGAGATAATGCACCTGTAGAAAACCAAAAAGAGCGTACGTTCCGGCAGAAATGGTTATTTTTGTATCCATGAGGAAAATCCTGAAAATCTCGAATCCAAACGATTATTCGCAGTATGTGGGCGCTCCGGTGTTGCATCCACAGTTTCGTTGTGAATCAAGGCAAGAACCTCCTGATTTTCCCGCATCTTCAAGAAGGTCTCTGGCATGACTCCACGTGATTTTGTGAGTTCGGATCAGCAGTCATATTCATTTTGAACCGTATCATCGGGCCTTGAGTTAAACCCTGAAATGATAGCTTATTTGACAGGCCAATACGAGTACAGAAGGAAGAGCATGACGTACAAGTCAAATTGGTTATAACTCCTACGATAAAGGTATCGTCCGGCACTATATTCAAACGTAACTTTGCATCGTGAATGATCAGCAGATAAAACCACGATAACAATGCAAGGCTATTTCACTTTCAACAACCCGACAAGGCACCACTTCGGCAAGGAGTCGCTCGCAAAACAGTAGTTGAAGAGCCAGGCGTTATGCCAAACCCTACCATCGAAAAGGTGCCCCGTGCAAGCCTGTAAGTCTATCTATAAAAATAGTAAGAAGATTGTAAAATGAGAAAATTACTATCCGCTATACTATTCATTTTTTCATTATCTGCAATGGCACAGCAGGTTATCGATACTCATGCCCACATGATTCCGCAGTCGTATCTCGATTGTCTGTCAAAGCATGAAGCCTTGCTCGATGAGGATTTTCCTATCCCGCATTGGGATATTGAGATGCATCTGCGGTTCATGGATGAGGCTGGCATTGAGCGCTCTGTTCTTACCTTGCCGGCTCCGCAGCCATATTTCGGTGATAGTGAGGAGAGTGCCAAAGTGATTCGTCAGGTGAACGAAGAGATGGCTGCGGTGAAGGCCGAGCATAAGGGACGATTTCTGTTTTGTGCAGCCTTGCCTTTGCCTGATGTGGATGCCGCTGTCCGAGAGGCAATTTATGCGCTTGACACGCTTCATGCTGATGGGGTGAAGCTGGCTTCCAACAGTCGAGGGCTTTACTTGGGCGATCCTGCGCTCGAACCTCTTATGGAGGTGCTTAACGAGCGTGGGGCGGTCATCATCACCCATCCGCACAAGCCTGCTACTAACAACGAAACGCTGACCTCGGTGGTGCCTCATTGCGGCTCATTCCTGCCCTTGGCCATCCCTCGCATGCAGAGCTTGATGCCTGTCATGAATGGTGTCGGCTATCTGCAGGGGGTAGATATTGCCAAGAATCTTGAAGCGTTATACTACGATCTGGCAGGAGCGGCCACACCGGAAACCATCCGCGAGTTGCTCACTATCACTTCTCAAGATCATCTGCTCTATGGCACGGATTATCCATACGTGAAAGCGCCGATCCTCATCCGAAATCTTTCGGTATTGAGAAACAACTTGCAGGAGATCGTGCCTCAAGACGTAGAACGAGTGCTGTATGAAAATGCTGTAAAATTGTTTAATAGATAAGTATATGAAGAAAATCCTTACTTCAATATTGGTACTTTTCTGCCTTACTTGTCAGGCGCAGATTACCATCAATATCCGATACAATGCTCCTGATGGTAATGCTTTGAGGTACATGGAAGAAATGAACCAGATGGGCTTTGCAGATTCCATCCGAGCTATTCCAGGGTGCTTGCGCTATGATTATTTCATTCCTCAGGACGATCCTCAGAGTGTGTTGCTCATTGACAGTTGGGAAGATCAGCAAGCATTGAACCGCTATCATAGTTCATCGGTCATGAAAAAGGCTGAGGCACTGAGAGCCAAGTATCAGTTGGAAAGAAAAGCAGAAATGTTCACCCCTATGAGACC
>JAKSJM010000033.1 GCA_024398075.1 Bacteroidales bacterium | reverse complement strand
TACGTAAGTAATTGAAAATTATATAATTGTTAAATTTTTAACGAATCATTGACTTTAAGTATATGTCACATAATATCCTAGCAGGAAAGAAAGGCCTTATCACAGGCGCGCTCAATGAGAATTCAATTGCTTGGAAGGTAGCTGTGAAGGCTGTGGAAGAAGGTGCGGAAATCGTGCTCACAAACACAGCCGTAGCCATTCGTATGGGTGAAATCACACAGCTTGCCGACCAGCTTCACACCATAGTCATACCTGCAGATGCCACATCTGTAGAAGATCTCGAAGCACTGGTAGACAAAGCACAGGAGCACTTCGGAGGCAAGCTCGACTTTGTACTTCACTCTGTAGGCATGTCCCCAAATCTCAGAAAGGGAAAGCCTTACACCGACGTAAGCTACGAGTACTTCCAGAAGACACTGGACATTTCTGCCCTCTCATATCACAAGCTTCTCCAGACTCTCTACAAGAAGGATGCGTTGAACGAGTGGGCGTCTGTCGTCGCCCTCACCTACATCGCCGCTGACCGCGCGATGCCAGGCTATGGCGACATGGCCGACGCCAAGGCTGTACTCCAGTCTATTACCAGAAATTTCGGTCTCATATACGGACGAGAGAAGAAAGTCAGAATCAACACCGTGTCACAGTCCCCTACCCGCACCACTGCAGGTTCAGGCATTGCCGGCATGGCAGATATGCTTGACTACACTGACAAGGTATCACCTCTGGGAAATGCTGATGCAGACGACTGTGCAGACTACATAGTCACATTGTTCTCAGACTACACCCGCAAGATTACCATGCAGAATCTCTACAATGACGGAGGTTACTCGTCATTGCTCCCTATCATGGACATCTAGGCATGATCAAGAAAATACTCATCGCAAACAGAGGTGAGATAGCCATCCGCGTCATCCGCTCATGCTATGAGTTGGATATCGCGACTGTGGCTGTCTTCAGCGAGGCCGACAGGACGAGCAGGCATGTTCTGTTTGCCAACGAGGCCGAATGCATTGGCCCCGCATCATCGCTTGAGAGCTACCTTAACATAGACAACATAATCGCTGCCGCCAAGAAACATCATGTAGACGCCATCCATCCTGGATACGGATTTCTCTCGGAGAACGCAGAATTCGCCAGACGCTGCGAGGCGGAAGGAATCATATTCATTGGTCCAAGACCCGAGACCATGGAGGAGATGGGCGACAAGATAAAGGCCCGCCAGAACATGATAGCAGCGGGTGTCCCTGTGGTACCTGGAACAGCCGAAAAGCTGGAAACGGCACAGGACGCGCTGAAAGTCTGCGAGAGCATTGGCTTCCCAGTGATGATCAAGGCCTCGATGGGTGGTGGAGGCAAGGGCATGCGAGTGGCTCGCTGCGCAGAAGACGTCTGTCAAATGTACTACGAGGCGAAATCGGAGGCTCTCTCTGGTTTCGGCGACGATACAGTCTACATCGAGAAATACATCGAGAACCCTCACCACATCGAGTTTCAGATATTGGGTGACAAATATGGTCACATCGTCCATTTGTTCGACCGTGAGTGCTCCGTGCAGAGGCGTCACCAGAAGATAGTGGAAGAGAGCCCAAGTCCATTCCTTGACCCAGAGCTCAGGGAGCGTATGGGAAAGGCTGCCGTAGCCGCCGCAAAGAAAGTGGGCTATGTGGGAGCTGGAACTATCGAGTTTCTGGTAGACAGCGACAAGAATTTCTACTTCCTTGAGATGAACACTCGCCTTCAGGTGGAGCACCCTATCACCGAGGAGGTTTGCGGTGTGGACCTGGTAAAGCATCAGATCAGGATAGCATTCGGAGAGAAGCTCGCTTTCAAGCAGGAAGACATCAAGCAGCGCGGATGCGCGATAGAATGTCGTATCTGCGCCGAGGACACTTCAAACAACTTCCGCCCATCACCAGGACTCATCCACAAACTCATTGAACCACAAGGAAAGGGTATAAGGATAGATTCCGGAGTGTATCAGGGCTACGAGATCCCTATCTACTACGACCCTATGATATGCAAGCTCATCGTGTGGGCTGCGAAACGCGAATACGCCATCGAAAGAATGAGGCGCGCGTTATACGAGTTCAAGGTGATAGGACTAACTACAAACATCAGATACCTTAGGAAAATCATCGACACGCCAGCCTTCAAGAAAGGCGAATATGACACTTCGTTCATAGAAGCGAATGCGACTAGAATTTCCAAGGTAAACAGCTATCACACAGTCTCTGAGGACATGGCAGTGATAGCGGCATACATTGACTATATCATGAACTTCGAGGAGAATGCCCCACAGATGCCTGAGGACAGCTCCGCCATCAGCAGATGGAGAGCATTCGGCCTTCAGAAGGGAGTGCTGAGAGTGTAATATGGAGATACAGGTAGGAGATAGATTAGTGGAGGTAACCATCCTCTCAAAAGACGGGAACAAGGTCGCCATAGATGTAGGCGGCAAGGTGTATAATGTGGATGTGTGCATGTTCGCCGATGGCCAATGCTCCATTCTCAACGAAGGAAGGTCGTACAATCCCTTCATCGTCCATGACAAATCCTCAAAGCATTATAGCGTAAGCCTGGATTACTCTACATACGAGATCGACATGCTTGACTCGCAGGCCAAGTACATGCGCATGAGAAAACAGTCCTCCGTCTCAGGGAAGCAGGACACGAAGATCCTCTCCCCTATGCCGGCGAAGGTCATCAGCATATTCGTAGAGCCAGGACAGCAGATGCATGCCGGTGATGTGGTGATGACCGTAGAAGCCATGAAAATGCAGTCGAGCATCACTGTAGCAGAGGATTGCACGATAGAAGAGGTACATTGCAGCGTCGGGGACAGCGTGAGCGCAGACCAGCTGCTAATATCACTTAAGAAATGACAAACAAGAAACTAAACATATACGAGCGTATCGAGCTGCTCCTTGACAAGGGAAGCTTCGTGGAAATGGACAAGTACGTCAAGCATCGCTGCACAAACTTCGGAATGGAGAACAAGCGCGTTGCTGGTGACGGAGTAGTTTGCGGCTATGGAAAGATAGATGGAAGGATAGTATTCGTCTATGGTTTCGACTTCAGCGTGCTTGGAGGTTCGCTCAGTGCAGCAAACGCCAAGAAGATAGCCAAGGTCCAGGATATGGCTCTCAAGAATGGAGCCCCTATCATTGGGCTGAATGACTCTGGTGGTGCGCGTATTCAGGAAGGCGTGGAGAGCCTTACAGGCTTCGCCGAGATATTCCGCAGAAACGTGATGTCATCGGGCGTCATCCCGCAGATTTCGGCCATCATGGGACCGTGTGCAGGAGGATCATGCTACTCCCCTGCCTTGACGGATTTCATCCTGATGGTTAATGAAGAAAGCCAGATGTTTGTGACCGGCCCGAATGTGGTGAAGCAGGTCACGAACGAGGACTGCGACAAGGAGACCCTCGGAGGAGCCATGGTACACGCTTCAGAATCAGGCGTTTGCCATCTCGTCTCGGACAATGATGAAGACTGCATCATGACCATACGCGAGCTCGTGGGGTTCCTTCCGTCAAACAACATGGAGGACGCTCCTGTGCATCCCGCGACGGACGATGTCCTTCGCTCATGCCATGAGCTCGACCAGGTCGTTCCCGCAAACCCGAACCTTCCTTACGACATAAAGAACATCATCGAGCCTATCTGCGACCAGCAGTATTTCTTCGAGATACAGCCAGACTTCGCGAAGAACATAGTCGTGGGATTTGGAAGAATGGCTGGAAGGACTGTAGGGTTTGTCGCTAACCAGCCTAACTATCTAGCCGGTGCCATTGACATAGATGCCAGTGACAAGGCAGCACGCTTCATACAGTTCTGCGACTGCTTCAACATCCCTCTCGTAGCCATCGAGGATGTGCCAGGATTCCTGCCAGGCATCAAGCAGGAGCACATGGGTATAATTCGCCACGGAGCAAAGATAGTGTACGCCTTCGCTGAGGCTACTGTGCCAAAGATTACGCTTATCACAAGAAAGGCATACGGTGGCGCATATATCGTGATGAACTCAAAGCAGATCGGCGCGGACATTAATCTTGCCTATCCTAGCGCGGAGATCGCCGTCATGGGAGCAAAGGGCGCCGTTTCCATTCTATACAGAAAGGAAACTCCTGAGCAGCAGCAGACTCGCATCAAGGAATACGAAGAGCAGTTCGCAAATCCGTACTGTGCAGCTGAGCTTGGCTACATCGACGACATCATTGACCCTGCAGACACTCGCAAGGCCATAATAAAGGCTCTTGAAGCCTGTCGCAACAAGAGCCTTAGCAATCCGCCTAAGAAGCACGGAAACGCGCCTATGTAATTATTCGATTACGCCAACGCGCTTCATAATATACTCGACGTTCTTGAAGTAATACTCCAGTGTGAAACAAGCGTCGAGTTCTTCTTTTGTGATGGCGCCCATGACCTTCTCGCTCTCGAGCAGAAGTGACTTATAGTCAATGTGCTCGCTCCAAGCCTTCATGGCGATAGGCTGGACGGTGTCGTATGCCTCCTCACGTGCGAAGCCCTTCTCGATGAGGGCGTTCATCACGCGCTGTGCGAAGATGACACCGTTTGTGCAATATATGTTCTTGAGCATGTTCTCAGGATATACGGTGAGGTTCTCGAGGATACCCTTGAAGCGGGTAAGCATGTAGTCGAGAAGCTCGGTAGCGTCTGGAAGCATGATACGCTCTGTTGAAGAGTGTGAGATGTCACGCTCGTACCAGAGTGCCACATTCTCATTGGCAGCTGCCATGTATCCACGCATGACTCTAGCACATCCGCAGATGTTCTCAGATGAGATAGGGTTACGCTTGTGAGGCATGGCGCTGGAACCCTTCTGACCCTTGCGGAAAGCCTCCTCAGCCTCGCGTACTTCGGTTCTCTGAGCATTGCGCACCTCTGTAGCCATCTGCTCAAGTGTAGAAGCGATGACTGCGAGTGTAGACATGTAGAAAGCATGTCTGTCACGCTGAAGAACCTGGGTGCTGATATCTGCACTGTCGATTCCGAGATGCTCGCATACATAGTCCTGGATGAATGGAGGAATGTTTGCGAAATTACCTACAGCACCACTCATCTTTCCACACTCCACTCCCTTTGCGGCGAACTTGAAGCGCTCGATGTTTCTCTTCATCTCCTCATACCAGAGAGTCCACTTAAGACCGTATGAGGTGATATCAGCGTGAATACCATGGGTACGGCCGATGCAAGGAGTGTCCTTAAACTCAATGGCACGCTTCTTCAGGACCTCGAGAAACTCCTCCATGTCCTTCAGAAGGATCTCGTCGGCCTGCTTGATAAGATAACCATTGGCTGTATCTACCACGTCAGTAGAGGTAAGTCCATAATGAACCCACTTACGCTCCTCACCAAGGCTCTCGCTCACGGCACGTGTGAATGCGACAACATCGTGACGGGTCTGCTCCTCAATCTCATAAATTCTTGGTACAGAGAAGGTTGCTTTCTCCCAAAGTTTCTTCACATCCTCCTCAGGAACTACACCAAGCTTAGACCATGCTTCGCTGGCGTAAAGCTCTACCTTGAGGTAGGCGCTGAACTTGTTTTCTTCAGTCCAGATAGCCCTCATGCAAGGGCGGCTATATCTTTCTATCATTTGGCTATCTATTAATGCTTGAAATGTCTCTCACCTGTCATCATCATAGGGATGCCACACTCGTTGGCCTTGTCGATGGACTCCTGGTCACGAACACTACCACCTGGCTGAACGATAGCTGCGATGCCATACTCAGCTGCAGAGGTTACGCTATCGCCAAATGGGAAGAAACCGTCGGAAGCCATCACCAGACCTGCGGTCTTGATATCCTTGCCTTCCTCCTTAAGTGCGGCCTCAGCCTGCTTGAGCGCGATCTCAGCTGAACCTACGCGGTTCATCTGACCTGCGCCCACGCCGTATGTGCGGCCGTTCTTCGCCACAAGGATAGCGTTTGACTTAACGTGCTTAACCACCTTCCATGCGAAGTCAAGGTCATGAAGCTGCTCAGCTGTAGGCTTGCACTCGGTAGAGCAAGTCCACTCTGATGAAGGCTTAACGGCGAGATCCTGCTCCTGAACGAGCATACCGCCATTCATGCTGACATACTGCATCTGGGTCTCACCCTTGCTGCTCATGTCAACCTTGAGAAGACGAAGATTCTTCTTTGTGGTAAGAACTTCGAGAGCGCCTTCAGAGAATGAAGGAGCCATGATGATCTCAAGGAAGATAGGCTTCATAAGCTCTGCTGCCTCCTTTGTAAGCTCGCGGTTCACTGCAACGATGCCTCCGAAGATGCTTACCTTATCTGCCTCGTATGCCTTCTTCCAAGCGTCTACTACGTCTGTACCGACAGCTGCTCCACAAGGATTCATGTGCTTGAGTCCCACGCAGAAAGGCTCGTCGAATTCACGTACTATATTAAGTGCAGCATTTGCATCCTGGATGTTATTGTATGAAAGCTCCTTTCCATGGAGCTGCTCAGCTGTAGCGAGAGAATAAGGGACCTTCTTCTCTGATGCAAAGAACTTAGCGCTCTGGTGAGGATTCTCACCGTAGCGGAGACTCTGCTTGAGGTCATACTCGAGGAAAAGCTTCTCATTGAGACCAGCCTTTGCACGCATCCATCCTGCGATCATCATATCATACTCAGCTGTATGAGTGTATGCCTTCGCAGAGAGCTGAAGTCTAGTCTCACGTGTGGTGTCTCCATTTGCCTTGAGTTCATCGATAACTACAGCATAATCCTCTGGGTTCACAACGATGGTCACTGACTCCCAGTTCTTAGCTGCAGAACGAACCATAGATGGTCCACCGATATCGATATGCTCGATAGCGTCCTCCATAGTAACATCTGGCTTCGCGATGGTAGCAGCAAATGGATAGAGGTTTACGCATACAAGGTCAATGTACTCGATTCCATTGGCCTTAAGCTGCTCGCGATGGCTCTCAAGGTCACGACGACCAAGGAGACCTCCGTGAACCTTAGGATGAAGGGTCTTGACACGACCATCACAGATCTCAGGAAAACCTGTGATCTCGCTGATACCTATAGTTTTAACTCCGTTTGATTCAAGGAGTTTCTGGGTGCCTCCGGTGGCGATGATTTCCCAACCGAGGGCTACGAGTTCAGCGGCGAATTCTACTACGCCAGCCTTGTCGCTTACGCTGAAAAGTGCTCTTCTTGCCATTATATTCTGTATATTTTAAATTCTATTTGCCGGCCTGCCAGCCGATATCCTTTCTATGGAAAAGATTGTCACAGAGGACCTTGTCTGCCGCAGCATTGGCCTTGGCGCGAGCCTCAATAACATCCTTACCGGTACATACCACCATCATGACGCGGCCGCCAGATGTAACAAGCTGTCCGTCCTTCATGGCTGTGCCCATGTGGTATACGCGTGCATCGAATCCTTCTGCGAACTTGATTTCTGCGCCCTTCGCATAGCTGCCAGGATAGCCCTTCGATGCGAGAACGATGCCGAGTATGGATTCGCCACTCCACTTAGGTGCGGAAGCAGGCTTCACCCCATCAGCGATGGCGCTGAAGATATCGTATGCGTCACTTTCGAGCAGAGGAAGGATAGCCGCAGTCTCTGGGTCGCCGAAACGGCAGTTGAACTCAATGACCTTGACGCCCTGAGCAGTCTTCATGAGACCGCCATAGAGGACGCCTGTGAGAGGCTTGCCCTCGGCCACCATGGCGTCCGCAGTGCGCTGGAGCACGTTTTCGAGTGCGAATGCCTCATCTTCTGCAGTGATGAATGGGAGTGGTGAGTAAGCACCCATGCCTCCAGTATTTGGACCCTTGTCGCCGTCGAAAGCGCGCTTGTGGTCCTGTGCCAATGGCATTGGATACACATCATGTCCATTCACGAAGCACATGAATGAGAACTCTGGGCCTTCGAGGTAATCCTCAATGACTACTCTACCCTTGCCGAAACGGTCGTCGAGGAGCATGTCCTTGAGGGCTTCCTTGGCCTCATCGAGATCCTGTGCGATGACCACACCCTTTCCAGCAGCAAGTCCATCATATTTGAGGACTGCTGGGAATGGACGTCCAGCGACAAACTCCACAGCCTGCTCGTATGAGTCAAAAGCAGTATACTGGGCTGTAGGTACGCCATATTTGAGCATTATCTCCTTTGCAAACTCCTTGCTGGTCTCGATGCGAGCCGCAGCCTGGCAGTGGCCGAAGATGCGAAGGCCATTTGCGCGGAATACATCAGCGATGCCCGCTGCAAGTGAAGATTCAGGACCTACTACTGTAAGGTCAATGCTTTCGCTCTTCGCGAATGCGAGAAGTCCTTCGACATCGGTATCCTTAATGGGAACACAGGTCGCCTGAGCGGCGATGCCTGCGTTTCCTGGGGCGCAGAAGATTTTCTCCACCTGCTCCGAGCGGCTGATCGCGTCTACGATCGCGTGGCAGCGGCCGCCGCCACCCACTACAAGAACCTTCTTTCCCATCTTAGCTGATCTTTACGACACCGCTGTCGGTGATGGTTCCGATGACAGATGCCGTCTCACCTGCCTTGGTAAGGATCTCAATGGCCTTGTCTGCCTCTGAAGCATCAAGGGCTATAACCATACCGATACCCATATTGAAGATGTTGAACATCTCTCTGTGAGGAATCTTTCCATACTTCTCGAGGAAGCCGAATACTGGAAGGATCTCCCAGCTGCCTTCCTTGATGTCAAGGCCCTGTCCCTCATGGAGGATACGAGGAATGTTCTCGTCAAATCCGCCACCAGTGATGTGAGCCACACCATGAACATCGCAGTTCTTGATAACTTCAAGAACCTGCTTTACATATATTCTGGTAGGAGTGATGAGCACGTCGCCAATGCTTCTGTCACCGAAGAACTCTTCGCACTTGTCGGTGAACTTGAAACCATTGTCTGCAACGACCTTTCTTACAAGGCTGAAGCCGTTTGAGTGAACACCCGAAGAAGCGATACCTACGAGGACATCACCAGTCTTCACCTTGGTGCCGTCGATGAGCTTCGACTTCTCCACGCAGCCTACTGTGAAACCTGCGATATCGTACTCGCCGTCTGTGTACATGCCTGGCATCTCAGCGGTCTCGCCACCTACGAGTGCGCAGCCTGCCTGACGGCAGCCTTCTGCAACACCAGCGACGATAGCCTCCACCTTGGCTGGCTCATTGTGGCCAACAGCCACATAATCGAGGAAAACAAGTGGCTCAGCGCCCTGAGCAAGTACATCGTTCACACACATTGCCACAGCATCGATACCTACGGTATCATGCTTATCCATCGCAAATGCGATCTTGAGCTTGGTGCCCACGCCGTCAGTTCCACTGACGAGAACTGGCTCCTTGTAGCCGAGTGATGCGAGGTCAAACATTCCTCCGAAAGCTCCAATGTTTCCCATTGAACCTGTACGGGCTGTCGATGCGACATGCTTCTTGATTCGTCTTACGACATCGTAGCCGGCCTCAAGATTAACTCCGGCGTTTTCATAAGTCTTAGCCATATTATTTTACTCTCCTCTAAAGTATTTTACTGCGTTTTCGAAAATAGTCTGACGGCAATTGCCGCTGATGTTCTTGAAGACATTCTCCTCATAGCGCTCAGAATGTCCCATCTTACCAAGAATCTGACCGTCTGGGCTGATGATGCCCTCGATGGCATAGTTCGATCCATTTGGATTTGCTGGTGACTGCATGGTAGGTGCGCCAGTCTCAGGATCTGCATATCTGAATGCTACCTGGTGGTTTGCAAAGAGCTGAGCAGCAAGCTCAGCGCTTACTGTGAACTTGCCCTCTCCATGGCTGACAGCGATAGAGTGGAGATCGCCCTTCTGGAAACCAGCGAGCCAAGGAGAGTCATTGCTCTCAACGACTGTGGTAACCATCTGGGAGATATGTCTGTTGATGTTGTTTCTAAAGAGTGTAGGTGACTCTACAGAAAGGCTGTTTGAGTGACCGTATGGAAGGAGTCCTGACTTCACGAGAGCCTGGAAACCGTTACAGATACCAAGGATAAGGCCGCCACGCTTAAGAAGAGCCTGGATAGCCTCTGCAATGTCCTTGTTTGTGAGCACATCGGCGATGAACTTCGCACTTCCATCTGGCTCATCTCCTGATGAGAATCCACCAGCAAGGGCGAGGATGTTGCATCCGTCGATCTCCTTCTTCATGCGTGCCACAGAGTCGAGCACGTCGTCAGAATTCTGGTTACAGAAGACGCCGAGACGCACCTCTGCGCCAGCTTTGCGGAATGCCTTGGCTGTATCATAATCACAGTTTGTTCCTGGGAACACTGGAATGTACACGAGTGGGGTCTGGATAGGTTCGCCCTTATACTTAAGGGTCTTAGGCTTAGGATCGATCAAGCACTTAGGAGCCTCGAGCGGAGTATCAGCTGCAGCTGTCTGCGCGTAAATCTTATGATGGCGTGAGAGATAAGGCTTCTCGAGAGACTCGAGAGTCATGGACTCGCCATTCACTGTGAGAGTAGGTTCAGCCACGACCTTTCCGAGAAGTTCAGCGCCTTCAAGTTCAGTATTTGCTTCCACTACTATTGAGCCATATCCATATGAGAAGAGGTCAGCCTCTGATACCTTCACCTCTGCACCAAGTGCATTTCCGAATGACATCTTCGCGAGGGCCTCTGCTACACCACCATTACCGACTGCATACGCAGAAACTACCTTTCCATCTTCGATGGCAGTCTCGACTGAAGCCCAAAGTTTCTTGAGCGCGTCAGTATCTGGCATGAAATTCTTTAAAGCCTCGTGCTTGAAGAGATAGATGAAGTGACCAGCCTGCTTGAACTCAGCTGAGATAACCTTAGATGCCTTGACAGTGGTGATACCGAAAGCAACGAGGGTAGGTGGCACACTGATATGCTCGAATGTTCCACTCATTGAGTCCTTTCCTCCGATAGAAGGAAGACCGAGCTCTACCTGCATCTTGAGAGTTCCGAGAAGAGCACTGAGAGGCTTGCCCCATGTATGTGAATCCTGGGTCATTCTCTCGAAATACTCCTGGTATGAGAATCTCATCTTCTCATATCTTCCACCTGCGGCCACTACCTTGGCGCAGCTCTCCACTACAGAGTAAGCGGCACCGTGATATGGGCTCCAGCTGCTGATGTATGGATTGAATCCAAATGACATCATGCTGGCAGTATCGGTATAGCCGAATGTAGGAAGCTTCTGTACTGACACCTGAGTCTCAGTAGCCTGGCGCTTTCCACCATAAGGCATGAGGACAGTTGAGCGACCGATGGTCGCGTCGAACATCTCCACAAGGCCCTTCTGAGAGCAAACATTGTCAGATGAAAGAACGCTTGCGAACTTCTCCTGCATGTTAGAGCCCTCAACCTTAGGCTGTGGCATATCGTCTGCGACAGCATTCACAGTAGCCTGTGCGTAATGCACTGCACCTGCGCTGTCGATGAATTTTCTAGAAAGATCGGCAATGATCTGGTCGCCATAGAACATACGCATGCGACCACGGTCGGTGACATCAGCCACATGGGTGATCTCGAGGTTCTCTTCACGGCAGTACTTCTCGAACTCTGCCTGGTCCTTGGCCTCAACGACCACAGACATACGCTCCTGAGA
This sequence comes from Bacteroidales bacterium, assembly GCA_024398075.1. Classification (GTDB taxonomy): domain Bacteria; phylum Bacteroidota; class Bacteroidia; order Bacteroidales; family UBA932; genus Cryptobacteroides. The sequence continues at coordinate 20,337 of JAKSJM010000033.1, read as the reverse complement.
CTCGCTGATAGCAAGCTCTGTAGCATTGAGACCACGATACTTCACCTGTACCCTATCCAGATAGATATCAAGTCCATCGGTAAGTTCACCGATAGCCACACATACACCACCTGCACCGAAGTCATTTGACTTCTTGATGAGGCGAGTCACCTCTGGACGACGGAAGAGGCGCTGGATCTTACGCTCCTCTGGAGCATTACCCTTCTGAACCTCCGAGCCACAGGTCTCAAGCGAGGCCTCTGTGTGCTCCTTGGATGAACCGGTAGCGCCACCGATGCCATCACGGCCTGTACGTCCACCGAACATGAGGATTACATCGCCTGGAGCTGGAGACTCGCGACGTACATCTGAAGCCTTAACAGCACCTACAACGGCGCCAATCTCAAGGCGCTTTGCCACATATCCTGGATGATGGATCTCCTTTACCATGGTGGTAGCGAGACCGATCTGGTTTCCATAGCTTGAATAACCATGTGCCGCTTTCTTTGAAATGACCTTCTGAGGAAGCTTTCCAGGGATAGTCTCAGAAACCTCCTTCCAGATGTCTCCTGCGCCAGTTACGCGCATTGCCTGATATACATAGCTTCTACCAGAAAGAGGGTCGCGGATTGCTCCACCAAGACAGGTGGCAGCGCCACCGAATGGCTCGATCTCGGTAGGATGGTTATGAGTCTCGTTCTTGAACTGGAGAAGCCATTTCTCTATCTTTCCATCTACATCCACGTCTACGAAGATGCTGCAGGCATTGTTCTCCTCGCTGACTTCCATGTCGTCGAGAAGACCCTTCTTCTTCAGGTAGCGTGCTCCGATGGTAGCCATATCCATGAGGTTCAGGCCCTTCTGAGAGCGACCGAGGTCCTCACGCATCTTCAGATACATCTTGTAAGTTCCCTCTATCTCCTCGCTTACAAATGACTTCTCGAAGTCGATGCTGGTAAGCTGAGTGGTGAAGGTGGTGTGACGGCAATGGTCACTCCAGTACGTATCGAGAATGCGAAGCTCTGTCTCGGTAGGATTTCTCTTTTCAGCGGTGAAATAGTTGATCACCTCCTGAAGGTCAGCAGTATTCATGGCAAGGCCGTGGCTCTTGCAGAAGGCGGCGAGTTCATCACCCTTCATGTCAATGAATCCGTCAAGGCACTCAAGAGGCTTGACGTCTGCGACTTCATTCTCCACAAGCTTGGACATGTCCTTGACACGACACTCCACAGCATTCACGAGATACTTCTTTATAGCCTCGAACTCAGCATCAGTCATGCTCGCGTCAAAGATATGAAGACGCGCGCTGCGGATGCGCACATCAGCTGTAGGCTCGATGAGCTTGACACAATCTACAGCAGATGATGCTCTCTGGTCAAACTGGCCAGGAAGATACTCTATGGCCAAATATTTTACACCCTCGAGCGAGCACTCATCAGTAACGACATCTGTCACTGTCTCGCCGAAGACCTTGTAACGGCATTTGTCAATGAGCTCTGCACTGAATCCGAACAGATCGTAAACATTGATCAGTCGAAGTGAACTGATCTCGATCTGAAGGTTCTCAGAGAGTTCTCTCTTAAGGCTGTCCGCCTCCACGCGGAAGCCGTCTCTTTTCTCAACGAAAAGTCTGTGTCCCATATTATGCTTTAAAATTATTGTTCAATGCTTGCTTCAAGAACCTTCTGAGTCTGCTTGCGGCGGAACTCATCGAGCTTGTCTGAAAGTTCCTTGTCACTGAGGGCAAGGATGGAAACTGCATAGAGTGCAGCGTTTTTCGCTCCGTCGATGGCCATGGTAGCCACAGGAATTCCTGATGGCATCTGGACGATGGAGAGAAGTGAATCAAGGCCATTGAGCTTAGACTTGACTGGCACGCCGATCACAGGGATAGTAGTCATCGCGGCGATGACACCTGCAAGGTGAGCTGCACCGCCAGCTCCAGCGATGATGATGCTGAGGCCATTTGCCTTCGCATTCTTCGCATAGTCAGCAGCGAGATCAGGTGTCCTGTGCGCGCTGATGATCTTTGTTTCACACTCAATGCCGAACATTTCAAGGGTCTCGGCAGCGGCTGACATTACGCCCCAGTCGCTAGTTGAACCCATTATCAAACCAACCTTCATATGGTAAATAACTAAATTAAATCGTCAAAAAAGTAAAAAACCGCTACACAACGTGTGTGCAGCGGCAATGTATCCTATAATACTTTAACCACGAGGCGAGAGTATGCACGCTCCGCCTTCGCAAGAGCCTTCTCTACAGTGGAGTCCGTAGCAAGTATCACTCCGAATCGTCTATGTCCGTGTACTTCTGGCTTGCCGAAGAGTCTTATCTGTACTCCAGGCTCGGAAAGCACTTCTTCCAAATTCTCAAATACCACCTTGTCGGTATCTCCTTCCACGACAATGGCCTTGGATGCACTCGGCCCAAAGAACCTGACTTCCGGTATAGGTAGCCCCAGAAGCGCCCTCGCATGAAGAGCAAACTCTGAGAGGTCCTGTGAAATCATGGTGACCATACCTGTGTCATGTGGTCTTGGTGAGACCTCACTGAAGATTACGTCATCTCCCTTTATGAACATCTCCACGCCGAAGATTCCGTAGCCTCCGAGTGCATCAGTTATGGCCTTCGCTATCCTATTTGCCTTGTCAATGGCCGAGGTGCTCATAGCCTGAGGCTGCCATGACTCTCTATAGTCGCCGTCTACCTGATGGTGTCCGATAGGCTTAAGCATAGTGGTACCGGCGCTGTGCCTAACAGTAAGAAGGGTAATCTCGTAGTCGAAGTCGACAAATCCCTCCACAATGACTCTTCCCGCACCAGCTCTACCGCCATCCTGAGCGATAGCCCATGCCTTTTCGATGTCTTCCGGCTTTTTGATGACGCTCTGTCCGTGACCGGAAGAGCTCATAACTGGCTTCACCACGCATGGGATGCCTACCTTCTCGACACCAGCCTTGAATTCCTCCAATGTGTCAGCAAATACATACGGACTGGTAGGAAGGCCAAGCTCTTCTGCAGCAAGTCTTCTGATACCCTCACGATTCATGGTGAGGAAAGCAGCGTTTGCCGTAGGGGTGACATGGTATCCTTCTTTCTCGAGAGCCACGAGTTCTGGAGTGGCTATAGCCTCAACTTCAGGGATGATATGGTCTGGACGTTCTTTCTCAATGATCTCGCGGAGTTTCTTTCCGTCAAGCATGGATAAAGTGTACGAGCGATGTGCCACCTGCATGGCAGGAGCATTGTCATATCTATCAAGTGCTACGACCTCCACGCCGTATCTTTGAAGTTCTAGTGCGACCTCCTTTCCGAGTTCGCCTGAGCCACACAAGAGAGCCTTGCGTGCCACAGTAGTGAGTGGGGTTCCTATCTTTACCATTAAGGATCAGAATTTGAAAAATTCGGGTGCAAATTTAGAGCAAATTTTCCTTTTATGCACTATTGTATCTAAATTATATTTAGAGTAACTTTGTGATTCGAAAACAAACACTATTTCGGTCTATGCAGATTACTCAGAGATTGCACCATTTCCATAAGACTTCGGATCACTCAGGGTGTATTGTTATCTGCAGTGCCGTTTCCGTTAATGACGGAAGAACCATTGCCTTTTCATCACATTTCAATATTCCGGAAGCAGTCATCGTTGACTGCTTTCGTCGTATTTAGTTGCCAATGAATAGAGAGAAATACACAGTCAGATCAAATGAGCGCCTCACTGCAGGAAATGGCTTCACGCCAGACCTTTCCGTCTGGAAGATGGTCCTCAGCGGCGACACAAGCGCCATCACGGCGCCTGGGCAGTTCGTAAACATTGCCCTACCTGGAAGATATCTTCGCAGACCTATTTCCATCTGCGACTGGGATAGCACCACCATCACCATTGTCTACAGGGAGGTGGGTGTAGGCACACTCGACATGACCAAGCTCGCAGAGGGCACGCAGGTCGAGATGCTCACCGGTCTCGGAAATGGATTCAAGACAGTGGACTGCGGCACTCCCCTTCTCGTGGGAGGAGGCGTGGGACTTCCACCTATGCTTGGTCTTGCCAAGGCATACATTGCCATGGGCGTCAAGCCTATCGTGGTCGCAGGCTTCAATTCCGCTTCGGATGTCATCCTCACAGAGGATTTCGCGTCAGCAGGCATAGAGCTTCACATCTCCACGATGGATGGCTCCGCTGGCACGAAGGGCACTGTCATGGAGATCATCAAGGACCTCGAGTTCGACTGTTTCCAGGCATGTGGCCCAAAGCCTATGCTGAAAGCGCTCGCCGAGCTGCCTAAGCCAGGTCAGGTGAGCGTCGAGGAGCGCATGGGATGCGGTTTCGGAGTATGCATGGGTTGCTCATGCAAGACCACCGAAGGCGTGAAGAGAGTATGTAAGGATGGACCTGTATTTGATAAGGAGATGATGATATGGTAAGCACCGAACTCAAGACCAAGCACGGCACAGTCAAGCTCGCAAATCCAGTGATCACAGCGAGCGGCACCTGCGGTTTCGGCCGCGAACTCATCGAGTGGTTTGACCTCAATGTTCTCGGCGGCATGTCAGTGAAAGGCACCACCCTCTCCCCTAGGGATGGAAACGCCTCTCCACGCATCGCAGAGTGCCATTCCAGCCTCATTAATTCAGTGGGTCTGCAGAACCCTGGCATCGAGGCCGTGGTAGCGAGAGAGCTTCCTTGGCTTCGCGAGAACTACAGTGGGTGTATCATCACAAACATAAGCGGTTTCTCCATCGACGAGTACAAGCAGTGCGTATCGAAGTTGAATGGCACTCCTACTGATATCGTAGAGGTAAATATCTCATGCCCTAATGTACACAATGGAGGCATGGCATTCGGCACCGTGCCAGAGGCTGCGGCCGAGGTCACAAGAGCGGTGCGCGAGTGCACCGACCTTCCTGTGTTCATGAAGCTCAGTCCAAACGTGACTGACATCACAGCCATTGCAAAGGCATGCGTAGAGGCTGGAGCAGACGGACTTTGCCTCATCAACACCATATCAGCTATGCGCATCGACACACTTCGTCGCAAGCCTTTGCTTGCCAATGTAACTGGCGGCCTTTCCGGTCCAGCCGTGTTCCCTGTCGCAGTGCGCATGGTATACCAGGTATCACACGCCGTGGACGTGCCTATCATCGGCTGTGGCGGCGTAAGCAGCGCGTCTGACGTCATCGAGATGATGATGGCCGGAGCATCCGCAGTGGAAGTGGGAAGCGCCACACTCACAAACCCTTGCGCCTGCAAGGAGATCGTGGAGGCACTCCCTGAGGAGATGAAAAGACTCAGAATTGAAAACATTAAAGACATTATAGGAATATGCTAAACAAAGATGTAATCGTAGCATGCGATTTCCCTTCAGCAGAGGAGACCTTCAAGTTTCTTGACTGCTTCAAGGATGTAAACAGGAAGCCTTTCGTGAAGATTGGCATGGAACTCTACTACGCCGAGGGCGCTGCCATGGTGCGCGAAATACGCCGCCGTGGCCACTCGATCTTCCTCGACCTCAAGCTCCATGACATCCCGAACACAGTGAAGCGTGCGATGTCAGTGCTCTCAAGCCTGGATGTGGACATGTGCAATGTTCACGCAGCCGGTGGTAGCGAGATGATGAAGGCCGCACTCGAGGGACTAAGGTCAAATGCAGCTGAGGGACGTCAGCCTAAACTCATCGCTGTAACCCAGCTCACCTCCACCTCTGAGGAGATGCTTCACAATGAGCTTCTCATCGCCCCTAGCATGCCAGAGACTATCATCTCATACGCAAAGAACGCTGCAGGTTCCGGCCTTGACGGTGTGGTTTGCTCCCCTCTCGAGGCAGGCATCGTGCATGACGCTTGCGGCCAAGGTTTCCTCACCGTCACACCAGGTGTACGCTTCGCAGACGGCGAGGTCGGCGACCAGAAGCGCGTCATGACCCCTACACAGGCAAGACTCGGCGGTTCAGACTACATAGTTGTGGGACGTCCTATCACCAAGGCAGAGTCTCCACTCGCTGCATACGAGCGCTGCATAGGCGAATTCCTAAACGAAGAATTAAGATAAGACATGAAAGATAATTCCATCAAGAAAGTAATTATTCTCGGCTCTGGCGCACTCAAGATCGGCCAGGCAGGAGAGTTCGACTACTCCGGTGCGCAAGCACTCAAGGCAATGAGAGAGGACGGCATCTACACCATCCTCATCAACCCAAACATTGCCACAGTGCAGACTTCAGAAGGTGTGGCTGACAAGGTTTACTTCCTCCCAGTCACCCCTAAGTTCGTGAAGAAAGTGATCGAGAAGGAGAAACCAGATTCGATTCTCCTCTCATTCGGAGGACAGACAGCGCTCAACTGTGGTGTGGAACTCTACCAGCAGGGTTTCTTCGAGTCACACAACGTAAAGGTGCTCGGAACTCCTGTGCAGGTAATCATGGACACCGAGGACCGCGAGCTCTTCGTCGAGAGACTCGATGAGGTGGACATCAAGACCATCCGCAGCACAGCGACAAACTCTATCGAGGAGGCACGCGCTGCCGCCAAGGAGATCGGCTACCCTGTGATCCTTCGCTCCGCATATGCACTTGGTGGTCTGGGCTCAGGCTTCTGTGACAATGAAGAGGAGCTAAATATACTCGCTGAGAAGGCATTCTCATTCTCTCCTCAGGTTCTCGTAGAGAAGTCCCTCCGTGGATGGAAGGAGATCGAGTTCGAGGTGGTAAGAGACGCCAAGGGAGTATGTCTCCCTGTTTGTAACATGGAGAACTTCGACCCACTTGGAATCCATACCGGTGAGAGCATCGTAGTCGCTCCTTGTCAGTCGCTCACTCCAGAGGAACTCAAGTACCTTGAAGAGCTCGCAGTGAAGATGGTGAACCATCTCGGCATCGTCGGCGAGTGTAACATGCAGTTCGCATTTGCACCAGACGGCAGCATGGATTACCGTGTGATCGAGGTCAACGCCCGTCTTTCACGTTCTTCAGCCCTCGCATCAAAGGCTACCGGATACCCTCTCGCATCAATCGCTGCGAAGATCGGCCTCGGATATGACCTTTGCGAGATCACAGACTACACCTCAGGACGCACTCTCGAGAACTTCCGTCCTGCACTCGACTATATCATCTGCAAGATCCCTCGCTGGGACCTCGCCAAGTTCAAGGGAGTATCTCGTGAGATCGGCACAAGCATGAAGTCAGTGGGTGAGGTAATGTCCATTGGTAGAACCTTTGAGGAGGCCATGCAGAAGGGTCTTCGCATGGTAGGACAGGGAGCATACGGATTCGTTTGCCACAAGCCATTCAAGGTTTCTGAGATCGACAATGCTCTCGCACACCCTACAGACAACAGAGTATTTGCGCTTGCAGCCGCTCTCCAGAACGGCTATAGCATCGACAAGATATACGAGCTCACAAAGATAGACAAGTGGTTCCTTCTCAAGCTCCAGGAAATCGAGCAGACCTACCAGGAGTTCGAGGCCATCGCAAACGCAGGCAAGGCCGTTGCAGACATCCCTGCAGAGCTCCTCGCCAAGGCGAAGAAACAGGGTTTCTCAGACCTTCAGATCGCACGAGTATTCGGCGTCAAGATGGAGGAAGTCAGGAATGCGCGACTCACAGCTGGCCTCAAGCCTGCAGTAAGAAAGATTCCTGCACTCGCACTTAGAAAGGGTGCGGAGATCAACTACCTCTACCTTACCTATGGCTGGGAACCTGAGAAGAGTCCATATCCAGAGCAGAACAAGACAGTCATCGTTCTCGGTTCAGGTGCATACCGCATCGGTTCTTCAGTAGAGTTCGACTGGTGCTCTGTAAGTGCTCTCCATACTCTTAGAGATCAGGGATACACCGCAGTCATGGTAAACTATAACCCAGAGACTGTATCGACAGACTATGACGACAGCGACCGTCTGTACTTCGACGAACTTACCGAGGAAGTGGTTCGCGACATCTGTGACATCGAGCATCCTTATGGTGTAATCGTGAGCGTCGGTGGACAGATTCCAAATAACCTTGCGCTTCCTCTCCAGAAGGCAGGCATCAACATCCTTGGCACTTCAGCTACAGACATCGACCGTGCTGAGGACAGAAACAAGTTCTCATCTATCGTGGACAAGCTCGGCATCGACCAGCCACGCTGGAGCGAGCTCACCACATTCGAGGACATCGAGAAGTTCATCTCGGAGGTAGGTTTCCCTGTGCTTGTGCGCCCTTCATACGTGCTCTCTGGAGCAGCCATGAATGTTTGCCACTCAAAGGACGATCTTCACAGATTCCTTGACATGGCAGTGGAGATCTCAGAAGACCATCCTGTAGTCATCAGCTCATTCATGACAAGATGCAAGGAAGTGGAGGTGGACGCAGTGGCCGACAACGGAAAGATGATCGCATGCGCGATTTCAGAGCACATCGAGTTTGCAGGAGTTCACTCTGGTGACGCCACCATCGAGTTCCCGGCTCAGCGCCTCTACGCCACTACAGTGGCTCAGATCAAGCACATTGCATCAGCAATCGCAAACGAGCTTCACATCACCGGACCATTCAACATCCAGTTCCTCGCCGGTTCTGACGCAAATGGTGTTTGCTACCAGAAGGTCATCGAGTGCAATCTCCGCGCATCACGAAGCTTCCCATTCGTATCCAAGGTACTGAAGGGTAATCTCATCGACCTCGCCACCAAGGCTATGCTCGGCCTCAAGCCAGCAGCCCTTGAGATCGATCCATTCGCTCTCAAGTATGTGGGCATCAAGTGCTCTCAGTTCTCATTCTCACGTCTTAACCAGGCAGACCCTGTACTTGGCGTGGACATGGCATCCACAGGAGAGGTTGGCTGCATAGGATCAGACGTAAACGAGGCTCTCCTCAAGTCAATGCTTTCAGTAGGCCATAGAATCCCAGGCAAGGGAGCAGGTATTCTCATCTCGTCAGGCGACGCATACCAGAAGGCTCACATCCTTGACGCTTGCAGGATGCTCGTCCAGAAGGGCTACACCATCTATGCTACCCATGGCACATGTGCATACCTTAGAGAGAATGGTGTCGCTGCGAGCCCTGCCCTCTGGCCAAATGACGAGGGCACAGCACTTCGCGCCATCGACCTCATCCAGAACCACGACGTGGACCTTGTAGTGAATGTTCCTAAGAACTACACCACTGGTGAACTTACAAACGGCTACAAGCTTCGCCGCGCCGCCATCGACCACAACGTTCCACTCATCACAAACAGCAGGCTTGCCACTGCCTTCATCAAGGCATTCTGCAGCATCTGCGAGGATGAGCTTCCTGTAAGAAGCTGGGATGAGTATTAATAGACTATAAAATCATTCAACATATGGATTTTCAGAAATCAATAGCAGAAGAACTGCTTCGTATCAAGGCAGTCTTCCTTCGTCCAGACGAGCCATTCACTTGGGCCAGCGGTATCAAGAGCCCTATCTACTGCGACAATCGTCTCACACTCTCTGACATTCAGGCTAGAGACGCCGTAGAGCATGCCCTTGCTCAGACAGTGAAGGAGTTTTTCCCTGAGGCTGAGATGCTCATGGGCACCAGCACTGCCGGAATCGCACACGCAGCCATCACCGCTGACATCCTCCGCATGCCTATGGGCTATGTACGTGGTTCAGCAAAGGATCATGGACGTACAAACCAGATCGAGGGCAAGATGGATCCAGGCACCAAGGTGGTAGTTATCGAGGACCTCATCTCTACCGGTGGCAGCGTCATCGAGACTGTCGAGGCACTGCGCGCCGCAGGCGGTGAAGTGCTCGGCGTAGTGAGCATCTTCACCTACGGTATGCAGAAGGGCATCGACCGCCTCGCAGCTGCAAACGTAGAGAACCACTCACTGTCAAACCTCGATGCACTTGTAGAAGTCGCTGTCGAGAAGCAGTACATCCAGCCTGAGGATAAAGCAAGACTCATCAAGTTCAGAAACAACCCATCCGACGAAAGCTGGATGAACAAATAGCAATAAAGAAAATGCGTAGTCTTATAGATATAATGGATTTCTCCAAGGAGGAGACCCATGCAGTAATCGACCTTGCGCTCGACATCATTGCCCATAGATGGAAGTATGCACACGCTTGCGATGGCCGCAAGCTCGCTACACTCTTCTATGAGCCAAGTACCAGAACACGTCTCAGTTTCACCGCTGCCATGATGGAGCTCGGTGGCAATGTAATCGGCTTCTCTGATGCGAAGAGTTCATCCGTTTCCAAGGGTGAGACCGTAGCTGACACAGTACGCGTCATCAGCGCTTTCGCTGACATCATCGCGATGAGACATTTCAAGGAGGGTGCACCACTTGTAGCATCTCAGTACGCTTCCATCCCTGTGATCAATGCAGGCGACGGTAGCCACGCACATCCTACCCAGACCCTCACCGACCTCCTCACCATCCGTAGGGAGCTCGGCAGACTGGACAACTTCACCATCGGATTCTGCGGCGACCTCAAGTTCGGCCGTACCGTACACTCACTCATCAAGGCTCTCTCTCGACAGACAGGCATCAACGTAGTGCTCATCGCACCAGACGAGCTCAGACTTCCTGCTCATCTTAAGAAGGAAATCTGTGAGGAAAACAACATTCCTACCAAGGAAGTAACTGAACTCGAAGACGTTATCGCTGACCTTGACATTCTCTATATGACTCGAGTACAGGAGGAGAGATTCCTTGACCGTGACGAGTTCCTTCGTCTGCGTGACAGATTCATCCTCACCCCAGACAAGCTTGAGAATGCAAAGAAGGACATGGTCATCCTCCACCCTCTTCCACGCATCAACGAGATCTCTCGCCAGGTGGACAAGGATCCAAGAGCCGCATATTTCCGTCAGGTAGAGAATGGAAAGTTCGTCAGAATGGCACTTATCATGACTCTTCTCGGTCTTAACGAGAAATACCTCGAGGAGGAAAACAAGACAGAGTATCTCACCTCAGAATATAAATGTTCAAACCCAGTTTGCATCTGCAACTCAGAGGACGTAGACAAGCAGTTCTATAGATCAAGCGAAGGACTCCTCCGATGCGCTTATTGCGAAGGACTTGTACCAGAGAAATAATGAAGACCGATATCGAAATCGCACGCGAATGCGTCCTCCGTCCTATAGAGGAGGTAGCAGCTGACATCAACATTGCCAAGGAAGACCTCGAGTGCTATGGAAAGCATATCGCCAAGGTACCTGTGGGACTGATTGATGAGCAGAAGGTAGCAAAGAGCAACCTCATTCTCGTCACAGCCATCACCCCTACCAAGGCCGGTATCGGCAAGACTACCGTGAGCATTGGCCTCGCGCTGGGACTTAACCGCATAGGAAAGAAGGCTGTATGCGCTCTTCGTGAGCCATCCCTCGGACCTTGTTTCGGCGTCAAGGGTGGCGCTGCAGGTGGCGGCTACGCGCAGGTGCTCCCTATGGAGAAGATCAACCTCCACTTCACCGGCGACTTCCATGCTGTGACTTCTGCACACAACATGATAAGCGCACTGCTGGATAACTACATCTACCAGCATAGGGACGAAGGTTTCGCGCTCAAGGAAGTGCTCTGGAAGAGAGTTCTCGACGTGAACGACAGAAACCTCAGGAATGTCATCACCGGTCTGGGAAAGAAGACCGACGGCATCATGGCTGAGAGTGGCTTCGACATCACCCCAGCATCTGAGATTATGGCTATCCTGTGCCTCTCGAAGGATCTCGACGACCTGCGTCGCCGCATCGACAACATCCTTCTGGGTATCACCATGGATAACAAGCCATTCCGCGTGAAGGACATGGGCGTGGGTGGTGCCATCACCGTCCTCCTCATGGACGCAGTGAACCCAAACCTCGTGCAGACCACAGAGGGCACACCTGCATTCGTGCATGGCGGCCCATTCGCAAATATCGCACATGGATGTAACACCATCATTGCCACAAAGATGGCGATGACCCATGGTGAGTATGTCATCACAGAGGCTGGCTTCGGCGCTGACCTTGGTGCGGAGAAGTTCTACGACATCAAGTGCAGGAAGGCTGGCCTCCAGCCTAAGCTCACAGTCATCGTGGCGACCACACAGGGTCTCAAGATGCATGGCGGCGTGCCTGTAGAGGGCATCAAGGAGCCAAATGCAGAAGGCCTCAGGAAGGGCTTCGAGAACCTTGACCGCCACATCAGGAACCTCCAGTCATATGGCCAGAGCGTAGTCGTGGCGATCAACCGCTACGCGCACGACACCGACGAGGAGCTCCAGATGATGCTTGAGCATTGCCGCGAGATCGGCGCTGGTGCTGCGATAAACAATGCCTTCTGCGAAGGTGGCAAGGGTGCCGAAGAGCTCGCGAAGGTAGTGGTAGACATGATTGAGAATCATCCTTCAGGACCGCTCACTCTCGCATACGAGGATAGCGACGACATCCGCACAAAGATCGAGAAGGTAGCGAAGAACATCTACGGCGCAGCTGCTGTGACCTACGACAAGTCTGCTCTCAAGATGATCGAGCGCATCGACTCGCTCGGCATGTCGCACTTCCCTGTCTGCATAGCCAAGACACAGTATTCATTCTCTGCTGACCAGAAACTCTATGGCTGCCCTACAGGCTTCACCATCAATATCCGTGACCTCGTGATCAACGCCGGTTCGGAGATGATCGTGGCCATTGCAGGCGACATCATGCGTATGCCTGGACTCTCCAAGTCACCTAAGGCAGAGAGAATCACCTTAGAAAACGGCCTGATAGAAGGCCTCAGTTAATTCAAGACTTTAAACGACTTTATTTAGATATGAAAGCATTGACAAAGACAGCGTTCAGCCTCCCAGGCCAGACCGCAGTGTACAACGGCAAAGTCCGCGATGTGTATTTCCTTGAAGGCGACCGCCTCGTGATGGTGGCTTCAGACAGAATTTCTGCATTTGATGTAATCCTTCCAAAGGGCATCCCATGCAAGGGTCAGATCCTCAACCAGATAGCAGCCAAGTTCCTTGACGCTACCACCGACATCGTTCCTAACTGGAAGCAGGCAACCCCAGACCCAATGGTAACAGTGGGTATCAAGTGCGAAGGTTATCCTGTTGAGATGATCGTACGTGGTTATCTCTGTGGCTCTGCATGGAGAGCATACAAGGCAGGCGCAAGAGAGATGTGCGGCGTAAAGCTTCCTGACGGAATGCGCGAGAACGAGAAGTTCCCTACCCCTATCGTTACCCCTACCACCAAGGCAGAGATCGGCATGCACGACCAGGACATCTCACGTGAAGAGATCATCGCCAAGGGCCTCATCGCAGCTGACGAGTACGACCAGCTCGAGAAGTACGCTCTCGCCCTGTTCAACCGTGGTCAGGAGATCGCTGCAAAGCGTGGTCTTATCCTTGTCGACACCAAGTACGAGTTCGGTAAGCACAACGGTCAGATCATCCTCATGGACGAAGTTCACACCCCAGACTCAAGCCGCTACTTCTACGCTGACGGCTATGAGGAGAGATTCGCAGCAGGCGAGCCTCAGAAGCAGCTCTCAAAGGAGTTCGTAAGAGAGTGGCTCATGGACAATGGTTTCCAGGGCAAGGCAGGACAGCAGGTTCCTGAAATGACAGACGAGATCGTGGCAGGCATCACCGCTCGCTACGTAGAGCTCTACAAGGCTATCACAGGCGAGGACATCGTCATCGAGAACGAAGACGTCGACCTCGCAGCACGCATCGAGAAGAACATCACTGACTACCTTACAAAATAAATAAGATGGCAGGATTTTTCGGAGTAGCATCCAAGTCACCATGTGTGCTTGATCTGTTCTACGGAACAGACTACCATAGCCATCTCGGCACTAGAAAAGCTGGCCTCGCAACCTATGACGAGGGCCAGTTCAACAGAAGTATCCACACCATCTCGGCGTCTCCTTTCAGAACCAAGTTCGAGGATGAGCTCTCCAAATTCACAGGTAACTCAGGTATCGGAATCATCTCTGACACAGACGCTCAGCCACTTCTGTTCAACTCTCATCTTGGACGTTTCGCCATCTCTACAGTGGCGAAGATCAATAACCTTGAGGAGCTTGCATCAGGCCTTCTGGAGGAGAACATGCACCTGTCAGAATTCAGCAGCGGCAGAATCAACCCTACAGAGCTTGTAGCACTTCTCATCATCAAGGGCAAGTCTTTCGTAGACGGCATAGAGAATGTATACAAGAAGATAAAGGGATCTTGCAGTCTTCTTCTTCTCACAGAGGACGGCATCATTGCCGCACGCGACTCGTGGGGACGTACACCTATCGTAGTAGGCGTCAAGGACGGCGCATATGCTGTAGCCAGCGAGTCTACTGCATTCGCAAACCTTGACTACAAGGTTTGCCACTTCATCGGACCAGGCGAGGTCATCAAGATCAAGTCTGACAGCATGGAGCAGCTAAGGGCGCCTTCGAAGAAGAAACAGATATGCTCTTTCCTCTGGGTATATTATGGCTTCCCTACCAGCGACTACGAGGGCATCAACGCCGAGGAAGTGAGAAATGCCACTGGTATCGCGATGGGCAAGGAAGACAACACAGAGGTTGACTGCGTATGCGGAATTCCTGATTCTGGAATCGGTATGGCAGCTGGCTACGCTCAGGGCGCAAATGTCCCTTACAAGAGAGCCATCGCCAAGTACACCCCTACCTGGCCACGCTCATTCACCCCTGCCCGTCAGGAGACCCGCGACCTCGTAGCCAAGATGAAGCTCATCCACAACACAGCCATCCTCAAGGACAGAAGGGTGCTCTTCTGCGACGACTCCATCGTACGTGGTACTCAGCTGAAGGACAACACCCTCTGCCTTTACGAGGCAGGTGCAAAGGAAGTACACATGCGCATCGCAAGCCCACCACTCCTCTATGGATGTCAGTTCCTTAACTTCACCGCATCGAAGTCCGACATGGACCTCCTCACCCGTAGACTCATCGCAGAGTTCGAGGGCATGGATGCGGCCAATGATCCAGAGCGTATCAAGGCATACGCCACCACAGGTTCGCCAGAGTACGAGAAGATGGTAGAGGCTATCAGAGAGAGATTTCATCTCAAGTCACTCAAGTACACAAAGATCGAGGATCTCGTCGAGGCCATCGGACTTCCTAAGTGCGACGTCTGCACCCATTGCTTCGATGGTTCATCAGCATACACTCTCGAAGAGGTAAACCTCTAATCGCAAGTATATAAGAAAAGAAAACCGGTAGCGTGGTTGCTATCGGTTTTTTTGTATCTCCGAGTCAAAGACTTCCTCAAGCATCTGCTCACTATTATTGTAAGTCGATAAAAAATTGACTACTTCGACACGATCTTCGTTCAAGTAGTCTAATTTTTATCGAGATACGATAATTAGGGGGGAGGGTCTTATGTGCAACAACTTTCAAGTTGTAATTAATTTTCATATATTTATCATTAATTAGAATGGTGATGTTCCAATGATTGATTTATATTTGTAGACATGAAAAAGATAGCATTGTTTCTGATTACTGCACTCATGTCCATTACCGGATGGGCACAGAGCATAAGCACTAGAAATGCTGGCGAGGTGAGGGTTGACTGCGATGGATTGAACTGGAATTTCAAGCTCAGCACCACATACGAGAATGGCAGGGAGTATCTGAAGATAGAGATGGATGGCTACGAAGAAGCAGTGCCTTCGCCTTTCACTGTCAGTTTCGCGGTGCCTCAGAATGACGCGCATCATCTCTGGAGCGTAAATGGCACATCACGTTTTCAGATCAAGCCCGACTGGGCTGCGTCATACAAGTCAAGCATTTCATCAGGAATGCCACTGTACCAGTTCCTGAACGACTCAAACAGGAACAGGCTCACGATAGCGATGAGTGAAGTTTTCGATGAAGTGGTGGCGGAGGTAGGACTGCGAGAAGAAGGCTGCCTTCTCTGTGGGCACATCAAGTACTTCACAGCGCCGCACGCTCCCCTTTCACACTATGAGACAGTCATTTGCTTTGACTCGAGAAATCTATTCTGGGCTAAGAGCATACAGGAGGCTTCTGCATGGATGAGCGAAGCGTCTGGCTGTAAGCCATGCCAGGTGCCAGAAGCCGCCACAGATCCTCTTTATTCAAGCTGGTACCAGTTCCACCAGGATGTGCATGCTGGCGACATCGAGGCTGAGTGCAAGCTCGCCTCGGAACTCGGCATGAGAACCATCATAGTGGACGATGGCTGGCAGACAGAGGACACAAGCAGAGGCTACGCCTTCTGCGGCGACTGGGAAGTAGTAGAAAGCCGTTTCCCGAACATGTGGGACCACGTCGACCAGGTTCATCGCATGGGCATGAAATACATGCTATGGTATTCAGTTCCCTATGTGGGCATCCACTCGAAGGCGTATGAGCGCTTCAAGGACAAGGCCCTAAAAGTCAATGATGGTGGCAATGTCCTAGTGCTTGACCCTCGATTCCCAGAGGTGCGTGAGTATCTTCTGTATCTCTACGTAAAGGCAATGAACGACTGGGGACTCGATGGTTTCAAACTAGACTTCATCGACCAGTTCAGACTCACAGGTACAGATCCAGCCATTGCACAGAACTATGCAGGAAGAGACTTCAAGAGCGTCCCTGATGCCGTGAACAAGCTTATGAGCGACATCCAGAGCGAACTGCATGAGATGAACCCTGAAGTGCTTCTTGAGTTCAGACAGTCTTACATCGGCCCAGCTATTCGCCAGTATGGGAACATGCTACGCGTGAGCGACTGCCCAGGAGACCTCCAGGCAAACAGAATCGGCATCGCAAACCTTAGGCTGACATCAGGCGCAACGGCTGTCCATTCCGACATGATCGAATGGAGCAGTGCAGAAAGCCCAGAGAACGCAGGAAGAGCCATTCTTTCGGCTTTATTCGGTACCATTCAGTATTCTGTGATGCTACGCGACATCAGCCAGGCTCACCGAAACGTCATCAAGCATTGGATTGACTTCAGTCAGAAGCACAGAGAGACACTTCTTCATAGTGATTTCTACCCATCGCATCCAGAGGCTGGCTACCCTACTATCGAGGCTGCAAATGACAAGGAATGGATCATCGCTGCTTATCAGGACGACATAGTAGTAGATGTGGCGTCATGCGATAGAGACACATACATCATAAACGCTACAGGTGCGAACGCTGTATATGTATCACTCGACAAGTCTCCATCCAAGGTGGAAGCATTTGATACATACGGAAGAAGCGTTAAGGCTCCGGCAGTTAAGAAAGGCATTTCAAGAATCGAAATCCCCGTATCGGGATACATAAAACTTCACTTCTAGACATGATAAAGAACCTCATTTATGACTTCGGCAAGGTCCTCGTAGACTATGACTTCATAGGACAGCTCAGGAAAATTTTTGACGACAAATGCGACCTTGATGGCTTCATCAAATACATCAAGACAGAACAGCAGCAGCATAGAGAAGACCGAGGAGTCGAGTCTTTCGAGCAGATGTGCGAGAACCTGAAGATAGAATTCCCACAGTTTACAAGAGAGCTTGAAATCTACAAGCACAACTACCCTAATCTCATCATAGGAGAGATGCCTGGAATGTTCGAGCTCCTTACGGAACTGAAGCAAAAGGGATATAAACTATATGGTCTATCCAACTGGTGCGACCAGGTATATACCACCTTCAAGCAGTACCACATCTTTGACCTGCTTGACGGCTACGTCGTTTCCTCAGACATAAAGATCATCAAACCTGAGCCTGAGATTTACGACCATCTGCTCAGGAAGTTCGGTCTGAAAGCGGAGGAATGTCTCTTCGCAGACGACAGGAAAGTAAACATCGACGCAGCTCTGGCGGCTGGCATGGACGGAGTGGTTTTCACTGATACGGCTCATTATATCGCTGATTTGAAAGAAAGAAACATACTCTAGCCCCTACGCTTCCGTAGAGTAACTAGGAACACAAGGTCTCGCAGCAGTGCGAGACTTTTTTATCTGTGGCTTAGTCACCACGACCTGAGTCTGGCGAAGACGAGCGCTGATTCTAAGCTCAGTCATGATCTGCTTCATGAGGGTGATGAACGCACCAGCGAAGATAACTGTGCAGACAAGAAGAATGATAGCGTAAACGACGACGCTGATGATTGAGTAAATAAGTGTTCCCATATCCTTGTATCTTTTGGTTGATGCAAAGATATAACGAACTTGTGCCAAAGTACGGCACAAGCTCGAAAAATATCAAATATTTTTGAAAAAAAAATTATCTGTTCTTTGCAAGTCCTCCCTGAGCGGTCTCCTTATAAAGAGAAGGAAGATCATGTCCTGTTTCCTTCATCACCTGCACTACCCTATCAAAGTTCACAGAATGATGGCCATCAGAGAAGGAAGCGTAAACATTGGCATCAAATGCACGAGCAGCGGCCATGGCATTACGTTCAATGCATGGCACCTGCACAAGTCCGCATACAGGGTCACAGGTAAGGCCAAGATGGTGCTCCAGCGCCATTTCGGCCGCATACTCTATCTGGTACGGGGTGCCACCGAAGAGCTGGCAAGCAGCAGCCGCAGCCATTGCGCAAGCCACGCCCACTTCCCCCTGACAACCCACCTCAGCGCCTGACACAGAGGCATTTTCCTTTACCACATTACCGAAAAGACCGGCAGTCGCAAGCGCGCGAAGGATGCGATCCTCATGGAAATCCTTGGACTTAAAGCAATGATACAGCACAGCAGGCAGAACGCCACATGAGCCACAAGTAGGAGCAGTGACGATCACACCACCGCCAGCATTCTCCTCCGATGTCGCAAGCGCATAAGCGTATATAGTACCACGTGACTTCAATGAATCAGAGTATCCCCTAGCCTTCACAAAATAGTCAGCAGCCTTGCGGCGTACATGAAGTCCACCAGGCAGCACGCCTTCAGTATGTAGTCCAGTTTCCAGGGTCTCGCACATCTGATGCCACACAGTGCGCAGATAACCCCAAATCTCAGGGCCTTCACACTGCTCGACATACTCCCAAAACGAGGTACCATTGTCATCACACCACTTGAGGATGTCCTTGATGGTAGTGAGAGGATAGAGACTATTCTCGCCAGTTTGCTCCATTCCCTCCCAATAGAGGTCGCCTCCACCAACGCTGAATACCGTCCACGAATCAATGGCTTCACCGCCCTTGATAGCCTCGAAGAGCATTCCATTCGGATGCTTTGGAAGGAAGATTTCAGACTTCCACACTATCTCTACAGGAGCGATAGTTTCAAGTGCATCGATGATGGCCACATCTGTCAAATGCCCCTTACCGGTGGCGGCAAGGCTTCCATAAAGGGTCACGCGAAAACTCTCCGCTGACGGACAACGATCGCCAAACATGGTGGCTGCCCTCGAAGGGCCCATGGTGTGGCTGCTTGACGGACCACGCCCTATCTTGAATAAATATCTAAGTGACAGCATGTTAATCCTTCTTTATATGCTCAGGGTGAGCAGCCTTGTCGTACGCATTCACAGAATCAAGATAATCGGCAATCACCTTGCAAGTCTGCTCTGGTGCCAATGTGAACTTGCCAAGCACCTTGTCGCCATCCATCATGGCCACGCCAAGCTTGCCAAGCTCCTTGTTATACTTGAAGATGAGCATCTTGTCTGCGAAATCATCATCCGTGAAGCCCACACAAAGGCCGTCCTGAGTAGAGAAAATCTGATTCATATAATCCAATTATTCAGTTACGATGCAAATGCTATTTAAGCGTGCTGCCACAGCTGAATGCCTGCCCCACCTTCTCGCCAAGCTTAATGTAGCCATGGTTCACTGGGTCAAATGTGATGATGCCCATCTTCTCCACGTCAGGCTTGCCGGTTTCACCAAGATAAGCCTCGTCACACAGGATATTCACCACATCAGCCACGAGGTAATAGCCAGTCTCTGACTCGTCAATCTTATTCACGATACGACACTCCAATGTCATAGGGAAATCCGTGAACAAAGGAGCCTTCACAGAAGGCGCCTTCTCGACTGTCCAGCCCGTCTTCTCCATCTTGGCAGGTTCATTCTTTGCGCTCACCAGACCGACGAAATCCGAAGCGACCATAGTCTTCTCCGTAGCAAAAGCCACAGTGAATTCCCCATCATTAAGTTCAAGGTTCTCCGTTGTCGCATGAGAACCCATGCTGATCATTATCTGACCAGCGTCCCATGTTCCGCCCCAAGCGGCATTCATAGCATTTGCCTTACCATCCTTATCGTATGTGCCAATGATGAGCACTGGCTGTGGAAGCATCCATGGCTTCGATCCAAAACTTTTCATCTCAATCTATTTTTATACCCTCAAAGTTACGGAAAATTTCACGCACTTCACGCTCAGCACTCAGTTTTCGTGCGCAGTGACGCCTATTCTGCGCACGGGAGACGGCGCGGCTGGGGTTTCGTGCGCAGGGACAGCCATTTTGCGCACGA
>JAKSJM010000032.1 GCA_024398075.1 Bacteroidales bacterium | reverse complement strand
GAGAACCTTTCCGAAAGATTAGAGAGATCCTTCAAGATACTGAAGGGAGAAGGCAAGATTACTGATATTAACGTTGCGGAGACCCTCAAGGACATCCGTAGAGCACTCCTTGATGCCGATGTAAGCTACAAGGTTGCCAAGGAATTCTGTGACAGAGTGAAGACCAAGGCGATGGGCCAGAATGTCCTCACTGCAGTCAAGCCTCAGCAGATGATGGTCAAGATCGTCCACGATGAGCTCGCAGAGTTCATGGGTAGCGAGTCTTATGACATCAATGTAAAGGGACAGCCTGGAGTAGTGCTCGTAGCCGGTTTGAACGGTTCTGGTAAGACTACTTTCTCTGCAAAGCTTTCTCTTCTAATCAAGAGCAAGAGAGGTATGAAGACCCTACTTGCTGCATGCGATACTTTCCGTCCTGCGGCTATTGACCAGTTGAAGACTCTCGGTGAGCAGATAGGTGTCCCAGTATATTCAGAGGAAGGCGTCAAGGATCCTATCCAGATTGCTCAGAATGCTATTAAGAAAGCTAAGTCAGAAGGTTACAGCGTAGTCATCATCGATACAGCTGGTCGTCTCGCTGTGGATCAGGAGCTCATGGACGAGATTTCAGCTCTCCACAAGGCTGTAAATCCTACAGAGACTCTCTTCGTGGTGGATGCGATGACTGGACAGGACGCTGTCGAGACTGCCAAGGCATTCAACGACAGACTTGACTTTGACGGCGTGGTTCTCACCAAGATGGAGGGCGATACCAGAGGTGGTGCTGCACTTTCCATCAAGGCAGTGGTAGGAAAGCCTATCAAGTTTGTCGGTACAGGTGAGAAGATGGAAGCCATCGATGTTTTCCATCCTTCACGTGTCGCAGACCGTATCCTCGGTATGGGAGATGTCGTTTCCCTCGTCGAGAAGGCTCAGGAACAGTTTGATGAGAAGCAGGCCCGCGAACTCAAGAAGAAGATCGCGAAGGATCAGTTCACACTCGTTGACTTCTATGACCAGATCCAGCAGGTGAAGAAGATGGGTAACATCAAGGATCTCGCCGGAATGATCCCAGGTATGGATAGAGCCCTTAGAGATGTGGATATTGACAATGATAAGGCTTTCAAGAGCACTGAGGCCATCATCCTGTCCATGACACTCAAGGAGCGTGAGCATCCAGAGATTATCAATGGTTCACGCCGTAAGCGTATTGCTGATGGCTCCGGCACAAACATTCAGGAAGTGAATAGACTTCTCAAGCAGTTCGAGGGAACAAGGAAAATGATGAAGTCGGCTGTGAATGGAACCTTGGCTCAGAAGCTTCGCGGTTTCAGAAGATAAAGAAAAATCCAGGTCTTAATGACCTGGATTTTTCTATATGCTGATCAGATTTTTCTTGATGGCATAGAGAACAAGCTCTACGGAATTGTTGATGTCAAGCTTGTGGAAGATGTTCTTCTTTATACTTGCCACTGTGTTGTCGCTGATACCAAGCTTCTGTGCGATCTCCTTGTACTGAAGTCCCTCGCAGCTTAATCTGATGATATCCATCTCTCTGGCAGAGAATGTCACACCATCCTCCTCCTTGTCGTATTTGATACGCTCTATGAGGCTCTCGATGTCGGTTCCATAGAATAACTGTCCTTCATTGACACATCTGATGGCCTTCACGATGCATGAGTCGTCGCTTAGCTTCGATACTATACCTTTAATGCTCATCTTGAGCAGTTCCTCGAGCGTGTCTGCAGATGTGTCGCTGGACAGAATGATGATATTCACTTCAGGAAGGGTAGTGCAGATGTTTCTTGCTACTTCTATTCCGCTCATGCCTGGCAGCATGATGTCCAGAAGCATAATGTCTGGCTTCAGCTCTTTTGCCATCTGTATGGCGGTAGGCCCATCGCCAGCAGTACCTACCACTTCAAAATCCTCGATGTCGCAGAGCATCGATTTCACTCCGAAAATGAATAGTGGATGGTCGTCCACCAGTAGAATGCTAGTTTTTCCTTTCATGACTGTTTATGTTAGGTATGGTTACGACAAAAGTGCTGCCTTTGCCTTCTGTGCTTGATGCTGTGATGTTTCCGCCGATTTCGCGGATAAGGTCCATGCTCACTACCAGTCCAAATCCACTACCCATCTCTCCGTCTGTTCCCTTCCTGGAGACGAGCGATTGCAGGAGGAATAGCTGTCCAAGAGTTTCCTTGCTCATGCCAATTCCGTCATCCTTGATCTCTATGCGTGCTCCGTCATCCTCAGCAAAGGATGAGATGTCGATGTGTCCACCTCTAGGCGTGAATTTGATGGCATTTGAGATTATGTTTCTGAGTACGAGCATTATGAACCCACGCTCAGAGCGTAGTGTTATGCAGTCATTCATCTCTGTCGCCACATTGATTTCCTTCTGTGCAATGCTTTGGCTGAATTCATCCACAAGCTCATTGATGGCCTCTGGAACATTGAATCTTGCTATCTGAAGCTCATCTTTCCTGGTCTTAGTCCTTGACCATTTCAGCACATTCTCGATGAGGGAAACTTCGCTCTTAGCCTGCATGCTCATATCCTTGATGATCTCAGCGATCTCTTCCTTGCTATATGAGTCTATGTTCTTCGACAGTATCTTTAGAGCTGCCTGCTGCGCAATGGCAGGGGAGCGTAGGTCATGTGCAATGATGGAGAAGAGAAGGTTTTTCTGGTCGTTTAGCTTGGAGAGTTCCTCGGCTCGTCTCTTCTCACGCTTCATTATCCTTCTGAATTCGAGAAGAAGTAGAGCAAAGAGTGTGATTATTATAACTAATATGAACAGCTTTTTTGTTGAGCTCTTGATCTGCTGCTCCTTCTCGTCGATAATCTTGTCTTTCTGAAGATTCACATATTCCAGTGTCACCAGCGCTATTTCATTGGCAGCCATCTCCTTAAGGATGGTTTCCTGTACCTCAGCAGCCTCTTTCATGTATCTGTACGCTTCCTTGGAATCAGTCTCATGCAGGGCAAATCCAAGTCTTCTGCATGCCTTCTCAAGCATAGGAAGGTTGTCGCTGCTTTTTGCCATGTCCACAGCGTCACGGTAATACTCGATAGCTGCTTGAGTCTTCCCTTGGCTGACGTGGATCTGGCCTATCTGGTAGCATGTTTCTGCTAGCTCTTTCTTAAGATTAAACGCTCTGAAGACTGAATCAGCAAACTCAAGGTCCTTGACTGCGTCTTCTGCGTGCCCTTTCTCTATAAGTGAGTATGAGCGCTGGAGGAGTTGGCCGGCGATGACTACGTCGTCGCCACATTTCCTTGCCTCGGACACGCCTTTTTCAGCGTACTCCTGCGCAAGGGCAGACTTTCCCAATTTGTTGAAGATGTCACTTGCCCTTCCGTATGCAATGGACCTCTCCCTGATGTCTTCAGGACTATCAAGAAGTTCTATGGCTCTTTGTATCAGTCGCTCGGCTTGTGTGAGGTTTCCTGCCTGAGAGTAGATACTCGCGGTCAGTGACAGAACGGCCCCCTTCGAATCTTCGTCTTCCGGAGACTCGAGAATGGCTTTTGCCATCTTTACTGCAGAGATGATGTCCTTGGCTTTATATAGGGAATCAACAGTGTGGAAGTCAAGTTTTTCCTCTGCGATGGCAGAGAATGTCACGCAGATGGAAGCAAGTATGGTAAAAAGCCTCTTCATCGTTGCAAATATATAAAAAATACGGCTATGGAAGAACCCATAGCCGTACTGAAGTTAGTTTAAGTCACTATATCAATAGTATAGTTAGAATTGCTCGATACAAAGATATGGCAAAAAAACTAATTATACTATAACCAATTTTGGTGTATTGCTTAAAATAATAGTGACATATCTGTATCAAGAGCCTTGTTTGCCATGTCTTTAGGGATAAATTCCCACTTGCCGATGATGCTAGGATCACTGACAAGCTCGTGAGTGACTGTTCCATGGGCAAGGAAAAAGTCGTATACCATGTCCCTGATCTCCTTTGCCTTTAGAATGATTCTCTCGCTTGAGTCAGGAATGCCAGCCTTCTGCAGAAGTTCACCACCACCGTTTGCTCTATACGAGGTCATTGCGACTTCATAAGTCTCAGTGATGTCAAATGGCTCTCCGCTTGCCATCGTACTCAATGTTATCCTTTCGCCAAATGGCTTGGTGACATCCACGGTATAGTTCACGCCAGCAGCGGAATCGAAGTTGTAGGACCTGCGAATGAAAGACCATCCTTCCTGTCCGTTACGAGGATCTCCCACCTGTCTTATGTTCAAGACATGGTCATTGGCACTCTTTATGGTCTGAATCCATGCGTCGTAGGAGTTCTCGAGGTAGTCCTTGATCTCTGAACCTGTCATCTTGATTACAAACAACTGGTTCTCATATGGATAGATTGTGAAAAGGTCATTGTAGAGCACAGTGCCGCTCTTTACATAACCATTGTACTTGAGAGGTGCTGCGAATGAAATTCTCGCAGAGGTGCTGCTTAACTGCACGGTGTGTACGAAATTCACATAGTCGCTCATGCCTCTGAAAGCGTCGCTGGTCTTGAGCTCCATCTCAAGCTGTCCTACTTCCTGCAGGGTGAACTCCTTTACTTTATCGTAATCTGCCTGGAAAGAAGCTCTCATATTTGCATCAGCCTTGTCGGCGTCCACTTTTATGAGGCTGGCAGAAAGAGCTTTTTCCACTACCTTGCCATCCTTGATCTTGATGTTTATGGTTCCATGGCCAAGCGCTCTTGCGTGGCTTCCGGAGTTTATAAGGCAGATTGAGTCATTCTGAATGGTGGTAGCTCGATGGTCGTGCGCACAAACGACGAAGTCCACTCCGCTAAGACTGTTGAAGAGGTCAAGTCCCTGACTCTCAAGCATTGATCCGTCACCCGCTCCAGTGCCAGAGTGTACAGCCACGATGACTACCTGTGGCTTTTCTTTCGCTACTATATCGTCCACGTCCTTCTGAACGAGAGGCAGGAGGGACTCGAAGTGCATTCCGCTCCACAGGGTCTCGTCAAGCCATGTGCTTATGCTGGCGTTGTTATAACCCATCACGAGTACCTTTATGCCATCTTTCTTGATTACGGCGTATTCAGGGAAGTAGCGCTTGCCATCATCGTTCTTGATAGCATTGCCACCGAGGAAAGGAATGCCATGTGACTTGAGATCCTTGGCTATCCTGTCGTAGACGGCGTGGCCGGTCTCAATGTCGTGGTTTCCACTAACCACCGCGTCGTAACCCATGTATGCGGCAAGGCGCGGAAAGATGTGCTCGCTGGTGGTGTCAACATAATTAAAATAGTATGCTGCATTGTCCCCCTGCAGAAAGTCGCCTGCGTCAAGCAAGATGACGTGGTCCTTGCCTGCGGCCGTGCGCACGCTATCTACGTAATAGTTTACTGCAAGAAGCGACCTCCTGGTGTCGCTGCTCACGTATGTCGAGTCAAAGTAGCTGCCATGCAGGTCATTTGTGGTGAGCAGCTCGAGCGAGTACTCTCCATCTTTTGGCTTGTGCGAGCAGGAAGCCATTGCGAGGAGCGCCAGCGCTCCAATGATGTATCTTTTCATATACTAAAGATTTATTTTTCCTCCTTTATAGTCCTTGTTCCTACGACGCTGCCCATGCGCATCTTTCTTGAACTTGATGGCTGGATGTCTCAGCGCATCGAGGTCGAAGAGAAATGCCACCTTCTGCTGCGTGCCGGCGAAACCATACTCGCGACTGGTTATGTGGAAGTCCACAGATACTCTGAGATCCAGAAATCTGGTAAGGCTCGGCTGGTAGAACATTTCAAGTTTATCGTAGACTGAGATTTCTCCAGATCGAGTATGGAAAAATGGCGAACCTGTGTACAGGTCGCCGGCATACTGCCTGTAAAGTATCTCTCCATCTGCAGAATCCACACCGTTAAGGTTGTACTTGAGATCGTAAAGAGGCATCATGTCAGGGCCAACGAAAATGGTGTTCTGGACGCCCCATGCGCGTTTCTTGAGCTTCAGTACGCTTTCAGCTCCGACTGCTAGGTTCACGCCGAAGATTTCGCCACCATCCTGCTGATACTGGTATATCGCCTTTGGACCCAGTTTGATGGAGAACTCGTCCATACGGGTATTGCCAGAGAAATCAACGCGCATATAAGCATCCACCATATTGTTGTATGCGACTATATTTGCGCTCTCAGAGCAGGCGAAATGGAACATGCTGCCATCCCACCCGGCAGAAAGCCAAGGCAGTATCTCATACTCGCCGGCGGTGAAAATCTGGAATTTCTCTCTTCTGTCGACTCCATACTTGCTGAACCAGTCGCAAGCCAGCTCAGCGTTCAGCCTCGCTGTCCTATACTGCAGCATCATGCCTTCAAGGTTTCTGTCTAGTACCTTATAGGAGTCAGAGAAAATGCTTTCGCTGTAATCTCCCTGGGTGAATCGGCGCGGGAAAACACCCGCGTAGGCGGTGAAGAGACCATTGCCCATGATGGCCTGTGCCCTATAGTACAATGTGATCTCGCGGAAAAGGCGTGTGTTCTCGAGTCGCGCATCTCCTTCTTCAGGGGAGTTGATGACGTCTCTGACTGGATTCTCACCCATGTTTTTCTGGATGTCAATGCCCATCATGAGCCTGTGGCCTACCTTCTCGCTCTGCAGTACGCTGATGCCGATGGATGGCGTGAGGACCGCCGAATGAATGGTGGAAGAGGGGATGACGGAGCCACGCGATGCGTCAAACTCCATGTTGAAGAAGTCGTACTTGTAGGCTATGTCATATTCAAATGTCACGGGATCCTTCTGCGTGAGCACGGGGGAGCGTGAGCTGCCAAAAGGCCATCCTGAGAAAAGGTCGCCTAGCATGCTCTGGGCGTTTGAAGAAAGTGGCAGCAGAGTCATTGCCACCAGCAATATGCTTTTCTTAAAACTCATTTTCATCTTAATTTAGCCTTCAAAGTTACTGAATTCTTGCGAGATATCTTATTTTTGCAAAAAAGAATCAAAGGATGCTAAAACTGCAGACACCAGTGGAATTTGCTCCTGCGCAAGCCACTATCACATACGACGACCATATCATGCTGCTTGGAAGCTGTTTTGCGGACAATGTAGCCCAGAAATTCCAGGCCGCGGCCTTCGATGTTTGTGCCAATCCATTCGGTACATTGTACAATCCAGTCTCATTGGTAAATGCCGTGGCTCGCATGGATAGCGCCGTGCCTTTTACGGAGCGCGAATGTGTGGAGATGGGAGCGGGCGCCGGACTGATCTGCTCATTCAGCCACCACACTCTCATGGCTCGTCCGACCAAGGAGGAGTTTCTCGACAATGCAAATAAGTCGCTGGAAGAAGCATCTGCATTCTGGGAGAAAGCGAATAAGGTGATCATTACCCTTGGCACGTCATTTTGCTATAGACACAATGAAACTGGCGAAGTGGTTGCAAACTGCCTGAAGCGCCCCGCAGCAGAGTTTACTCGCGAGAGACTGGACGCGAGCACGACTGCCATCCTGCTCGCTCGTATGGTGAAAATGCATCCTGAGAAAGACTTCTTTTTCACGGTCAGTCCGATAAGGCACATGTCGGATGGCGCTCATCAAAATGCTCTCTCGAAGTCATCTCTTCTTCTTGCTGTCGATACCCTGGGAGATGTGGTGAACTATTTCCCTTCGTATGAAATCATGATGGATGAGCTACGTGACTATCGCTTCTATACAGAAGATATGGCCCACCCAACGGGGCAGGCCATATCGTATATCTGGGAGAGATTCTGCGATTTCTGTATGTCGCAGGACACTCAGAAGCAGATGCATGAACGCGAGAAGGAGTTCAGGCGCTCACAGCACCGTCCTTTACTTTCCAAGTCCACTCTCTAGGAACTTCACGAATCCGTCGATGTCGAGGTCATAGCCTCTCACTGGAACAATCAGTTCGCCAGCAGGGGAGAGTAGTGCATAGTTTGGCTGTGCATTCACTCCGAAGCGTTCTCTTACAATGTGTGAGTTCACGCGACCGACGTCCTTGAGGACTTTTCCGCTTTCTGTGGTGATCCACTTGTCTTCAGGAAGCTTCATCTTGTCGTCAGTGTAGAGCGCGCACATTACGTACTCGTCCTTGAGGATACTGAGCACCTTAGGGTCGCTCCATACTCTTGCCTCCATCTCTCGGCAGTTCACGCAGCCATGGCCTGTGATGTCTACAAATACAGGCTTGCCGCATACCTGAGCAGCTTCAAGAGCCTTTTCGATGTTATCGTATGCTAGAAGACCGTGAGGGAGTTCAAGCAATTCTCCTTCTGTGGCTATGGACTGCGAACTTGTCGGAATCACCTCTCCCTCAGCGAGATTTGGTATCCTGAAATCCTGAGTCTCTATAGGTGGAAGGTATCCAGAGAGTGCCTTCAAAGGCGCTCCGAACATACCAGGTATCATATAGACTACAAATGAGAATACTCCAATGGCCATCGCAAGCCTCTTTACTGGGATGTACTCTAGAGGGGTGTCGTTTGCAAATCTAAGCTTGCCCAGGAGGTAGAGTCCCATGAGGGTGAAGCATACTATCCAGATGGCGAGGTATACCTCTCTATCGAGAAGCCCCCAGTGATATGTCTGGTCTGCAGTGCTTAGGAACTTGAATCCAAGTGCCACCTCGATGAAACCGAGCACTACCTTCACTGAATTCAGCCAACCGCCACTCTTTGGGAGCTTCTTGAGAAGCGATGGGAAAAGGGCTAGGATGGTGAATGGAAGTGCAAATGCGAGCGAGAATGCAAGCATGGTCACCATAGGTGCCCAGAACTCGCCAGATGTCGATTTGATGAGGACTGTGCCGACGATTGGACCTGTGCATGAGAATGACACGAGTACGAGCGTAAGTGCCATGAAGAATACTCCGGCAAGTCCCTTCTTGTCTGAGTTCGCGTCGCTCTTGTTTACGAGCGATGATGGCAGCGTGATCTCGAACGCTCCGAAGAATGAGGCCGCAAATACCATGAACACTATGAAGAAGATGATATTTGGTAGCCAATGTGTCGCAAGCCAATTAAAGATGTCAGCGGTCACTGCATCACCTCCCAAGAGTCTTGTGATGGCAATAATGAGCGTAATTGGTACTGTGTACAGCAGGACAATGAACAAGCCATACATTGCTGCCTTGAAGCGTCCAGCAGTAGGGCTTGAAGAGCCCTTGATGAAGAATGACACTGTCATCGGAACCATTGGGAATACGCAAGGTGTAAGGAGCATAGCGAATCCCCAGAGTATAGCCTCAAGAATGAGTGCCCAAGTAGAACTCTTCGACTCTGGGCCTTCTGGCTGTGTTTCCTGTACGGTAACTACGTCACCTACAGTTACTTCGCTTTCCCAAGAGCCCAGTGGAGAGCAGTAGGTATCGCTGCAGCAAATCCACTCGGCTACGATCCCTACCTTGCCACCTTCATCGGCTTTCACCAACTGGCGTACGACGATCTCGTCATATACTACCATCAGTCCATTCTCCTCTATGACTTCGGATAGGTCTTCAGTTTCACCTACCAGAGTGATTCCTTTAGATGGCTCGAAAGTCACCACTGTAGGAGAGGTCTGGTCCTTTAGACTATATGTATGAAGTCCTCCTGAGATACTACCTTTAAGGATGATTTCATATTCACCCTCGTTTGCAGTAGCATTTGTCTGTGCAGACCATGAGATGGTCTTGTCCGGATCGCTTCCAAATGGCCCCTGTGCGTAAGAAGGCACATTAAAGCAAATGATACTGGCTACAAAAATAGCCAGTATCGAGATGATAGTTTTTTTCATACTCAATGAAAAATTATTTAGCATAAGCCACAGAACGTGTCTCTCTGATGACTGTGATCTTCACCTGTCCTGGATAGGTCATTTCCTCCTGGATCTTCTGAGCGATATCGCCAGAAAGTCTAGCTGCAGCATCGTCGCTGACTTCCTCTGCACCTACGATCACACGAAGCTCACGGCCAGCCTGGATAGCGTATGACTTAGTCACGCCTGGATAAGCGGCTGCAAGTTCCTCCATGCCTCTGAGTCTCTTGATGTATGACTCGATGACCTCGCGACGTGCACCAGGACGTGCTCCTGAGATGGCATCACCCACGAGTACGAGAGGTGCGATGATGGAAGTCATCTCTACCTCCTCATGGTGAGCACCGATAGCGTTGCAGATTTCAGGCTTCTCCTTATACATCTCAGCTATCTTCATACCAAGCATTGCGTGAGGAAGCTCAGGGTCCATCTCGGATACCTTACCGATATCGTGGAGGAGACCAGCTCTCTTGGCAATCTTAGGGTTGAGGCCGAGTTCTGATGCCATGATTGCACAGATATTTGCCACTTCTCGTGAGTGCTGGAGAAGGTTCTGTCCATATGATGAACGGTACTTCATGCGACCGATGAGCTTTACAAGCTCGATGTTAAGTCCATGGATTCCGAGGTCGATACATGTTCTCTTACCGGTCTCGAGGATCTCGTCCTCAAGCTGCTTCTGAACCTTGGTTACGACCTCCTCGATACGTGCAGGGTGGATTCTACCATCGACTACGAGCTGGTGGAGTGCAAGTCTTGCCACCTCACGGCGTACTGGGTCAAATGCAGAGAGAAGGATAGCATCTGGTGTGTCATCCACTACGATCTCCACTCCGGTCGCAGCCTCGAGGGCTCTGATGTTTCTACCCTCACGTCCGATGATACGACCCTTGATCTCGTCGTTTTCGATAGGGAATGTGGTTACTGCATTCTCGATAGCGGTCTCAGTGGCTGTTCTCTGAATAGTGTTGATCACGATTCTCTTGGCTTCCTTGGCTGCATTCAGACGAGCCTCGTCCATGGTGTCGTTGATGTAAGCCTGTGCCTCTGTACGAGCCTCAGCCTTCATGTTCTCCATGAGGACGTTCTTTGCTTCTGCTGCAGTCATACCTGCGATAGCCTCGAGCTGCTTGTTTACCTGGGCAGTGAGCTTCTCATACTCGTCTGCTTTTCTCTCGAGGTTCTCCTTCTGAGCTATGTAAGACTGCTTGGCAGAATCTGCATCTCTAAGTTTCTTGTTAAGGTCCTCATTCTTCTGGTTGAGTGAGTTCTCCTTCTGCTTGATTCTATTCTCTCCGTCCTTGATCTGGGCGTTCTTCTCGTTTACGTACTGCTCGTGCTCACTCTTGAGCTGGAGGTACTTCTCCTTCGCCTGGAGCATCTTCTCTTTCTTGATGTTCTCAGCCTCCATCTCGGCTTTCTCAAGAATCTGCTCCTTCCTGCCATTCAAGGCTCTCTTGTGGAGGAATATGTATATCGCCAATGCTATGGCAGCTCCTGCCAGCGCGGCTAAAATGTAGAATAAGATAGTCATATATCGTATTATGGTTAATATGTCAACAAAAAATCCGGTATAGCTCCCTACGAAAAAGCTATACCGGTATTATGAAAAAAGTCGCCAGCCGTCTGTCAGAAAAATTCATGACATCACGATTTGGGCTCCAAGAATATTTCAGGCTTCCTTACTTAAAAGGCTTGCTATCGATAACTTGAGTTACCCGGTTCCTAAGAACTTGTTGTTTTCAGCAATTTAACTGGCGACCTTTACTTGGTCTCTATTTTCTGCAGATAGGCACTCGTCTCGTTGAGGAAAGAATCGACCTCTGCATTCATGCTCGCGATCTTCTTCTGGCATGACAGACGGCTCACAACCTCCTGCAGGCACACGAACGCCAGCTTGTCTGCTACCGGAAGGTCCGGATACTTGGCGTTATAGGTGTCCAGCTTCTGGTTGATCTGCTCTGCGGCTATCCTCATGTAGTGCTCCATCTCTGGTGTGGAAGCCTTCAAAGGATAGTCCTTTCCGCCAATGATCACTTTAATGCTCTGGTCCATAATTCTTTACTTTTCCATCAAGGAGATGCATTTATCTATCTCCTTTATAAGTTTGGTGATGCGCTCCTTGGCCTCTGTGTGGCTATCGCCTGTGGCAAGGAATGCTTCTGCCAACTTGAGATCGTCTATCTGTCTCTCTAGCTCGGTAATGTGCTTCTTGTAGGCTTCGTTGGACGCAACTGTAGCCTGAAGCTGAGCCGAGAGTTTGTCAGCTCTCTGCTTCTCAGTCTCATACAGGGCGATAAGTCGCTCGAAATTACTTCGAATCTGCTCTAACATTTGTATCCAATAAGCTTAACAAGGCAAATATAATGAAAAAGTGCCAAAAACCGAAGGTTCTGGCACTATTTTTAAAACTTTTTATCCAAAAGTTCTACTTTACAACGAAGCGATTATTTGCTTGAATATCTCCGACATACGGTCTGCTGCAGCATTGGCCTGCATCACTACGTCGTCTCCGTCATTAAGCACTTTTGCCACAGTGTCCTTGTTTGAAATGTTTGTGATGCAAGACATTCCGAATACTGTGATGCCGCAATGTCTGGCCACTATAACTTCTGGCACAGTGGACATTCCGACAGCGTCTGCACCGACTAGGGTGAAGAATCTAACCTCGGCAGGGGTTTCGTATGTAGGGCCTGTACTTCCGAAGTAAACACCTTTCTGAAGCTTTATGCCCATGCTGTCTGCCACTTCCTCAGCCTTGGCGATCAAGTTCTGGTCGTACGCGCATGTCATGTCTGGGAATCTTGGGCCGAACTCGTCCATATTTGGTCCGATGAGTGGGTTCGGAAGGAGGTTTATGTGATCCTTTATGATCATGAGGTCGCCTACCTTGAAGTCTGGATTCGTGCCACCGGCAGCATTGGAAACGAACAGATACTGTACGCCAAGCAGCTTCATCACCCTTATCGAGATGGTGACGAGGTCCATAGGGTATCCTTCGTAATAGTGGAATCTACCCTGCATCGCGAGGACCTGCTTGCCGCCTAGCTTTCCGAAGATGTAGTTTCCCTTATGGCCCACTGCCGTGGATACTGGGAAGCCAGGAACTGTCTTGTATGGGATTACGATAGGGTCCTCTATCATGTCGGCTAATTTGCCCAGTCCGCTTCCGAGGACAATGCCCACCAGTGGAGTGGCTCCACCGATCTGCTCACGTACATAGTCCGCTGCGGTATGGATTCTTTCTATTCTTTCGTCCATGGCTATATTATTTGTTTAAGGTGTTTTCTTGCTTGCTCAAGTATTTCCTGCTCGCCGTCGATAACCCTATGCTTCATCACCCATCTGCCATTTATCATGACGGAGTCGATGCAGTCGCTATGCGCCGAATAAATCAGGTTCGCGAGGAATGGCGCAGGGGAGAGAAAATACGTGTTCTGCATGTCCACAATGCTGATGTCGGCAATCTTGCCTTCCTCGATCTTTCCGGCATCCAGCGATAGCGTTTTCGCACCGTTTGCAGTCGCCATCGCGA
This sequence comes from Bacteroidales bacterium, assembly GCA_024398075.1. Lineage (GTDB taxonomy): Bacteria > Bacteroidota > Bacteroidia > Bacteroidales > UBA932 > Cryptobacteroides. Next base: position 19,873 of record JAKSJM010000032.1, on the reverse strand, counting down.
AGAGCTCGCTGAGCGGGAGTGCCTTCGGGTCGTTTCTCCATGCCTTCTGGAACAATGCTGAGGTCTTCATGGCTTCCAGCATGTCAAGGTTGTTTGACGAGGCGCAGCCGTCTGTGCCAATGCATAAGTTTATGCCCGCGTCACGCATCTCGTCGTAGAGGAAGCGATACCCCGAGCAAAGTTTTGTATTTGAGTTTATGTTGTGTACGCAGGTGACATGGTGCTTGGCGAGAAGCTCGATGTCGTGCTCGGTGAGCCATAGGGTGTGGGCGGCTATGATGTTTGGCCCCAGGACGCCAAGCCTGTCGAGGTATTCGACAGGTGTGAGTCCGCCATGCTGCGCCTTGCAGTCCTCCACCTCCTTCATGGTCTCGCAGAGGTGAATGTGTAGGAGTATGCCCTTCTCTCTTGCGAATTCCGCTGCCCATACCATCATGGGCTCGCTCACCGAATAAATGGCGTGGAAAGACAATGTATATGTGTGGTAGTCAGATGTTTGCTTGTACAACTCATACCTTTCTTCGCACTGCTCCATCTGCTTTCTTGCTTCCTCTGCGTCGCCTTTGTCCATGAGGTCATAGCCAGTGGCTACCCTAAGGCCCATCTCACGCGCAGCCTGAACTGTGGAAGGGAATGACCAGTACTGGTCGTTGAATGTGGTGGTGCCAGTGCGTATCATCTCGATGGCTGATACCTTGCTGCCCCAGTATATGAAGTCATGGTCTATCTTCGCCTCAATGTCCCAGATCCTTGATATCCAGTCATTGAAAACCATGTCTTCGCCTATGCCTCTCATCATTGACATAGGGGAATGGGTGTGCATGTTTACAAATCCAGGTATGGCTGCTTTACCGCTGCAGTCCATGACTTCCGCACACTCGGTGCCGGCCACAGCTGTACCCGTGGGCACTATCTTGCAGATGCGCTTTCCATCTATGTAGATGTCTACTTGCGCATCATTCAGCAGTATGTCTTTAAGCTTTATCATGTGGTCGCAAAAAACAAAGAGGGGCCAACATGATGCCGGCCCCGTGTCTATCTAGAATACATTCTCGTCCTCTCGTGTGTGTGGCGCAGCTTCTTCGGGAGCCGATGCCTCTGGGCACTTCGCCTTGATGTACGCGATTACTTCTTCGAGTCCTTCAGTGAACTTTTCGAAGTCTTCTTTGTACAGGAAGATCTTATGCTTGTCGTATGAGTAGCTACCATCGCTTTCTGTGCGACGCTTGCTCTCTGTGATGGTCAAATAGTAATCCTTCTCTCCTCTGGTGGCCTTGACATCAAAGAAATAGGTTCTCTTTCCGGCCCTGATAGGCTTCGAATATACGTCATCCGAGTTGCGGTCCAGTCCGTTGAACTTGTCAAAATCCTCTCTGTACATACTTTTTCATTATTTATTATTAGCAAATGTATAATATTTTTCCATTTCTAGTGTTATCTTTGTGGAGATTTTGTTTGAAATATTATGCTTAATAGAAGAATCCTGCGCATCAAGGCCTTCAAGGCCATTTACGCATACGCTGAGAATCCATCCATGTCGCTGAAGGATGTGGAGGCTCAGCTGGAGATTTCGTGTCAGTCTACCCGTAACCTCTACCTCTTCATGCTTTCAGTGGTCAAGCCACTTACAGAGGAGGCTAAGGCTAGGATAGAGGCCGCTAAATCCAAGTTCAACCCTACTGAGGAGGAGAAGAATCCGAACATGAAGTTCGTGAACAACTCCATCTATCGCACCCTCACCCAGGATCCTGATTTCACAAAGATCATATCCAAGTCCAAGCTTTCATGGGACCAGTATGACGTGTTCCTTAGAAAGTTATATGATTCCATCAAGTCGAAGGAGTATTTCGCTCAGTACATGGCTTCACCTGAGTCTTCTATGAAGGAAGATGCTGAGCTCTTCGTGAAGATTTTCGAGGAAGAGTTCATGGACAGTGTCGATCTTGATGAAATCCTCGAGGATATGTCACTTTTCTGGGTGGATGATCTCGGCTACGCCCTCACATATTGCTGCCGCACTATGGAGGACTTCGCTGCAGGCATTGCATGGTCATTGCCACCACTCTACCAGAGCGAGATGGCCGCTAAGTCTGGCCAGGAGAGCGACAAGGCCTTTGTGAGTGGCCTTGTGCGCACTGCTTATGTGAATTTCGAGAAGTACTCTCAGTACATCGCTGAAGCCGTTCCGAAGTGGGACGGCGAGCGTATCGTTACCATTGACAAGGTTCTCGTGATCTGTGGCCTTGCTGAGGCCAAGTGTTTCCCTGAGCTCCCTGTGAAGGTGACCATTAACGAGTACGTCGACATCTCCAAGTTCTACAGTACCCCTAGAAGCCGCTCTTTCGTAAACGGTATCCTTGACAGCATCATCAAGAAAAAGATGGAGGAAGGGGAGATCGTAAAGACCGGCAAGGGACTGATTTAGTTGACTTATTGTTTTGTTTTTCCTAGATTTGTAAAAAATAACTTTATATGAACATCCTTTATTTAGCGCTCCAGGCTCAGGCTGCAAATGCAGGTGCAGGTAGCCAGTGGTCATTCTGGATCATGATGATCCTCATCTTTGCCGTTATGTATTTTTTCATGATCCTTCCTCAGCGCAAGCAGCAGAAGGCGCTTGATCAGTTCCGCAAGGAGCTCAAGAAGGGCGACAAGGTAGTTACCGCTGGTGGTATCTATGGCACTGTAGATGAAATCAGCGAGCGTACCATCCTCATCAAGGTAGACGGCGACACAAAGCTCAGAGTGGATAAGCAGTCTATCCAGAAGGATTATTCTGCTCAGCAGTAGTCATTTATGGGCACTCTGTACACCAGGCTGCTCGCCAGATTACAAGATAACGGGAGGGATTTTGCGCTTTTCGGCATATCTCTCCTGTTGGCGTTTAGTATCTGGCTGCTACAGAACCTGTCCATGAACTACTCTCAGGAGATCAGCGTGCCTGTGATAGCGGAGTCTAGCATCGAAGGACACGCACAGGTCTCGTCGAACTCAGTGTCCATCAGTGCGCGTTGTCGTCTCTCCGGCTTCCACCTCTTGCGAATGCATATGAAAAGACGCATGGCTCCCAAGCACATAGCTTTTGCACCGTCTGAGTTTCAGCATTTGGAGGACAATGACTTCGTGATTTCGGCAAACGCGTTAAGTGGCTATATCAAGGAACTTTATGGTGATGAGGTACAGCTTGAGTCCTTCATGGCTTCCAGGTTCCAGTTCAGGTTCCCTGTAGAGAACTACAAGAAAGTGCCTGTCCAGGCCATTGCGGTCATGGATTTCAAACCTCAGTATATGTCTTTGGGAGGCGTTCAGGTCGCACCTGATTCTGTTTTAGTGTATGGAGAGCCATCGGTTATAGAAGGTGTGGATAGGGTACTTACACGCACTATTTCTCATAAAAATATCTCTTCAAGTCTTCATGGCACTGTTCAGCTTGAACCACAGACAGGTGTGAGAATCTCTGCAAGTCATGTTCATTACTCTGTGGATGTCACCAGATACGTGGAAGTGGTGAAGGAACTGAAGATTGAAACCAGGAATGTGCCGTCAGGACGTAGTCTCTCAGTTCTGCCTTCTTCTACCACTGCTATTTTCCGCTGCGTATTCCCGCTTAGCAGTGACCCTACAGATAATATCAGGCTTTATGTCGACTATGCGGATTTTGCGAAATCCATCAATGGTCACTGTATTCCTAAGGTATCGTCCATCCCTTCTTCAATTATAGACTATACTCTTGACCCTCAGATAGTTGAGTGTGTCGAGTCGTCGAAATAGGAAATATCTTGAAAACACTACTACTCACTGGAGGCATAGGCAGTGGAAAGTCTGTCGTCGCCAAGTACCTTCAAGGCAAGGGTTATCCAGTCTATGACTCGGATACTCGTGCCAAGGGCTTGTATGACAGTTCGCCAGCCTTGCTCTCGGCAGTCAAAGACGAGTTTGGCGAAGATGTGGTAGGTGAGAATGGCCTGCTCGATCGCAAGGCCTTAGCATCTAAGGTATTTGGTAATGCAGATGCATTGGCGCGCCTGAATGCCATAGTGCATCCTGCAGTGCTTGAGGACTTTATCGCATGGCGACAGCAGCAGAGTGACGCTGAACTGGTCGTGATGGAGTCAGCTATAGCATTGGGCATCAAGATGTTCCGGGATATCATAGATGCTGTGGCGTATGTCGACGCTCCGATGGAGCTCCGCATAGCCCGCGCATGCGAGAGGGACGGCGCGAGTCGCGATGCGATCGCTGCACGTATCGCTGCCCAGCACTTCGACATGTCCCTTGTAGATGAGGTGATTGTGAATGATTCTGGCCTTCAGGATCTTTACGCTTCCACGGATAGGGCATTGGCTCATCTTCTCGGAAAAATGAGTATATTTGTAAATTCGAATAAAACACATATTAGTATGAAAACAAATCTCGCAAGAATTCTTTCAGTTACAGGCAAGCATGGCCTGTTCCTTTATATTGCTCAGGCAAGAAACGGCGTCATCGCTGAGGCACTTGAGACAAAGGCAAGAACTGCTCTTGATATGAAGAGCCGCATCACTACTCTCGCCGACATCGCCATCTATACTTCAGAGGGTGAGATGAAGCTCCAGGAGGTTTTCCTTGCACTTCAGTCTGTACTTGGTGAGGCAGATGCTCCTACTTCCAAGGCTTCTTCAGACGAGCTCAAGGCTCTCTTTGATAAGGCTATTCCTAACTATGACGGCGACCGTTTCTATGTATCTCACATGAAGAAGGTCGTTGATTGGTACAATGAACTCAAGAATTTCGCTTCTCTCGACTTCGAGGAGGAGGGTGCCGAGCAGGAAGAAGAGCAGGTAGACGAGGAAAACGCATAGTTTCAGATGAAGACTCTCCAGGTCATAACGCTTGGCTGCTCGAAGAATACGGTGGACACTGAGCACATCCTTGCCCAGGTGGAGGAACTGTATGAGATAGTTCCTGAAGGCGAGGATAGACCAGTGGATTGCCTGATGCTTAATACTTGCGGCTTCATCGGTGATGCCAAGGAGCAGTCAATTCAGGCGATTCTTGAGGCTGCCCAGCGTAAGAAAGACGGTCTTGTAGGCAAACTCATGGTGTTTGGATGCCTCTCCCAGAGATATCCTGCTGAGATGCCAGAACTTATCCCTGAAGTGGATGCTTGGTTTGGCGCTCGTGAGCTTGATCCTATAATCAAAGCCCTTGGGGCAGAGCCAAAAAGGGAACTTGATTCTAAGAGAGTGCTTTCCGGCCCTCATCGCGGATATGCCTATTTGAAAATATCCGAAGGCTGTGACAGAAGGTGCTCATACTGTGCTATTCCATATATCCGTGGAGCGCACAAGTCAGTGCCGATGGAGATTCTCGAGGAGGAGACAAGATTTCTTGTTTCTCAAGGCGTGAAGGAGCTTGTTCTCATCGCTCAGGATACCACTTTCTATGGCCTTGATCTTTACCACAAGCGTTGTTTGGGAGAGCTTATCCAGAGGCTTTCTGACATCGAGGGTATCGAGTGGATTCGTATCCATTACTCATATCCAGCTGATTTCCCTCAGGATGTGCTTGATCAGATGGCGAACAATCCAAAGGTATGCAAGTACCTCGATATCCCTCTTCAGCATATTTCTGACAAACTTCTGGATAACATGCATCGCCATGTGACCAGTGCATGGACAAGAGAGCTTATTCAGAGACTCCGTGATCAGGTCCCTGGAGTCGTTCTCAGGACTACCATGATCGTTGGCCATCCTGGTGAAGGAAAGAAGGAGTTTGAAGAACTCCTGGATTTTGTGCGCACAGCTCGTTTCGAGCGCTTAGGAGCCTTCACATATTCTGAGGAAGAAGGTACTTATGGTGCAGAAAACTTCGAGGATAGCATATCTGAAAAGACGAAAAGGTCTCGTCTTGACAAGCTCATGGAGCTACAGAGTGGCATATCTCTTGAATGTAATCAGGCTCGAGTAGGTGATGTCGAAAAGGTCATGGTAGACGACTTCGTCGATGGAGTGCTTGTCTGCCGTAGCCGTTCAGAAAGCCCAGAGGTTGATGGTGAGATACTCGTCAAGTACGATGCGAAGGCTTTTGATGATGTGGATCCATACTCATTGATAGGTGAGTTCATCATTGTCAAGATACTCTCTGCGGATATGTATGACCTCGCTGCAGAACTTGTAGAATTATAAATGGTAGAAAGTATGAAAAAGTTCATCTTGGCACTTGCCGTTGCTACTGCGATGCTGACTTCTTGTGGCCCATCTACATACACTATGCTTGTGGAGATGAGGTACCCTTCAAAGTCAGGCATGGCGCCAGTAGGTAAGGATTTAGCAGTCCTCTATCTTCATGATAAGGAATGTACAGATACCCTATTTAACAATAGAGTAGCCGATGCGTTTGCATGTGGACTTGAGGATGATTATTTCGGTGGTTCTCCTGCCGTGAAAGTTTACAGCATGGAGAAGATGTCGGGAGACTACTCAAGTCTGGATTCGATGGTTACGCTGACTACGGAGCTTGGTCCAGATGTACTTTTCGTCGTAGATGCCCCTCGTTTCACTTTCGGCACATCTCGTCCTGTTGTTCAATCTGGAGTTTATGCCTATGATTCCATGGGAAAGGACTCTGTGTATAGGGTTTATGCCCGTGCCGAGATCCCATCCACTGCAGAGGTGCTGGACAGTCTTCAGGTCAAGAACAGTGTGAGGATTGCCGAGGCTTTAGGCACAAAGCTAGCAGATAACTTCCTGAGCTCTTGGAAAAATGAGTACTACACAGTCTACTATTTTGATTCGGACGATTCCATCCATGCCATAGATAAGGCATCAAGTATGGAGTGGGAAAAAGCTCTGGAGGACTGGCTACGACTGGTAAAGACAAAGAACCTTCACTCGAGAGCTTGTTATGAATACAATATTGCTGTAGCTTGCTACATGCTCGGAGACTATGACCTTGCTGTTGAATGGCTGAACCAAGCTGAAGCTGATGATTCTGATATGGTTAATGCAAGCTCGTTACGAAAGCGAATAGAAATAAGAAAGAATCTATAAAAATAAGGGATGGCCAATCGGTCATCCCTTATTTGTTATTTATTTGCCTCTGCCGTCGCTTCGAGGTCGAGTGCTTCAGCGAGTATCGAGATAGGATTCTTGACCTTTGACTTGGTACTCATCTCTATCTGCCATTTGCAGGTTTCACACTCGCATGCTACGAAGTCTGGGTTTACAGCTTCTATCTGGTCGAAAAGTGGCTTTCCGATCTTCTGTGAAATCTCGTAGTTCTCTTTCTTGAACCCGAAAGTACCAGAGATACCGCAGCAGTTTGAGTCGAGAAGTATTAGTTCAAGTCCAGGGATCATGCCGAGAAGCTCTCTTGTGAAGATGCTCCATCCAAGCTTCTCCATATGGCAAGGCACGTGATAAGCAGCGCGAGCCTTGTAGTCTTTCTTGAATACAAGCTTTACCTTCTTCTGGTCAACCAGCTCGTAAATGAACTTCAGGGCGAGGACGATAGAGTCGCGTACTGAAGAGTTGTCCATTCCAAGCACCTCCTTATACTCGTCACGCATCATAAGGGTGCATGAGGTAGAAGTGGTAAGCACCTTGTCGCCTTTTGCTTCTGAGATCACCTTTATGTTATTCTCTGCATTCTTTCTGGCCTTGTCGAACATTCCTGCTGAAACCATGGCTACGCCACAGCACTTTTCTCCATCAAGGAGATTTACGCCATAGCCGAGGGCATTCATGACCGTCACGAAGTCCTTACCGAGCTGAGGGTAGTTGTAGTTTACATAACAGCCGTGGAAATAACTTATCTGATGCTTGAAAGATGCCTGTGATGCTGCTGCCTTCTTCTTGAACCACTTCTCGAATCCTTCTCCAGAATACTTCGGGAAGGTTCTGCGATGGTCAATGGCCATGACCCCATCAAGTACAGACTTGGTTATGCCCCAGCCGAGTACGGTGTTTGCGATAGGAGCCACAGGGCGAACCATTGTGCCCATGAGGTCTGTGCTTGCGAGCATCATGTCGCGAAGCTTAACGCTCTTATGGGTGTTGTACTTCTCTCTGGCTGACTGGATGATGTCTGGCACCTTTACTCCAGATGGACATGCCACTTCACATCTCTTGCAGTTAAGACAATACTTGAGTGCATAGTCGTAGAATTCCTTGTCCTTAAGTCTATATCTCTCTCCATCAGGGCCAGCCTGCTTAGGACCAGGATACGCAGGATTTGCTGCCAGCATAGGGCAGACGTCGTTACAGATGCCACATTTCTGGCATTGCTCGAAATTGTGTTCGCTAATATTGATTTCCTGCATATTACTGTGCTTTAATGATGTCAATTACCTTGTCGGCGGTCGCATCGACTGCTGCAAGGTCGTCTTTTTCTGCGCAGCTTACACCGGCGAGGAGCTCGCCGACTGCGTATAGATTATTTACAGTCTTTCCCTCAATGGATGGTTTGGAGGTTTCGTCGACCTTTACTCCGAAGTCAAGGAATGGCTGATGGTCAGCAAAATTATCTGTATACCAAGTGGTTCTGTCCTCTGAGTACTCTACATCCAGGCCAAAGATAGGCTCCCAGACCTTTTTCATATCAGAAACCAAACCCTTAGAGAAAAACTTTCCAGTGGCAATCACGAAGTTTGCTGCCTCGAGAACTACATCCCCGAGCTTCTCTGTCTTTACGCTGACAAGCTTCGAGTCCTGGATACAAGTATTCGTGATCTCGTCGTCTGCCAGGACCATTCCGCCTTTCTTCTCGAACTGGGCGAGTGTCGATCCGTGGATGGATCTACCTGAAGTGATGACAGCGCATTTGAGCCCACTGTCCTGAAGCCCACAGGCTACTCTTGAACCTGCATGACCACCTCCTATGATGATAACGTCAAATTTCATACTCACTAGTCCTTATATGTGTCAGGCTTTCCTGCCTTGTAAACTTTCTGCATGAACTCCATCTCGCGGAGAGTGTCGCCCCAGCCTACGGCCTTCATACCTTTCCATCTTTCGCTGAGGAAGTCTGCGGCCAGCTTGTCGGCAGTCTCAGGCTCACCCTTCGCGATGGCGAGCGCCTTCGCTGCCTTGCGTATACAGAATGTGCCTTGGCATGTTCCCATGCCTACGCGTGTACGACGTCTGAGGTCCTCCATGGTGTTCACATTCAGATGCTTCACTGCATATTTTATCTCAGCGAGGGTTACATTCTCGCACTCGCAGATGAGCTGCTTGTCTTCAGGGGAGTTGAACTCCACCTCTGCAGCCTTGGCTCCGAGACGTCCAGCTGCGGCTTTCTGGCCCTGTGTAGCGCTGCCCCAGAGCTTCTTCGAAACCTCTTTGACGCCTGTGCTCTCTGAACCAGGGAGTGGGGTAGTGGCTGTCTGGCACTGTGCAGAAGAGTTAAGTTTCTTGCAAACTGCATCAGTGGCAATCTCTGCCATGAGACGATAGGTCATGAGCTTACCGCCTGTGATACTGATGAATCCCTTCACTCCGTCGCGAGTCTCGTGGTCGAGGCAGACGATGCCGCGGCTGATGCTACGACCTGTAGGGTCGTCGTCGGCCGCTACAAGAGGTCTGACGCCTGCGTATGCACGGAGGATTCGGGTGGTGGCGAGGCTAGGACAGAGCGCACAGCCCTCGCGCAGCAGAAGCTCCACTTCCTGAGGGGTGACTGTCATGTGGTCGCACTCCTCAAATGGAACCTTGGTCGATGTGGTACCGATCACGGTAACTGAGTCGCCAGGCACGAGGATGTCGCCGTCGGCCGACTTGCGGCAACGGTTGATGACTACATTGTTTACTCTATGTGCAAATACGAGGAGGGCTCCCTTAGCTGGATACATGCCAATGTTCACGCCAGCCATCTGGGCAATGTCATGGCCCCAGATACCAGCAGCGTTTACAGTGACGGAAGCGCGATACTCGGCTTCCTCCCCGGTTACGGTGTTCCTTACCTTGACGCCCTCTATGGTGTCACCATTCTTTATGAACTCAGTAACTTCTGTATATGTGAGCACTTTCGCTCCGTGCAGCTGGGCATCCACAATGTTTGCGGAGCACAAGCGGAATGGATCCACAGATCCATCTGGTACCTGCACTGCTCCTATAAGTGTAGGATTCACCGAAGGCTCCATCCTGATAGCCTCCTTCGGGTCAATGACCTTGGCATTTATGCCAGACTTAAGACAGGCCTCCACAAAATCCTTCTGGTAATCCAGTCCATAACCTGTCTCTGCGTCTTCTGGTAGAGTGATGAAAAGTCCCTGTGTGTCGTCTACGCAGTGAGCTGCTATCTTTCTGAGGATCTGGTTTTCCTTGATGCACTCTTCTGCTGATTCTGCGTCTTTGACCGCATATCTGGCTCCACTGTGAAGAAGACCGTGGTTTCTTCCAGTCGCGCCATTTGCAATGTCGTGGCGCTCGATCAGAAGAACCTTTAGCCCTCTCATGGAGCAATCCCTAGCTGTACCCGCACCGGTGATTCCTCCACCGATGACGATTACATCGAAATCCTGATGGTTATTCATTAGTGATGTATGTTTTGAACATACAAACTTAATCAATTCTTTCCTAAAATGGTTTATGTTTTTGAAGAAATTAGTGATAAAATAGAAGGAAGCACCTGGATGTCCAGATGCTTCCCATACGTAAAAGGCTGAGCCATAAGCCGGTTTCTGTTTTAATCCGCCATTTATCTTCGCAACCTACCCCCTGACATCGGACGAGCAGTCCTCATCTGTCAGTATATTTGGTCTTGCAGGCCCCGGTGCCGTACCCGCCGTACATCGCTGCACGCCGTCGTGAGCTCTTACCTCGCGTTTTCACCCTTGCTGTTCCCAGCGGTCATTTTCTGTTACGGCTGTCGAAAGATTACTCCCACCTGCGATTTCCGCAGCGGGGTGCTCTGTCCTGTCCGGACTTTCCTCAGCCTTGCGGCCGCGACGGAAACGCCCTGCCTTTTTTCTTTCTGCTGCAAATTTACTCATTTTTCTTATATTTGTCATTCATAAACATTGGTACGATGAAGCATTTTGGAAAGATATTAGCTGTCGGTGCGCTGTCGCTTGCTTGCTCTGCATGCTCTGCGAAGGTGAATCATTATGGCGTCAAGGTGGTCAAGGAGTATCCACACGATGTCACCTCATACACTCAGGGACTCTTTTTCAATGATGGCAAGCTCTATGAGAGCACAGGCCAGTACGGCATTTCCACATTCAGAGTCGTGAATATGGCTGATGGCAAACCTATCAAGAAGCTTGATTTCGCGAAGAAGTACTTTGTGGAGGGTTCCATTATCTTCAAGGACAAGCTCTACATCCTTACCTGGACGAACAAGCTCGTCTTTGTGTATGACGCGAAGACATTGGAATATAAAAATTCATTCGCATACCCTCGCGAAGGATGGGGACTCACCACAGATGGCAAGCAGCTTATCGCCTCTGACGGCTCGAATTCCATTTTCTTCTTGGATGAGTCACTCAAGGTGCAGAAGACCATCAAGGTGACTATGGATGGGCGCCCTGTGAAGATGCTCAATGAGCTTGAGTACATCGATGGTAAAATCTGGGCAAATGTATATCTTACGGATATGATTGTGATCATTAATCCGTCGAGTGGTGTCGTGGAGGCTACCATCGACTGCACAGGATTGCTGCCTAAGAAACTTCGTACACCTGACACAGATGTACTCAATGGTATTGCCAAGGATCCTGCGACGGGAAAGATTTATCTCACCGGCAAGAATTGGCCGAAAATGTATGAAGTAGAATTAGTTAAAGGCAAATGATGAAGAAGGTTGCTCTATGCTTTATGTGCGTTCTTCTAGGTCTCAGCTCCAGGGCTCAAGAGTATCCTGGAAACGAGATTTCATTGACATATGGAGGTATTAGCGTTCCATACGTGGCAGTCAGTGTAGCTGGCATATTCGGATCAATCATTGCTTCTGTCATTACGGATGGCGATGTGACCTTGGAACATGTCGGTACATCAGGTAATATCAGCACACAGTATTACCACAACATTAATCCTCATTTAGGATTTGGCGCTGAGGTCGTTTATGAAAGATGCAGCATGGTTTTCACTGGGCAGAATTCAACAAGTGTGAATTTCCTGACTATTATGCCTTCTATGAAAGGACGCTGGTTCCAGAGACAAGCTTTCGGCATGTACAGTCGAGCATCACTGGGTGTATCTACCACGATCATCCCTATATTCGAGTTAATAGATGGCACCACACCTTTAGAGGGAGGACTGGGCTACCATGTCGTTCCTTTCGGCATGTCTTTCGGATCAAAAAATCTGAAGGGAGTATGTGAGATTGGAATAGGAATGGGGCCTATGGCCAGCGTAGGATTGGTTTACGGATTCTAGGTTAAATATTTGACATACACATAATTATAAAGCCCGCATCACTGCGGGCTTTATAGTTAGTTAGTAGTGTATTTACCTTAAAAAGGCTAATTATTGTTGGTTAGCACTCCTAGGTTATAGGAGTCGAGTGTCTTTAAACGATTTATTTTAACGATACAAAGGTAGTCAAACTTTGCTGACTTCCAAAATTATTTTGATTTTTTTTCAAGAAGATGTGGACGAAGTCTCTTTGTGCGCTCCAGAGCTTGCTCGTCCTGCCATGCCTGGATAAGCTTCGGATTTCCACTGAGAAGCACTTCAGGCACTTTCCAGCCATTGAATTCGGCTGGACGTGTGTAGACAGGAGGGGAGAGGAGATCGTCCTGGAATGAGTCGCTTAAGGCCGATGTCTCATCTGTGAGCGCGCCGGGAATAAGCCTTACGATGCTGTCTGCAAGAAGGGCAGCGGGTATCTCTCCACCGCTTACAACATAGTCTCCGACAGAAATTTCCCTTGTGATGAGATGCTCGCGGATACGGTGGTCTATTCCTTTATAGTGCCCGCAGAGTATTATGATGTTTTCTTTAAGTGATAGCTCGTTCGCTATGCCCTGGTTCAGCACATCACCGTCTGGTGACATGTAGATTACCTCGTCATAGTCTCGCTCTGACTTGAGTTCTTCGATCATCTTGAACACAGGCTCCACCATCATGACCATTCCTGCGTCTCCACCGTAGTTATAGTCGTCTACATTCTTCCTGGGACCAATGCCGTACTTCCTGAGGTTATGGACATGGATTTCCACGACTCCTTTCTTTATGGCGCGGCCTACGATCGAGTGGCTGAGAGGGCTTTCCAGGAGCTCTGGAACTACGGTCAAAATGTCGATTCTCATAAATAATTCCTTTAGTTGTGCAAAGTTAGTGTTTTTAATCAAATTTAGGTATATTTGCATTTCGTGACATTATTATAATAAACACTTTTTGAACCTCTAATATTATGAGTGAAGTTATCATTCCTGAAGAGCAGACCTCTTCAGATGTACTTGAAAACAAGGAAAACGTTATTGAGACTGAGTCTCCGGTAGTTAATTATGCAGAGAAGACGCTCGCTGAACTAGTGGACATCTTCCAGTCCCTCGGTGAAGGCATCGAGAGAGTGAAGAAGTCGAAGGATGTCGAGGCCATCAAGTCTGCTTTCTACAAGAAGCTCTCGAAGGAGAAGGCTGAGGCCGGATTCGAGACTCCGGTAGTGGAGCCATCTGCTGATACTGTCGAAGAGGAAGCACAGGCCCCTCAGGCTGAGGATGAGAAGGTAAACCCATTCGAGGCCATCGAGGCAGGATTCAAGTCTCTGTATAACGCTTTCAAGAAAGAACGTGCCGAGTATAACAAGCAGCAGGATGCAGAGAAGGAGGAGAATCTCCAGAAGAAGCTTGCTGTGATCGAAGACCTCAAGGGTCTCCTCGAGAGCCAGGAGGATGTAAATGCTACATTCCCAGCATTCCGTGACATCCAGGCTCGTTGGAGAGCGGTCGGCCCTGTTCCAGCTCAGAATTTTAGAGATGTTAACGACCAGTATCAGTATCTCGTAGAGAAGTTCTACGATATGGTTAAGATAAATAGAGATCTTCGTGACCTTGATTTCAAGAAGAATCTTGAGGCAAAGGAAGCGTTCTGCCAGGCAGCAGAGAAGCTCTCTGAAAATGAAAATGTAGTCGAGGCATTCCGCGAGCTCCAGAAACTCCACGAGCAGTGGAAGGAGTTCGGTCCTGTAGCTAAGGAATACAGAGATCAGATATGGGATAGATTCAAGGCTGCTACTTCAGTTATCAACAAGAAGTATCAGGCTTTCTTCGAGGAGCAGAAGGGCAAGCAGGCTGATAATCTTGCTGCAAAGGAGCGCCTTTGCGAGCAGGTTGAGGCCATCGCTGACAAGGAGGTCGCTTCTTCAAACGAGTGGAATGCACTTGCAAAGGAGATTGAGGAAATCCAGAAGCAGTGGAAGGGCATAGGCTTCGCATCCAAGAAGGATAACCAGAAGGTATATGACCGCTTCCGCGCTGCTTGTGACAAGTTCTTCGAGAAGAAGAGAGTATTCTACTCTCAGTACAAGGACAGCATGGCTGAGAATCTTGAGAAGAAGATGTCCATCATCGAGCAGGCAGAGGCTCTCAAGTCAAGCACTGACTGGAAGAAGACTACCGATCTTCTCATTGGCCTTCAGAAGCAGTGGAAGGAGATAGGCGCTGTGCCTAGAAAGAAGAGCGAGCAGCTCTGGAAGAGATTCCGTACAGCTTGCGATGAGTTCTTCGCTGAGCGTGACAAGCAGGCTAAGCCTGAAAATGATTTCTACGCAAACTTGAAGGCAAAGAAAGCTGTCATCGAGGAAGTCAAGGCATATGTATCTGAGGGCGCTGAGGCAGATGCTGCGGCACAGAAGGCGTTCAACGAGAAGTGGCAGTCAATAGGTTTCGTCCCATTCAAGGAGAAGGATACCATTTATGCTGCATTCAAGGAGGCTATGCAGGCTAAGTTCGGTGGCCGTGCCCAGAGAAACTCAGGTAGGCCAGCTCGTGCTCCTCGTAGCGAGAAGGACATCCTCATCCAGAAGTATAACACCCTTCAGCAGGATATCGCTACATATGAGAACAACATAGGTTTCTTCTCTATGTCAAAGAATTCAGAGGCACTCATCAAGCAGATGCAGGAGAGAATCGATTCCTCAAAGCAGGAGCTTAAGGAACTCGAGGAGAAGATTAGAAAGGTAGAGGAGGCAGCTGAGTAATGAACAAAAGTACATCTATTGGATTTTTTCTCATAGCCTTGATCATTCTCGGCTTCTCGTTATTCCAGTCAAGGATGTATAACGAGCAGGCGATGCTCCAGGCACAGATGGATTCTTTGGCAGCGGCTCAGGGTACTACATCGTATCTTTCGGACTCCACGGTCATGAGAGACAAGGCCATGGAGCTCATTAGAGAAGAACTCCTTCCATCTGCATCTATCTATCAGGACTCTCTGCTTGACGCAGCGAATGCGGCTGCAGAGGAGATGGTGGTCCTTCAGAACGACAAGGTAGAACTTACTTTCACTACCAGAGGTGCAAAACCATATTCAGCACGTCTGAAGGATTATAAGACATACGAGCAGACAGACCTTCAGGTCTTCAACCCTGGTACCTGCAAGTATGATATCACTATCTATGCTGGCCAGGTGATCAGCACCGCTGATTTCACTTTCCAGGTTGCAGAGCATACCGATAGCACCGTCATCATGAGACTTCCTTTCTCACAGGGCGGTTATATCGAGCAGAAGTATGTTCTCAAGGAGGGTGAGTATGCTGTACAGAATCTTCTTTCATTCGTGGGAATGCAGGGAGTTATCCCTAGAAATGTAAATTCGTTTGACCTTGACTTCTCTGTCGTTGTCCCTAGAATGGAGAAGGGCTACAGAAATGAGGCCCAGTATTCAAAGGTTAACTATCGTCATGAAGGCGAGAAGCCAGAGAAGTTCGGAAACGGTAAGAGTGGCTCCAAGAGAGTGGACTCAAGATTCTCTTGGGTGGCTTTCCAGCAGCAGTTCTTCTCATCTATCATCAGGGCACCTCAGGAGTTTGCCTCTGGAAATATGGATGTAAGTTTCTTCCCAGAGTCTGACGAGAGTCACAACCTCATGGCTTGTGACGCGCAGATGCGCTGCGACTTCAAGTCAGCAGAAAAGGTAGAGATTCCATTTGAGTTCTATTTCGGACCTAACCATTATCAGACCCTCAAGACTTACGGACAGTCTTACGAGAAGATCATTACAGTAGGAGGTTGGCTTGTAGCTTGGTTCACAAGATATGTCATCATCCCTCTGTTCAACTTCTTCCACAGATTCATTGGAAACTACGGTCTCATTATCCTCTTGATGACCATCGTGATAAAGATAGTTGTGCTTCCATTCACGAACAAGTCATATCTTTCATCAGCGAAGATGGCGGCCATCAAGCCAGAGATCGAGAAGCTTAATGCCAAGTATCCTAAGCAGGAGGATGCCTTGAAGAAGCAGCAGGCTCAGATGGAGTTGTATAAGAAAGCGGGCATCAGTCCTATGGGCGGATGTCTCCCTACGCTTCTTACATTCCCTATCCTTTGGGCGATGTTCAGATTCTTCCCTGCATCTATCGAGCTTCGTCAGCAGCCTTTCCTGTGGTGTCAGGACCTTTCTGCTTACGATTCCATCATTGATTATGGCGTGCGTATCCCTATCCTTGGAGACCACTTGTCATTGTTCGCTCTCCTCATGGCTGCGACCATGTTCTTCTACTCAAAGATGACCATGTCATCGCAGACTGCATCTAATGATCCTACAGCACAGAGCATGCAGTTCATGAGCGTATGGATGATGCCTATCATGATGTTCTTTATCTGTAATAACCTTTCTGCAGCGCTTAGCTACTACTATCTTCTTTCAAACCTCTTCATGATGCTCCAGAACTGGATCCTCAGAAAGTTTGTGGTAAAGCCAGAAGCTATTCTCGCTAAGGTGCGCGCAGCTGACTCAAAGCCTGCGAAGAAGTCCAAGTGGCAGCAGCGCCTTGAGGAGGCTCAGAAAATGCAGCAGGAAATGCAGAGACAGCAGCAGAAGAATCAGAGACGATAGCAATGATCAAGGATAATCTTGAAAGAATCTATAATGAACTGCCATCAGGAGTGAAACTGGTGGCAGTTTCAAAATTCCACCCAGCAGATGCCATACGTGAGGCATATGCAGCGGGTCAGAGAGTATTTGCCGAAAGTCGGCCACAGGAGATGGCCGCCAAGGTGGAAGAACTGAAAGAAGAGTGTCCAGGTATAGAGTGGCATTTCATTGGTCATCTCCAGACAAATAAGCTGAAGATGGTCCTGCCATACGCTTCGCTTGTGCAGTCTGTCGACACCCATCATCTTCTGGATGAGATCGATAAGTGGGCAAAAGCCAATGGTAAAGTGATAGATGTCCTACTCGAGCTTCACCTTGGTGCAGAGGAGACCAAGCAGGGTTTCCACGAAGAGGATATCCTTGATCTTCTGTTCTCAGTTTCTGCATCCATAGATGACAACGGAAAGCAGGGCAAGTATCAGGGCATACGTTTTCGTGGACTGATGGGAATGGCTTCCCACACTGAAGACGAATCAGTCATCAATGCCGACTTTGAGAGAATTGACTCCTTCATGGCATACCTGGTCGATCTCTTCCCAGAGTTGAAAGATTTCAACCAGCTATCCATAGGAATGTCAGGCGATTACCATCTTGCTGTAAAGAATGGCTCTACGATGGTTCGCATCGGCACTGCCATATTTGGCGATAGAAATTAGCGTAAAGCATCGATCATAGCTTGGGCGACGGCGGTGGAAGCACCGGTGCCGCCCAGCTTGTTTCTTATCTCGGCATAATCGTCAAGCATGCTCTGGCGGTAATCACTGTCATCGCAGAGCCTTCTGACTTCCTCGGTGACATTGGCCACATTGAAATCTTCCTGGATCAACTCGCGGAAGGCAAGCTTGTCGATGATGAGATTTCCAAGGGAAATATATTCAATATGGTCAAACACTCGCAGAATCTTTCTTCCAATGAAGACTGTGATAGGGGAGTTTGACCAACAAACTACCTGGGGCGTGCCGATCAATGCTGCCTCCAGGGAGGCTGTACCTGAGTTGATTATCGCGGCATCGGCGTACTTGAGCACATCGTATGTGCGCCCAAATACGAGCTTTACATTCTTTCTCTCCCCGATATACTGCATGTAGTCGGCCTCGCTTCTCGCAGGAGCGCCAGCGACGATTACGTCACATCCAAGCTTGTCGGCAACTTCCATGCAGACAGGCATCATGCGAGAGATCTCGCCCTTTCTCGAACCTGCCAGAACGGCTATATAGCGTCCTTCGCTGACCTTCTTGAAATCATGGCTATCTACAGCGTCTATCAGAGGGTTGCCCTTGTAGATGAATGGAATCTGCTTGCTTTCGAAATAGGGTATTTCGAATGGGAACACGATGAAGAGCTTGTCCACATACTCGCGCAGCTTCTTGTTTCTGCCTTCCCTGGATGCCCATGTCTTTGGGGCAATGTAATAGAATACCTTAAATCCCTTCTTGTGGGCAAATTTGGCTATCTTGAAGTTGAATCCTGGGTAGTCAATGAGTATGACAACGTCCGGTGTCCAGCCTACTATATCTTCCTTGCAAGATTTCAGGTTGCCTAGAAGCTTGCCAGCCTTTGCAAGCACGTCGGTCGTACCCATGACGGCACCTTCCTTATAGTGATGCACGAGCTCGCCTCCTGCTTCCTGCATGAGCTCTCCGCCCCAGCAGCGTATCTGGGCTTCTGGATCATTGGATATCAGTCCCTTGATGAGATTAGAACCATGAAGGTCTCCGGACGCCTCTCCTGCTATGATATAGTACTTCATACTTAGAACTTTATGTCAAATCCTTCCTCTCTGAGTTTTGCGCACTCGGCGTGGTCGGTGGTGTCCAATGTGTGCATGACGATGGTAGCATATCCCTCTGCTATGCAGCGGTGGTCTGAAAGGCTGTCGTTTCTCTGCTCATCCTTCTGCGTGCCTACCATGAGATAAATTTTCTCTCCCTCTTCATGCTCGACTTCTGTGCTCTTCAAACCGTAACGGGTAAGGTCTATGTTTCTCTTTTCGAAGAAGCTTGGGTCCCATACCTCGTACTCGTCCTCCCAGTGTGTGAAACCCTGATGGCATACACGAACGCCCTTCACCTGATCTGCAGGAATGGCTGGGAAGTTCACATTGAAGAATGTGTCCTGCTTCCATTTATGGTCTGAGATTATCTTCTTGAAGATAGTAGGGAAGTGCGCTTCGACTGGCGAAAAGTCTGCGACCGAGTGCATGTCGTCAAGTGAAACGCCTATGGCTGGAATGCCACGGATAGCAGCCTCTTCAGCAGCTCCCAATGTGCCAGAGTAGACTGAAGCACCAGCTGCATTGGAACCATGGTTAATTCCGCATACCACTATGTCGGGAAAGAGATCTGGAGTAGGGTAGACGATGCTTGTGGCATACTTCACACAACTCGCTGGTGAAGCGTCCACGTACATCCAATGCACTCCGTCTTCCATGCCTAAGTCCTTAACAGCAATGGGTTTGAATCCCATAGTGACTGCCGAAGCCATGCCTGACTGATGGTATTTGGGCGCAATAACTGTCACATCGCCAAACTGCTTGAGTATCTTTACCAGTACCTGGATACCCTGTGCCCTGTATCCATCATCGTTTGTTACCAATATCTTCATATTCTACAAATTTAGCATAGTACCTTGAACTCTCAAAACTTGCATAACTATTTTTGTCTTAAATCGTTTCTTCTTTTGAAAGTGTATGGTGTTTTCAATAATATTTACTATTTTTGCGTGGATTCAAAGGGAGTCCCCGAGAACCTAAAGTGAAATATTTTTATTTACTTAATAAATCTTATCAAAAAATGGTAAAACTTGGTATTAACGGATTTGGCCGTATCGGCCGTATGGTATTCCGTGCCGCT
>JAKSJM010000031.1 GCA_024398075.1 Bacteroidales bacterium | reverse complement strand
AAAACTTGGTATTAACGGATTTGGCCGTATCGGCCGTATGGTATTCCGTGCCGCTTATGAGAATTTCGCTGGTGAGATCGAGGTAGTAGGTATCAATGACCTTCTCGATCCAGAGTATCTTGCTTACATGCTCAAGTACGATTCAGTACACGGTGCATTCAAGGGTGAGGTAAAGGCTGAGGATGGTGCTCTTGTTGTTGATGGCAAGAAGATCCGCATCACAGCTGAGATGGATCCAGCTAACCTTAAGTGGAATGAGGTTGAGGCTGAGGTTGTAGTTGAGTCTACTGGCTTCTTCCTTACCGACGAGAGCGCTCGCAAGCACATCCAGGCTGGCGCAAAGAAGGTTATCATGTCAGCTCCTTCAAAGGACGCTACTCCTATGTTCGTATATGGTGTTAACCACACTACCTACGCAGGTCAGGACATCATCTCTAACGCTTCTTGTACAACCAACTGTCTCGCTCCTATCTCTAAGGTTCTCAATGACAAGTTCGGCATCAAGCGTGGTCTCATGACTACCGTTCACGCAGCTACCGCTACCCAGAAGACCGTTGACGGCCCTTCAAAGAAGGACTGGAGAGGTGGTCGTGGTATCCTCGAGAACATCATCCCTTCATCTACAGGTGCTGCTAAGGCAGTAGGTAAGGTTCTCCCTGAGCTTAACGGTAAGCTTACCGGTATGTCTCTCCGCGTTCCTACATCAGATGTTTCATTCGTTGACCTCACCGCTGAGCTCAACACTCCTTGTACTTACGATGAGATCTGCGCAGCTATGAAGGCAGCTTCAGAGGGCGAGCTCAAGGGTATCCTCGGATATACCGACGAGTGCGTAGTTTCTACCGACTTCCGTAACGACGCTCGTACTTCAATCTTCGACGCAAAGGCAGGTATCCAGCTCGATCCTACTTTCGTTAAGGTTTGCTCTTGGTACGACAACGAGTGGGGTTACTCAAACAAGGTTCTTGAGATGGCTAAGGTTATCACAAAGTAATTTTGTTACAGAATACCTTATAACACACAAGGGTGCGCTAATCAGCGGACCCTTGTTTTTTTTGAATATTAATGACTATATTTGTATATACATACGGATTAGACAAATTTCTAATTAATGATAAACATGAAAAAGTTTCTTGTCATCGCAGCTGCAGCTCTCACAGTATCAGCTACAGCCAGTGCACAGCTCCAGTTCTCTAAATTCAAGTTTGAGACTGTAAAGGCAAATCCTATCACTCCGGTTAAGAACCAGGCATCAAGTGGTACTTGCTGGGCTTACTCTACCATCGGTTTCATTGAGTCTGAGATTATCCGCCTCAATGGTATCAAGGACGAGGCCAAGTACCCTGATCTTTCAGAGTTCTTCATCGTAGCTCACTCATACTCAGACAGAGCTTCCAAGTTTGTCAGACTCGATGGTAACCTCACTTTCGGTGCAGGTTCTGAGGCTGATGATGTTCTCGATGTTATCCGTGACTATGGTATGGTTCCTCAGGAGGCAATGACCGGAATGAACTATGGTTATTCACTTCCTGCACAGAATGAGCTTGACGCAGTGCTTAAGGCTTATGTTACCACTATCGCTAAGGTCCCTAACAGAAATCAGCTTACAACCGCTTGGAAGAGAGGTTTCGACGCTGTTCTCGCTGAGTACCTCGGCGAGTATCCTAAGACTTTCACTGTAGACGGAGTAGAGTATACTCCAGAGTCATATAGAGATGCACTCAAGTTCAAGCCAGAGGATTATGTGACAGTTTCTTCATTCACACATCATCCATTCTACACCCAGTTCCCTATCGAGGTATGTGATAACTGGCGTGGTGATCTCGTTTGGAACCTCCCTATGGATGAGTTCATGCAGGTTCTTGACGCAGCTATTGAGAATGGCTACACCGCTGCCTGGGGCGCAGATGTCAGCGAGCCAGGATTTACTCGTGATGGCCTCGCAATCCTTCTTGACGCAGCGCAGACCAAGGCTGCTGGTTCAGACCAGGATCATTGGGTAGGCAAGGAAGAAGGTGCACCTAAGCCAGTCGTTACCGTAGTTGAGAAGGAAGCTACCCAGGAGACTCATCAGGAGGGTTTTGATCGCAAGACCATCACCGATGACCACGGTATGCAGATCTTCGGTATCGCTAAGGACCAGGATGGCAAGAAGTACTATATGGTTAAGAACTCATGGGGTACTGCAGGAAAGAATGAGGGTATCTGGTATGCTACAGAGGCATTCGTAAGAAACCAGTCTATGGACATTATGGTTCATAAGTCAGCTCTTCCTAAGGCTATCGCTAAGAAGCTTGGCATTAAGTAATGAAGATTACGAAGTATATACCTGATATGATCACCTCCCTCAACCTCCTTTGTGGGGTTGTGGGAGTGATTTTCGCATTGGAAGGAAAGGTGGCAGTGGCATTCCCACTTATGCTTGCTGCAGCGGTCTTCGATTTTTGCGACGGACT
Source organism: Bacteroidales bacterium (assembly GCA_024398075.1). Lineage (GTDB taxonomy): Bacteria > Bacteroidota > Bacteroidia > Bacteroidales > UBA932 > Cryptobacteroides. The sequence continues at coordinate 31,089 of JAKSJM010000031.1, read as the reverse complement.
CGCAGCCAGGATGCTGAATGCTTATTCAGATATGGGCAAGGAGCTGGATTCACTCTCTGATGTGGTCAGCTTCGGTGTACTTCCTTCTGTTATGCTCGTAAATTTGATGAAGGTCTGCACCTTCTCAGTGAGCTGGGTTTGCTACATTCCTGTAGTGCTGGCTGTATGCTCTGGCCTGAGACTCGCCAAGTTCAATGTTGACGACCGTCAGCATAGCAGTTTCATTGGCCTTCCTACACCTGCTGCTGCTATGGTATGTGGCTCACTGTGCTATTTCGAGGCATCCCAGCCAGGCACTTTCATCACTGTATGGGCTGCCGGAAAGGTGTTTGTCCCAGCTATTGCCATCATCCTTTCGGCTCTTCTCGTTTCCGAGATTCCTATGTTTGCGATGAAGTTCAAGGCAGGTGAGGTAGATAGCTTCACCAAGGGAAAGCGCATCAGTTTCATCGTTAACGTCGCTCTTTGCATCGTTGTGGTGGCTGTGCTTCGCCTCAACTGGTCGCTCGCCATTCTTCTCTCATTCCTCATGTACATTCTCATGAATGTCGTGTACGCTTGTCTTCCATCAAAGAAATAACCCTTTAATGCAATTATAATTATGAAAAAGTATCTTGCAGAGATGGTTGGAACAATGGTTCTGACTCTCATGGGCTGCGGTACCGCAGTTTTCGTTGGTTGTGGTGAGCCTGCTGGTGTAGCAGCTACCGCACTTGCTTTCGGTCTTTCTGTTATCGCTATGGCTTATACCATCGGCGCAATCTCAGGCTGCCACATCAACCCAGCTATCACCCTTGGTGTAGCTATGTCAGGCAGAATGACTTGGAAGGACGCTTGTGGTTACTGGGTAGGCCAGTTCGTTGGCGGTATCCTCGGTGCAGCTATTCTTTTCGCTATCGTTAAGACTACTGGCGCTGCTGGTGCTATGGGCTCTCCAGAAGGACTTGGCACAAATGGTGTCGCTAATGCTGGTGGCGTATGGGGTGCTTGCCTCGTAGAGCTCATCGCTACTTTCGTATTTGTACTCGTTGTTCTCGGTACTACCGATGAGAAGAAGGGCGCAGGCAACCTCGCAGGTCTCGCTATCGGTCTTACCCTCGTACTTGTACACCTCGTATGCATTAACCTCACTGGTACTTCAGTGAACCCAGCTCGTTCATTCGGACCAGCTCTCTTCGTAGGTGGCGCAGCTCTCAAGGACGTTTGGGTATTCATCCTTGCTCCTCTCGCAGGTGCTGCTCTCTCTGCAGTTGTTTGGAACTGTCTTGCAGGCGAGTGTAAGAAGTAATTATACTCTGACACATAAAGAGAGGCCCCGGAAATACACCGGAGCCTCTCTTTTTTTTATGAATGCTAGCTTAGTCTATCTCAAGTTTCTCGTCTACGTATGTCATGAGATCGTCGAGAAGTTCTTCATTCTTCTCTGCGAGAATGGCCATTACGAGTGTGCCAGGAGTAGGCTCTACTGTGATGAGGATAACAGGACATCCTTCGTCATCTTCTGCTTCGTAGCACCAGCCTGTCTTTCCAAGGAACATGATTTCCTGAACTGGGATTTCCTCCTCCTCGTCGTCAGACCCGATAGCTTCAAGGTAAGAGTTGATGCACTCTGTTTTCGCGTCTGAGTCCTCAGGTGTATTTCCCACATAGAGCTCTATGGAGCGATGGTCTTTGTTTGCGTAATATGAGAGAACCTCCTCACCCTGCTCGGTGATTACTTCCTCTTCTACGTTCCACTCTCCAGCGAGTGGGAGATTGATTATGTGTGCCATATGTGAATAATTTGATACGCAAAGATATAAAGATTATTGGAGATTAGACGAATTGGTATTAGATTTGTCTTTGTATAGACAACAATTAATCATCACATATATGAAAGTTAAAGTTATCATCGCAGCTATCGCTGCTGTCTTGCTCACCGCTTCATGCGGTATCCTTGGTTCTTCGGCATCTTCAAATGCGGGCTCTACAGCTTCTACAGTCACAAACACAAATGGTTCAAGCGTAGGTACTGCTCTCCTCGCACTTTATACCCAGTATCAGAAAGATGGTAAGATAGATCTTTCGAACATTCAGAACATCATTAACATTGCTACTATCGCAAACAATGTCAAGGGTGTTAAGACTACTCCAGATACAAGTTCTTTCATCGAGGGCCTCATCTCAGGCTCTTCTAAGCTCGTTAATCAGGCCAACGCCGCAAGCGTAGTGTCTCAGCTTGGTAAGCTCTCAAGCATTGACCTTAACTCTGTCACTGCTGCTGCTACAAAGGCTGCTTCAAATGCTGCCAAGGCTTCAGAGGCTGCGGCTCAGGTAGATTCTGCATCTAAGAGCATAAATGCTGCTGTGAATACACTCACAGGCATTTTCAAGACTGTCGCAAAGTAAGTCGTTCAAACAGATTAAGAAAGGCCGAGTGGATATCCACCCGGCCTTTTTCTTACACTAACTGAGATACCACTTCATCAGGGTCGTCAGTTATGGAGAGTATGAGATTCTTATACTTACCTCTTGCCAGAAGATCCTGAATAAGTGGATATACAGGGATATCTTCTGTGTAGTACTTCTTTCCTAGGAACACCATTGGACTAGCATATCCGAAGGTTTCGTAATGGTTCTGGGCGGCATCCTGGAATATTTCCTGCAGGGTGCCCGCGCTGCCAGGGGAGTAGATAATGCCTCCCTTCGCGATAGTGAGGATGCCATCCTCACGAACACTGTTATCAAAATACTTGGCAATGTGTGTGGCAAATGCGGCTGCAGGTTCGTGCCCGTAGAACCATGTAGGCACGCCAAGGCTGAAGAAACTTTCCTGAGGGTACTTGGCCATCACTTCAAATGCCGATGACAGCCAATGCTCGTCGCAGAAAGATGGTGCTACTGAAAGCATGTCGATGGCGTCATCAAGTTCCTTCTCGCTACGTCCTGCCATCCAGGCTCCAAGGTGCGTGGCCTCCATCGCTCCAGGGCCACCACCGCTGACCATCAGTTTTCCACGCTCGGTGAGGGCCTTGCTTATGTATGCGACTTTCCTATATCCAGCATCGGTACGGGCCAATGCATGTCCTCCCATTACAGCTATCACATCTTTCTCGTCGTAGTTGTCCAGGAAATCGTAGAGCGCATCGCTGATGGAGTGGTCGTGCAGCGAGCGCGCAAGTGTCTCGCTTATACATCTAGCTTGTTTTCCTGCCTCGATGTAATGCTTGTATACCCTTGAGTCGTAGCAGTCATCGAAAGTTTCCTCTTTCTTAGGATCAAATCCATCGTAGAGTGTCTCGCTGCTGTAGAGCTCACTTGGATAGGTCACAAACGGCATGTCAAAGTTTGGAAATACGAAGCAGTGGTCGTTCATGTGCGGCTTGAGACATTCTGGAATGTCGCATCCCATAAAGATGCAGTCAGCGTATGATCTCTTACAGAAAGGGTCGGGAACCTCGTTAAAGTCAATGTCTTGGAAGGCAATGTGTGCGAATCCATCATTCTCGCTGGCGTACGCCATCAGTTTGTCGAGATTCTCAATCTCAATGTAAGGTGCTTTCTTCATCTGTTTCTCTTTTTCAACAAATTTAATATATCTTTGCCAATATGAAAAGGATATTGTTTGTATGCCACGGAAACATCTGCCGTTCACCGATGGCAGAATATGTGATGCGTGACCTTGTGCAGAAAGAGGGTTTGGACGGTGATTTCGAGATCGCTTCCGCAGCGACTTCGACAGAGGAGATTGGAAATGGTGTCTATCCACCCGTAAGACGCCTTTTGAATGCTGCGGGCATCGATTGCTCGCGTCATCATGCGAGGCAGATGACACCTCGTGACTACAAATACTACGACATGGTCATCTGTATGGATCGTTGGAATCTAAGAAACTTGAGCTATATCATTGGCAATGATGATGAGCAAAAAGTTAGTCTACTGCTGTCATATGTCGGTGACGATGGAGATGTCGCAGATCCATGGTACACGCGCGACTTTGACCTCACATGGAGGCAGGTGAATGATAGCTGCAAGGCGCTGCTAAAGCAGCTTCGAGAGGACTAGATCCAGTCGCGGAAGGATAGGGGAGAAGTGCGTAATGCCAGGCTCCAGAATGTATGTCGCACAGTCAATGTGCGACACTATTTTTTCAGTAAGTACTTGAACTTGAGACATTCTGGCGTCCTTGGAATTCTTCTCTCGGTCGCCGAGGGTCAATATGACCTGACGGATGGCAGGGGAGAGTCTGTGCTCTGCGCACCAGTCGGCGAAACCGTCATACCACAATGATCCCGAGATGGCGCAGACGCGTGAGAATGCGTCGCAGCTGTAGCTAGCCCAGAGGGCGAATAGGCCAGATAGCGATATGCCGATGAGCGTACGCTCGGGATGGTCGAAGTCATTGGACTTCTCAAACTCCATGATGCTGGAGATAAGCTCCGGCAGGAACTGCGCCGCGTGTCCAGCGAAAGGCTTCGCTTTCTTGAACACGCCGGCTGCGGGCCACGGTGTCAGGTCGTCATTCCACTCCACACCACGAAGCGCGGCTATGCTTATGTCGAAGCGCTGCGCCGCTTCCTGCATCCAGCGCAGCCCGTCCTCACGCAACCCTTCTGGGAGTATGATGTAGCAGATTCTGCTCGTGCTGGACCTTGCGAGTGTGGTTTCTATCATGACAATGTATTTGTTTACCTGCAAAATTAGTATTTTTGTACATAATACTAGTTTTGTCATGAAGAAAACCATCCTCTTTATGCTTGCGGCACTTTCTCTTGTGGCATGCCGCCAGTCTTGGTGGTCAGCTGATTCAGGATTCGGAATTTGATGCTGACGGCCCAGATGGATACTCGCGCCGCTTCCATTTCTTTGCTGGTGGTGAGGAGTACGTATTCGAACTATCCATCATCTATGGTGAGCAGCTAGGATTCTTCACTCTTCTGGAAGGAGACTGGCCACTTATCATGGATAAGCAGATCACATTCGAGAGAGACTTCTTCTCAAGGATGTCCGACTAAGAAAAAAGGTCTTGCAGATGTCTGCAAGACCTTTTTTTATTTATTTTATGTGAGTGTCGTCGCCATGGGCGTCCTTGTACTTGAAACGCCTGATCTTCTGCGTGGCTGTCTTCTCGAAAGGATCCTTCATGACTTCCACTGTATTTACCTTTGACTGCTTGCTTACTCTCTGGTTTACGTAGTCGAGGATCGCGTCTTTCTTCTGCTGCAGGGTCTCGAAGAACTTGTCCTCTCCGGCCTGGTTCCAGTTCAGCACAGTGTCGTCAAACTTAACGAGTGCAACCAGCTTTCCGTCGCGCTCCATGACGAGTGACTCGTTCACTCCATCCACTGTGTTGATCACCTGCTCGATTTCTTCTGGATAGATGTTCTCTCCAGATGCTCCGAGTATCATGTTGTTCAGACGTCCCTTGATGTAGAACCTACCCTTGGCGTCCATGCATGCGAGGTCATTTGTCTTGAACCAGCCATCGTCTGTGATGACGCCTCTGGTTCTTTCTGGGTCCTTGTAGTAGCCGAGCATTACATTGTCTCCTCGTGCGATTATTTCGCCCTCGCCTGTCTCTGGATTCACGTTCTGCAGCTTTACTTCTACATTCCATGCAGGGAATCCGATGGAGCCTACCTTTCCAGTGCCTACTTTCGTGCTGCAGATAAGAGGTGCAGTCTCGGTGAGGCCATATCCGATGGCGTATGGGAACTTAGCCTTGAGCAGGAAGTCCTCGACTACAGGGTCAAGCTTCGAGCCGCCTATGCCAAAGAATCTTATCTTGCCACCAAACGATCTCTTGAGTCTCTTGCCGACTAAGTGGTATAGGATACGAGGCGTCTTCTTCTCCATCCATGAGAGCACACGACTCTTCTTTATGACAGGAAGCACGCTTGACTTGTATACTTTCTCGATGATGAGCGGCACTGAGTTCATCACGGTAGGATGAATCTGCGCCATGGTCTTGAGAAGAATGGAAGGGGTAGGTGGCTTCTGAATGTAGTTCACACATGCTCCAGCGTAGAAAGGATAGAGAAGGCTGAAAGCCATCTCGTATGTGTGTGGCATAGGAAGAATGGACAGCCATCGATCCTTTGAGTTCGCCTTGAAGACGTGGGTGGCTGCTATGGTGTTATGGCAGAGATTACGATGGCTCAGCATGACACCCTTGGCCTTTCCGGAAGTTCCGGACGTGTATATTACCGCAGCGAGGCTGTCTGGCTGAGGCTCGGAAACCCATCCTTCACAGGTGAATGCAGAGTCGTCTCTCTTTGTGATCTGGAGTGTGTCGAGGTCAAAGACAAGTGTAAGCTTGTCAATGCACTCCTGCGATACCTTGTACTTGAGTCTAGAAGAAACAAACAGTACCTTGCTTCCAGAATGCTTGAGGATATTTGTCACCTCGCTTTCTGATGAATCAGGAAGAATAGGTACCATAACCCTACCAAACGTGACAGTGGAGAACATGGCTACGGTCCAGTTCGGCATGTTCTGTGACAGGATGGCTACCTTGTCTCCAGCGCTGATGCCGTACCTCGAAAGGTTATGGGATATCTCCATCACCTTTGTACGGAACTGTCCGAAGGTATATGACTGACTGTCGTCCTCCACATATCTACCCATCATCTTCTTCGAGAATACCAGAGTGCTGTACTCGAATAGGCGGGAGAGGGTAGTTACGTAGTTCTCTCTACTGGTTATTAGTCTTCTAGGTCTGCTCATGAAGGTCTAATGTGTAATGTAATTCTCTGGATGCTTGCCCGTGAGTTTCATCTCCTCATAAATCTGCTGTATCTTCTCGGTATCAGCTCTAGGGTCATCTGAAAGCTCAAACTTCTTTCCTACACCGATGTGCTTTGTGCCCCAATCGAAGTATCCAAGATATACAGGACATCCTACTGCCTTTGCGATAGTATGGTATCCTGTCTTCCACTTCTTGATAGGTTTTCTTGTGCCTTCTGGACACATCGCAAGAACGAAGAATTCCTTGCTGTTGAACTCATCTACGATGCCCTTGATGAGAGCGGTCGCATTTGACCTGTCCATAGGGACGCCACCCATGGCCTTGAGCAGCCCCTTGATAGGCCATACGAACATTTCTTTCTTGACCATCACATGAGCCTTGCCGGCATTGTGACTTGTATAAAAGAGGTATGAAACCACGAAATCCATGAATGTGGTGTGAGGAACACCGAGTATTATGGCTTTCTTTTCCTCCACTGGACCACCGTCTTTTGTCCATCCGAGGAGCCTGAGAAGAAAACCGCAAAATTTAGCCCACATAGTCAATGTGTTTATTATTCCAAATAATCGTACAAATTTACCAAAATTGCCTTTAAGTACCAAATGCTAAATGGCCTTAAGAAGCGCCTCTACATTCTCACGAGGGGTACACCAGCTAGTGCAGAACCTGACTGCCATCATGTCTCCCACTTCCTGCCATGTCTCAAAACCAAACTCTTTCTGAAGTTCTTCAACCTTTTCCATGCTGAGAATAGGGAAAACCTGATTGGTCGGACTGTCAGTAAGGAACTCATACCCCTTGGCCTTGAATCCATCTCTGATGAGCGAAGCCATGTCGTCTGCGTGCTTAGCGAGCTTCATGTATAGGCCATCTTCGAAGAGGGTCTCGAACTGGATGCCAAGTAGGCGTCCCTTTGCCAGCATGCCACCATTCTGCTTGATGTGATATCTGAAGTCTTTCTTGAGTGCCTCGTTTACGATCACAACAGCCTCTCCGAATAAAGCTCCCTGCTTGGTACCGCCGATGTAGAATATATCTGCTATCTGAGCGATGTCCTGGAGTGTGACGTCGCAGCCTGGAGCTGCAAGTCCATAACCTAGACGAGCGCCGTCGATGAAGAGGGGAGCGTGCCACTTGTCGCATACGGCCTTTATGGCCTTCAATTCCTCAAGTGTGTAGATGAGACCGAGCTCATTGGAAAAAGACAGATAGGCCATGCCAGGCTGCACGGTGTGCTCCCAGCTAGGGTCGCTGTAGTGTGATGAGAATAGTTTCTCGACATCGCAAGCATGCAGCTTGCTGTCAGGTCCAGGGATGGCGAGCACCTTGTGTCCACCATGTTCAATGGCTCCAGTCTCATGTACACCAATGTGTCCGGTGCATGAGCATACCACTCCCTGATAGGGTCTTAGGATAGAGGAAATCACTGTAGCATTGGCCTGCGTGCCACCTACGAGAAAGTGGACGTCTACGTCTTCTCTTCCACATGCTGACTTGATGAGCGCACGCGCTCTGTCGCAATGTGGGTCGCAGCCGTAGCCGACTGTCTGCTCCATGTTTGTCTCTGCCAAGCGTGCCAATATGGCTGGATGGCATCCTTCGATGTAGTCGCTGTCAAATCGTATCATATTCTGCTAAATTACTCACTTTTCTCCATACATCTAAATTTTTTTAGTAATTTTGAATCATTGATTTTTAACTTTTTTCATATGAAGCGTTTTATAGCAATCATGATGACGATGATCCTCGTTTCAGGCATCGCATCAGCACAGAAAGATACCCTCAAGGTTCTTGCTATCGGTAACAGCTTTTCGGTAGATGCAGTGGAGCAGAATCTGTTCCAGATCGCTGACGAGCGTGGTTACGTCTTTATCATTGGTAATCTTTATATCGGTGGATGCTCGCTTGAGAGGCACTACAATAACTCAGTATCTGGAGAGGGCGCATATTCGTACAGAAAGATCTCTGCAGACGGAGTCCTTCGCAAGACTGAAAACTTTCCTCTGGAGGCCGCTCTCAAGGAGGAGAAGTGGGATGTCATCACCATGCAGCAGGCAAGCCACTATTCTGGATTTGCTGAGACCTATGAGCCTTACTTGACAGACCTCATCAAGTATGTTCGCAAGTATCAGCCAGAGGCCAAGCTCTACTGGCATCAGACATGGGCATACGCATTGGATTCTACACATCCTAATTTCCCTAATTACGACAATGATCAGCAGAAGATGTATAGCCTTATCATGAAATGCAGCCGCAAGGCATCCTTCGAGCACGGTATGGGCATCATCCCTTGCGGAAGCACCATACAGAATCTCAGGATGCTTGGAATGGAAAGCGAACTCACCAGAGATGGCTATCACCTCAGTTATAAGCTTGGACGATATGCTGCCGCTCTTACTTGGTTCTGCAAGCTCACAGGCGAGAATCTCGAAAAGGTACATTATAGACCAGAGGGTGTTGGTCTCAGCGACTCCATCCTGGCACAGATCGCTGCTGCTTCGGCTGTTTCACACCCATACAAGACAAGCGTGTCAATAAAAACAAAATAAAAAATGAAAAAAGTACTTATGATTATGGCTTCCCTTTCCATGCTCGCTGCATGTCAGCCTAAGGCTGAGAAGGTTCCAGCCATTGACCTTACCGACCTCGATCAGAGCGTTGCCCCTGGTGAGGATTTCTACACATACGCAGACGGAGGCTGGATCCAGAAGAACCCACTCAAGCCTGAGTATGCTCGTTATGGCTCTTTCGATGTACTCTCTGAGCGTAATCAGGAGCGCCTTAATGACCTCTTCACTTCGATGACCAAGATGAATCCAGCTGCTGGTACAGTTGACCAGAAGATCGTGGATCTCTACAAGCAGGGACTTGACTCCACTCGCCTTAACGCAGAAGGAGCTAAGCCTATTCTTCCTCATCTTGACGCTATCTATGCTGTCGCAGACAAGGATGCTCTTGTAAAGAAACTTGCTGAGCTTAACAAGACAGGCGACGGTGGTTTCTTCGGCATCGGTGTGGAGACTGACCTCATGGATTCGAATATCCAGATTCTCTACATCGGACAGGGTGGTCTCGGTATGAGAAACCGTGACTATTATGTAGATCCTGCAAATGCAGAGCTTCACAAGGGATATACCGAGATGCTTGCAAAGATGTTCGCTCTCTGCGGATATGAGGATGCAGAGCAGAAGGCAGCAAACGCTGTGGCTATCGAGGATCAGCTTGCACAGTTCTCTTGGTCAAATGTTCAGAACAGAGATATCGAGAAAATCTATAACCCTATGAGCTCAGCACAGTTCATTGAGGCATACAATGGATTTGATTTCGCTACTTTCTTCGCAGAGCTCGGCATTCCTGCACAGGACAAGATGGTTGTTGAGCAGCCTTCATACTTCGAGTCTTTCTCAAAACTTTTTGCTTCTGAGTCACTTGATAATATCAAGGACTATGTAGCAGCACAGTTCATCAGTGGTGCGGCTTCATCTCTTTCTGATGATTTCTATGCTGCATCATTTGACTTCTTCAGCACCCAGATGAGTGGTGTGACTGTACAGAAGCCACGCTGGAAGCGCGCCATGAGCGTGCCAAACGGAATCCTTGGTGAGGCTGTCGGTAAGATGTATGTAGAAAAGTATTTCCCTGAGGCTTATAAGGAGAAGGTACTTGCCCTTGTGAAGAACCTTCAGGTCGCTCTCGGCCAGCACATCGATGCGCTCGAGTGGATGACAGATGCCACCAAGGCATACGCTCAGGAGAAGCTCTCAAACTTTACAGTCAAGATCGGATATCCTGACAAGTGGAAGGATTACAGCACCCTTGAAGTGGATCCAGCTCGTAGCTATTTTGAGAACCTTCAGTCTGCAAGTGCTTGGGCTATTGCTGACAATATGAGCAAGCTCGGCCAGGCTCCTGATCGCGCAGAGTGGGGTATGACTCCTCAGACTGTAAATGCATACTATAATCCGACTACCAACGAAATCTGCTTCCCAGCAGCTATTCTTCAGCCACCTTTCTTCAATCCAGATGCTGACGATGCTGTAAACTATGGCGCTATCGGTGTAGTTATCGGTCATGAGATGACACACGGATTTGATGACCAGGGTCGTCTCTTCGACAAGGATGGTAACATGAACAATTGGTGGACTGCAGAGGATGCAGAGGCATTCCAGGCACGTACTTCTAAGCTCGTCGATCAGTTCAACGAGGTGGAGATCCTTCCTGGTCTTTTCGCAAACGGTCAGCTCTCACTTGGTGAGAATATCGCAGATCAGGGTGGACTTCGTGTAGCTTACACCGCACTTCAGAACTCATATGCTGGCAATGTTCCTGGTCCTATCGATGGTTTCACTGCAGACCAGAGATTCTACCTTGGATATGCTCATGTTTGGGCTACAAACATCACAGATGAAGAGAAGGCACGCCTTACCAAGCAGGATGTTCACTCACTTGCTATGAATCGTGTTAATGTCTCACTCAGGAACATCGAAAACTTCTTCACCGCATTCGGCATCAAGGAAGGTGACAAGATGTGGAGAAACCCAGAGGATAGAGTAATCATTTGGTAATATGTTTGAACCAAAAGTAATTTCAGACAGCACAGTAGGAGAACTCAGGGTACTCTCAGTAGAGACCTGCCCTGAGGTCTGCTCAGTGCGTATAGATATCGCGGTGAAAGGGGATACCGTTCATCGAGTTCAGTACTATCGCGGCTGTGAGGGGAATACCTCAGGTGTGGCCGCGCTCATCGCTGGTATGAAGGTCTCTGATGCCATCTCACGACTCGAGGGCATCGACTGTCACGGACGTGGTACCAGCTGCCCCGACCAGCTCGCCCGCGCCCTCAAGCTTCTGTAGGACAGATTTATCGGGATTGGCAGTTGCTCTAGGGACGTGCCACCCGCGGCACGGAAGCGGGTGTCGGCATCCGCGGCTTGCGCAGCAAGGCGTGATGACGACAGGGTAAAAAGAAATCGGAGGTTTTGCTATTTTCAGCAAAATCTCCGATTCTTTTTACTCCCTAGGAGCAACTGGCAAATCACGATTATCTGTCCTTCACCTGAAGCTCTACGGAATCATTGTCAAGCCTGATCTTGAGCCATTTCAAGAGTTTCTCCTGGTCGCCAAATGTCATAGGCTGGCTAGACTTGGCGATGACCATGAGGCTGTTTGTTACCTTTAGGCTGTCCGTAGTGACGCTCTTTCCTGCAGAGATGTTCACTGACTCGATGGTAGGGAAGATATTCGCTATTTCCTTGGTGATCTGAGTGTATGGAACCTCTTTCTGCTGAACGGCTTCCATTTCTTTCTTCAGACTTTCAATTTCAGCATCTTTCTTTGCAAGCTCTTCGTCTGAGCGTGCGTAAATACCCTTTATGATATCAGATGCTACTCCTCTTTCAGATGTGAAGTGGTCGCGAATCACGAGCTGGTCTTCGCTGATTCCAAACCTCTTTGCTGCATCCAGCAGCTCCGATATGTGCTGCTCATCCATTCTTTCTCCACTAATGAACAGCTCTAGCTTATAGCCGTCCTCGTGAGAGATGCTGTAGTCATAGATAATGGCACCATCCATGGTCTTGTTCTCATTTACAAATGCCACCGCGCGGCTATCAAACTCCGTGTCACGGATGAGATTGACTGCAGACCAAACGCTTGGGATGATGAAGATAAGCATAATCACCCCCGTCAACCACTTTATCTTCCTTTCCTTCTTCGCATCCTCATATGCCACTGGCTCGAAGTCAAGTATTTTGGCCATTAAGTAAGTGGCGAGTGCAATGAATACGCAGTTGATCAGGAACAGATAAAGCGCTCCCAGGAAGATGTGCAGGTCCATGCTTGCTATGCCGAATCCTGCAGTACACAGAGGTGGCATCAATGCAGTAGCAATGGCCACGCCTGAGAATACAGTCCCTTTCTCCTTTCTGCACTGCTCGAACATTCCGGCTGCACCTCCGAATAGTGCAATAAGCACGTCGTAGATGGTAGGGTTTGTTCTCGCGAGAATCTCAGTAGGATTGTTCAGCGAAAGGGGAGTGAGCAGGAAGTAGATGAATGATGCACCAAGTGCGATGAGCATCATTCTAAGGAAGTTTCTCGCTGCCCGCTTGAGCTGTGCTACATCATTTGTCCCAAGAGAAAAACCTATTCCGAAAATAGGTCCCATCAGTGGGGAAATGAGCATCGCACCAATGATGACAGGGATTGAGTTTACATTCAATCCAATGGATGCGATGATGGTCGAAAAGGCAAGAATCCAGGCATTTGGTCCACGAAACTGGACGTTGTTCCTGATATTTTCTGCCGCTTTCTCCTTGTCAAGATAACCATTGAGACTCACTGTCTCCTTGATCACTTGACCTGCCTTTGTGAAGATGTTCATATTTACTGAAGTTTGCTTTCAGCCTTGGCGATGAAACGCTCCTCATCGATGATGAAACGCTCATGTGTTCCTTCTCCAATGAGTCCTTTCTCGTCAAACGCCTGTACTTTGAATGCAAGCCTTCTACGATCCACTTCAACGACTTCACAGTCGCACCAGACTTTCATTCCTACAGGTGTGGCTGAACTATGTGATACATTGACCAGTGTGCCTACCGTTTCCTGGCCTTCACCAAGATAGGGCTTCACACAGTCCCTACAAGTGTGCTCCATAAGAGCTATCATCATAGGAGTGGCAAAGACTCTGGCTGTGCCGCTACCTACATGCTGTGCTGATTTTTCTTCTGTGACGATCTCCTCGAGATGTCCTTTGATTCCTGTCTCTACCATCTTGCTGCCACCTCCATCTTTTCCTTGATCTTGTCGTTGCAGAGGTTTCCAAGGCTACCGATATGGGTGTGGCCAAGGTCTGATGCTTTGAGACCCTTAGCATCGCCTCCGCTGTACTGGAAACGTCCTTCATTCACCTCTATGCCGACCTGCTTGTATGCGTCTCTGAATGGGGTGCCGGCAAGCGTTCTCTTGTTTACTTCCTCTACGGTAAATAAGTAATCATAGATAGGAGCATCGAGAATGTTTTCATTGACCTCAATGTGCTGAAGCATATAGTTGGTCATGTTTATGCACTTGTGGATGAGGTCAAGTGCGGGGAACAGGATGTCCTTCAAAAGCTGGTATTCACGGTGATAGCCGTGAGGCATGTTTGAGCAGAGGAGAGCAATCTCATTCTCACATGACATCACTCTGTTGCACTTGCCTCTTACCATCTCCCACACGTCTGGGTTTTTCTTGTGAGGCATGATGCTGGATCCAGTGGTTAGGCTATCAGGGAAATGGATGAATCCGTAGTTTGGACACATATACATACAGCAGTCAGCTGCGAATTTATTAAGTGTAAGTGCTACACTACCAATTGCTGATGCTACGCTCTTCTCTGACTTTCCACGACTGAGCTGCGCTGCTACACTGTTGTAGTTAGGATAGGCAAAACCAAGCAGCTCTGTGGTCATCTGACGGTCCAGCGGGAAGGAATTTCCGTATCCTGCGGCTGAGCCCAATGGATTCTGGTTCACTACGTTGTACGCTCCGCCAAGCATGAACATATCGTCCACGAGGCTTTCTGCATAGGCACCAAACCACATTCCAAATGATGATGGCATCGCTACCTGAGCATGGGTATAACCAGGAAGAAGTACCTCTTTGTGCTTTTCGCTCAGCGCCTGAAGTGTGCCGAAGAGGGTCATGACCTCGTCGCGGACTGCCTTCAGCTCATCGCGTAGGAAGAGTTTCACATCCACGAGCACCTGATCGTTCCTTGAGCGTCCAGAATGGATTTTCTTACCCATGTCTCCGAGCTTTCTGGTGAGGAGAAGCTCCACCTGGGAGTGGATGTCCTCTACGTCATCTTCAAGCACGAACTCACCCTTAAGGATGCTGTCGTGAATTTCCTCCAGCGCAGCGGTGAGAGCCTTTAGCTCATCTGCGCTGAGCAGTCCAATGCTTTCGAGCATCTTGATGTGAGCCATAGAGCCTTCCACATCGTACTTCGCAAGCTTGCGATCGAGGATCCTGTCGTCTCCGACAGTGAAGTCCTCTACCAAGTCTGTAGCCTTTGTGCCTTTATTCCACAGTGTCGCCATATATATTCTCTATAAATTCAATGTATTTGTTTATCGCGTCTGCGATTTCTTCTTTCTTGATGAACTCGTCTGGTCTATGCGAGCGTGATGACTCGCCTGGACCCATTTTCAATGCGTCTGCACTTATTCGCATCCAGTCTGAGGTGGTCGGAGATGAGTACATCTCTATGCCCAGCCTTTCGACAGTCTTGTAAAGCTCCGATTCAGGACTTGATGCTGACGAACGATTTGTCAGGTTCCTAGCCACAAGTGTGCTGCTGCATTCTTTCTGCAGGTCTGACAGAATCTCTTCGTTTGTGTACTGTTCTGTCGGTCTGATGTCCACGACGAACTTACAGCTATCTGGTATCACATTGTGTGCCGTACCTGCTTGAATCTGCGTAACTGTCAATTTGACATTTCCCATGATAGGGGATACCTTGGAAAAAACGTGGTTCCTTAGCTTCTCTATGTCCTCCATGGCAATGTACAAGGCGTTGACACCTTCGTTTCTTGCAGCGTGTCCGCTGACTCCATGAGCTTCACCGTCGAGTACCAGTAGACCTCTTTCGCTGGTCGCCGCTTTCATTCCTGTAGGCTCCCCGACGATAACAAAGTCTGGCATAGGCAGCTCATGCCCGAAGGGACCTTCGCCACTGTAAAGCCATCTCGCTCCATCAGGTCCTGAACGCTCCTCTTCACAGCTGAGGACTAGCATCAGATTCACCGGAAGCTGCCTGCCACATAAATGACGAAAAGCGGATGTCATAGACACCACGCTTCCTCCGTCATCATTGGACCCTAGTCCCCAGATGATATCTTCTTCATCTCCTGGGTTCAGTGGGTCGCGGGTATATCCTGAGTTTGCCGGTACTGTATCTATGTGAGCATCAAGCGCTAGGGTTTTCTTTCTCGGGTCGTAATTCGGAGCGATAGCTACTATGTTTCGCTTAAACAGCTGGTGCTTGACACCCCACTCGTCAAGCTGTTTGCTGATGACAGCCTGTACGTTCTCTTCCTCAAAGGAAAGAGATGGCGTCTTGACCATCATCCTAAGCAGCTTTACGGCGTCATCTAGGTATGGAACCATCATATACTCAAAAGTGTGCCACAGTCGTTCAAAAGATCTTCTGCGTGCTTGATTACAACATTCTTTGCGCCATCCTTGATGGCCTTGAATGAATTCTCTATCTTAGGCAGCATGCCATCGGCGATGATACCGTCTGCGCTCAGCTTCTCGAAGTCCGCCGGCGTGATGCTCTTGATGACACTGGAGTCGTCATCCTTGTCCATTAGGACGCCCTTCTTCTCGAAGCAATAGATGAGCTCTGCGCCAAGCGCGGCTGCAACTGATGAGGCGATGGTATCTGCATTTGTGTTCAGTAGATTACCTTCTCCGTCATGGTTTATTGCACAGAACACAGGTACAATGCCAAGTTTCAGCAGTCCTTCCACCATCTCTACATTGACCGATGAGGCTTTTACGTCACCTACGAAACCATAGTCCACAACGGTCACTCCATCTGACAGTGTGCGAGGAGCTCTCTTGCTCGCCTTGATCACGCTGGCATCGCAGCCGGCAAGGCTTATGGCGTTGCATCCTTCCTTCTGGAGAAGGGCGGCAATGTGCTTGCCGCACCAGCCTGCATAGACCATGGTCACCACCTTCAGGGTCTCCTCGTCAGTGACGCGCCTTCCCTCTATCTTGATGGGTTTCTGGCCCAGAGCTTCCTGGATACCGCTAGCCATCACACCTCCGCCGTGCACTAGGACCTTTGGCCCTTCAAGCGCGGCGAAATCGTGACAGAACTGCCTGAGCATTGGCTCATTGTCAACGACATTTCCTCCTATCTTGACTACTTTCATGCCTACTTCTGGAGATTTTCAAGCATTCTCTTCATCACCACCTGTGCAGAAACCACTCTGTTCGCAGCCTCTGGGATGACGAGGCTGGTAGGTGCGTCAATGACTTCGTCAGAGACGATCATGTTTCGGCGAACAGGGAGGCAATGCATGAAGAATGCGTTGTTTGTCACAGCCATGTGAGCGGCATCAACTGTCCAACCCATATCCTTGGAGAGTATCTCTCCGTACTGAGATGGGTCTGTGACGCCTGGGCAGCTCCAGTTCTTCGCGTATACGAAATCTGCGCCTTCGAGGGCCTTCATCTGGTCATACTCCACTACGGCGTCGCCTACGAATTGAGGGTCAAGCTCGTATCCGTGAGGGTGAGTGATGACGAAGTCCACATCTGCGGCGTTCATCCACTCTGCGAATGAGTTTGGTACTGCCTGAGGAAGTGCCTTAGGGTGAGGTGCCCATGTGAGTACGACCTTTGGTCGCTTCACTTTCTTATGCTCCTCGATGGTGATGAGGTCAGCGAATGCCTGACAAGGATGCACAGTGGCAGACTCCAAGCTGATGACGGGCTTGCCGCTGAACTCTATGAACTGCTGGAGCACCGTCTCTGCGTAGTCATACTCGCGGTCCTTGAGGCCAGCGAATGAGCGTACGCCAATGATGTCGCAGTAGCTGGCCATCACAGGGATGGCCTCGCGAAGGTGCTCAGACTTGTCGCCATCCATCACAACGCCCATCTCGGTCTCAAGCTTCCAGCTGTCCTGGCCAATGTTCAGGACAATAGGGTTCATACCGAGGTTAAGCGCGGCCTTCTGGCTGCTGAGGCGAGTACGCAGACTGCTGTTGAAGAACACGAGCATTATGGTCTTGTTCTCACCAAGATGCTTCCATGCAAATGGCGTCGCCTTGACCTGCATTGCCTCTGCAAGAGCAGCATTAAGGTCGCCTATATCTGATACGTGAAAGAATGATTTCATTACAATACCTCCTTTAATGCATTAATGAATACCTCCGCCTGCTCCATGGTAAGGCAAAGTGGAGCGAGGAGACGAACCATGTTCTTACCAGCCACTCCGGTGAAGATGTGCTTGTCGAACAGCAGAGCCTTTCTGATAGGTGCCACTTCTTCATTGAACTCGATGCCAAGCATGAGGCCACGGCCTCTCACTTCCTTGATCTTTGGGGAAGCTGGGATGTTGTTCTTGATGTATTCACCTACCTTGCGAGCGTTCTCTACAAGGTCTTCCTTTTCCATGATGTCAAGAACTGAAAGTGCAGCCGCCATGGCGAGGTAGTTTCCTCCAAAAGTGGTACCGAGCATACCCTTTACCGCCTTGAATTCAGGAGAGATGAGAATGCCTCCGCAAGGGAAACCGTTTGCAATACCCTTGCCCATGGTGATGATACCAGGCTTAACGCCAGCCCACTGGTGTGCGAAGAACTTGCCGGTGCGGCCATATCCACTCTGCACCTCATCGAGGATGAGTACGCAGCCGTATTTGTGGCAGAGTGACTCAAGAGCCTGCATGAACTCGGTGGTAGGGAGGTTGATTCCGCCACATCCCTGGATGCCCTCGATGATGACACCAGCGACGTCGCCTTTCTTGAGCTCCTTCTCCACTCCTTCGGCATCATTGAGGTCGCAGAAGGTAACCTTGTGGTGTGAGTTGAACGGAGATACGATGTTTGGGTTGTCGGTGAGTGCCACGGCGCCGGATGTGCGGCCGTGGAAGCTCTTGTGGAAGGCAATGATTCTGTCCTTTCCTGTGTGGAAGGATGCGAGCTTCGCTGCATTTTCGTTCGACTCCGCTCCTGAATTGTCGAGGAACAGAGTGTAGTCTTCGTATCCACAGGCCTTTCCGAGCTTACTTGCAAGCTCCTCCTGGAGAGGGTTGATGACGCTGTTTGAGTAGAAGCCTATCTTTCCGAGCTGGTCGGTAAGAGCCTTAACGTAGTCAGGGTGTGAATGACCTACTGAGATCACGGCGTGGCCGCCGTAGAGGTCAAGGTACTCCTGGCCCTTGTCATCCCAAACCTTGCAGCCCTGTGCCTTTACGGGAGTGACATCGAAAAGTGAATATACGTCAAAGAGATTCATAATCTAAAATGCTGATGGTTTGAGCTTGAGTCCGGCAGTCTCCGGGAGACCGAACATCAAGTTCATGTTTTGAACGGCCTGTCCGACAGCTCCCTTGAGGAGGTTGTCAATGCAGCTGGTGATGACGGCCTTTGAACCGAATTTCTCCACGTGCACGAGGCCTTTGTTTGTGTTAACGACCTGTTTGAGGTCTATGTCCTTATCCACATAGTGGGTGAAAGCAGCATCTGCGTAGAAGTCCTTGTAGAGCTGAGATAGCTGCTCTGCTGTCGGATTCTGTGAAGAACCTTCATCGCCGTCAAACTTGACGACGCTTGTACAGAAGATTCCTCTGGTGAAGCCTCCTCTATATGGAATGAAGTCTATTGATGCGTCGAGCGAGCCCTGGAGCTCCTTTATCGACTGCTTGATCTCATGGAGATGCTGGTGGGTAAATACCTTGTATACGCTCATGTTGTCGGCACGCCAGCTGAAGTGAGTGGTGGCGCCTGGCTTCTGGCCTGCGCCTGTACTGCCGGTGATGGCGTTCACTGCCACGTCGTTTGTGAGAAGTCCTGCCTTCGCCAATGGGAGTAAGCCGATCTGGATACATGTAGCAAAACATCCTGGGTTGGCAAGGTGCATGCACGACTTTATGGCTTCCTTGTGAGTCTCTGGAAGTCCATATACATAGTCATGCGTAGGCGCTGCGATGCGGAAATCCTGTGCCAGGTCAATGATCTTGACATTCTCAGGGATGCTATGCTCCTTGAGGAATGCTTCGCTTTTTCCATGCCCAAAGCAGAAGTACACTACGTCCACCTTCTCAAAAGGCATGTCTGCACTGAATCTCATGTCGGTCTCGCCGATGAGTCCCTCATGAACGTCAGAAACAAGGTTTCCTGCGTTTGACTCGCTGTTTGCGAACACTATTTCTGCATCAGGATGATTCAGAAGCAAGCGGATGAGTTCTCCTCCTGTGTAGCCTGCGGCTCCAAGTATACCTACCTTCACCATACTCTATCTCTCCTCGTCTGGATGTGCAAGATAGTAAGCGCGCAGTGGGGTAGAGGTGACCTTGATGAAGCCCTTTGCCTCTTCTGAGGTCCAACCCTTTGCACCCTCGCCATACTCACCGAGCTTGTTCTTGACGAGATCGTCAGGAGAATCCACACCTACTGTCGAGAAGCTGAGAGGGCGAAGCTCGAGAGTGACGGTACCATTGACATTACGCTGGCTGCTGGTGAGCATAGCCTCGATATCCGGCATCACTGGCTCGAGATACTGGCTTTCGTGGAGGAACATTCCGTACCAGTTCGCTACCTGCTCCTTCCAGTACTGCTGCCACTTCGAGAGGGTAAACTTCTCGAGGAACTTATGGGCAGCGATGATGAGCATAGGCGCTGCGGCCTCGAAACCTACGCGGCCCTTGATGCCGATGATGGTGTCACCAACGTGCATGTCGCGACCGATGCCGTATGCTGATCCAATGCGCTCGACTTCCTGGATGGCCTTGATCTTGTCGCTGTACTCCACTCCATTCACTGCAGTGAGTTCTCCCTTGGTGAAAGTAAGGCTGAGGATTTCGCTTCCGGACTTGGTTACCTGCTTGAGGTATGCTGTTTCAGGGAGACCCTGCTTTGAGTCAAGGATTTCTCCTCCACAGATCGATGTACCCCAGATTCCTACATTATAAGAGTACTTGAGCTTGGTGAAATCTGCGAAATAACCATTCGCATTCAGGTAATCCACCTCTTCCTTACGGCTGAGGTTCTTGTCTCTGGTGAGTGTGATGATCTCCATCTTAGGGCAGAGAACGAGGAAGGTCATGTCGAAGCGGACCTGGTCGTTACCGGCGCCGGTAGAACCATGTGCGATAGCGTCTGCGCCGATCTCCTTTGCGTAGCGAGCGATGGCCATTCCCTGGAAAATACGCTCTGAAGATACTGAGATAGGGTAGGTTCCATTTCTGAGTACATTACCGAATACCATGTACTTGAGGCTCTTCTCGTAGTACTCCTGGGTAACATCGAGAGTTACGTACTTCACTGCGCCGAGCTTGTATGCGTTCTCTTCGTTTGCCTTGAGCTGCTCCTCGCTGAAGCCACCTGTGTTTGCGCATGCTGCGTAAACCTCATAACCCATTTCCTTTGTGAGATACATCACATTGTACGATGTATCGAGACCGCCGCTGAATGCGACAACTACTTTCTTCTTTGCCATATTTCTTTCTGTTTTTTATTCTTTGTTAGCGGCTGCTGCCAATACTTTTGCAGCTTCAGCAAGCTGCTGTGCTGCGGCAGCGAGGCTCGCTGCCTGGGTGTCTTTCTTCTCTACTTCACCTGGATGCTTGATCTCGAGATGCTCCTTAGGGTCGAAGAGCAAGCCTGTACAGATGCACATCTTGTATTCGTGCGACTTGAGGATGTCGAAATGTCTACAACCCTCACAACCCTTCCAGAACTCAGGATCGTCAGTCAACTCTGTGTAGGGAACTGGCCTGAATCCAAACTCGTAGTTCATCTTCATCACTGCAGCTCCTGTGGTGATGGAGAAAATCTTTGCGTCAGGGAAAAGAGTTCTCGAAAGGATGAATGTCTGCTCCTTGATGCGTCTGGCTATTCCCATTCCTCTATACTTGTGTGCGACGATGAGACCTGAGTTTGCCACAAAGCTCTTGCCGCCCCAGGACTCAATGTATGAGAATCCGGCGAACTCGTTTTCATCGGTGATGGCTATCACAGCCTTACCTGCGTCGATCTTTTCGCAGATGTACTCAGGAGTACGCTTGGCTATACCTGTCTTACGCTCCTGAGATGAGATGTAAATCTCCTCGCAGATGGCTTCTGCGAACTTCTTGTGGCACTGCTGCGCCACCATTACGTTAACTTCCATTGACTTAACTATGGTACATAAACACCCTAACGGCAAGACAAACCTAGATTGTCAATTGCAATTATCTGGGTGAAACTCTAATATTTTCTAAAGGGGGTAAAATACGAAGAATTTCCGGATTTTGGGAGGACTAAAGGCCTCCTAGATTCGGACTTGGGAGCTAGATATGCTATATCTCGTATTCATAGTGATGCAAATATAATAATATTTGGGTCTTACCCAATGCTTTTTTCAAAGAATTTGACCATCTTTGCTAAACATATGGATAAAAAACTGATTTTATTTGATTTTGACGGTACACTCTGCGATACTAGAGAGAGCATCGTCAAGACTTATCACATGGTGATAGACAAACTGGGACTTGAAGACAAGGACGATGATTTATTGGCCTCAACCATTGGTACACCGCTTGTGAAGGCTTACCCACAGCTCTTTCCTGAGATGACTCCGGAGGAGGCTGCAAATGCTGTGGTTGTGCATCGCTCATTCTGGGATACACGCCAGGATATCTTGCAGCCTAAGCTTTTCCCTGGGGTGGCGGAGACTCTCGAGGAGCTGTCGCGTAGGGGACATGTCATGACCATTGCTTCAGCACGTAGAAAGGATACTCTTAAGCACTATCTCAGTATTTTCGGTGTGTCACAGTATTTTGATTATGTGCTTGGGGTAGAGGATGTGGTGAATGCCAAACCTGACCCAGAAGCCGTGCTTGTCACACTCAAGCATTATGGCTGTGATGCGTCTGAAGCATTTATGGTCGGCGACATGCCTGTCGACATCCTTATGGCTTCGGGTGCCGGAGTGGCCGGATGCGGCGTGACCTATGGCAACTCATGTAGAGAGGACCTCGCGGCATCGGGAGCATTGTATGTAATCGACGAGTTCAAGGAACTGCTTGACATTCCTTTTATCAGATAATAATAAACGAATAAAGATATGAAAAAGAATTCTTCTAGCTACGATTGGAAATTCTGTACCATCGGAGGCGTAACACGCGTGATGATTAATAGCGGTCAGGATATCGCTCATCTCGGTGAACTTGACAAAAAACTTTGGACTGTTCTCAGCTGCCCTGTGGATGGACTCGAGATTGATCCAGTTTCGCTCGCAGCCATTGACTCAGACGCAGATGGCAAGATCCGCGTGGATGAGGTAGTGGCTACTGCCAAGTGGCTTACCACTGTTCTCAAGGATCCAGAACTGCTCGTAAAGAGAAACGATGTGCTCCCGCTTTCGGCTATAAACGATGCCGAGGAGCAGGGCGCTGCTATCCTTGCATCAGCCAAGCAGATTCTTTCAAACCTTGGTCTTGAGAAGGATGAGATCAGCGTGGCTGATACCGCTGACAGCGTGGCTATTTTCGCTAAGACTGGCCTTAATGGAGATGGTGTTATCACTGCTCAGTCTACTGCAGATGAGAAGCTTCAGGCTGCCATCGCAGCTATAGTCACCACACTTGGCGCTTCTGCTGATCGAAGCGGTTTGGATGGTGTAGATGCTGACAAGGTTAATAAGTTCTACGAGCTTTGCGAGGCTTATGCGGCATGGTCAGATGCTGCTACTTCAGATATTCTTCCTTATGGTGCTGACACCGAAGCTGCACTTGCAGCGTGTGAGGCCATCAAGGCGAAGGTCGCTGACTATTTCATGCGTTGCAAGCTCGCTGCCTTCGACGCTGACAGCACTTCGGCACTCGACGTTTCAGTCGAGCGCATCAGTGCCATCAGCGCCCAGGATCTCTCTGCTTGCGCAGACGAGATCGCTTCATATCCGCTCGCTCGCATCACAGGTGAGCAGGCACTTCCATTCAATGGAATCAACCCTGCTTGGCAGGCTGCCTTCGATGCTCTCAAGGCTTCTGTTCTTGATAAGGAATTCCCTGGCGCAGAGAGTATTACAGAAGCTCAGTGGAAGTCGGTTCTCGCCAAGTTCGATGCATACGTGGCATGGAAGGGGGCGAAGGCTGGCACAGAGGTTGAGCCGCTCGGACTCGAGGCTGTGAAGGGCTTCATCGCAGATGCGAAGAAAGACGCTCTTCTCAAGCTCGTTGAGGACGATCTCGCAGTGAAGCCACAGGCAGATGCTATCGATGCAGTCATCAAGTTCATGCATCTGTATCGTGACTTCTACGGCTTCCTCGGAAACTATGTCACTTTCAATGATTTCTATGCTCCTGACGTGAAGGCTGCATTCCAGGCTGGTACTCTTTACATCGACCAGCGCTGCTGCGAGCTTTGTATGACGGTAAAAGACATGGGCGCTTCAGCTGCTGGCGCAGGTCTCAGCGGCATGTTCCTCGTATACTGCACTTGTACCTCCAAGACCAAGGGCAAGACTATGAATATCGTAGCTGCCATAACCAAGGGTGAGGTCAATGACCTTCGTCCAGGCAAGCATGCAGTGTTCTATGACAGAGAAGGTGGAGACTGGGATGCTACAGTAGTTAACATCGTAGAGAACCCTATCAGCGTAGGTCAGGCATTCTGGACTCCATACAGAAAGCTTGCACGCCTCGTTGAGGATAAGATTGCGAAGACAGCTTCTGAGAAGAGCTCGAAGGTCACCGCAGACATGACATCCAAGGTGGAGAATGCAGAGGTTCCAGAAGGAGCACCTAAGAAGGCTCCATTCGATATCGCGAAATTCACAGGCATCCTCGCAGCCGCAGGCTTGGCATTTGGCGCCATCCTTGCCGGTCTCGGTGTCATCGCGAGCACATTGGCATCACTCAAATGGTGGCAGCTCATTCTCGTCATCGTCGTTGTGCTGCTTATCATCTCTGCGCCTTCTATGATCCTTGCATATCTGAAGCTCCGCAAGAGAAACATCTCTCCACTGCTCAATGCCAATGGTTGGGCAATGAACTCGCTTGTGAAGGTGAACATCAAGTTCGGCAACACCATGACCTCGCAGGCAAAGCTCCCTAAGGTGGCTGGTAAGGATCCATTCGGCAGTAAGACCCCATCATGGCTCAAGTGGCTCATCGGTGTGCTGGTAGTCGCTGCTGCTGTGTTTGCATATCTTTACACACATCATCAGCTGCCTTGTCAGAAGAAGGCTGCAGAAGAGGCTGTGGAGGAGGTTATCGAGGCTCCTGCAGATTCTAGCGCTGCATCTTCAGAGGCCCCTGTCGAGGTAGTTGAGGCTGCTGCAGAGGAAGTGGCTTAGTTGTCTTTACATTATGAAGAATTACGGATTTATGCGTGTGGCGGCAGCGGTCCCTATGGGCCGCGTCGCTGACGTGCATGCAAATGTGGAGCAGATACTCTCTCAGTTGAGAGAGGCAGAGGAGAAGCAGATCGCTCTGCTTGTCTTCCCTGAACTCTGCGTCACATCATACACTTGTGGAGATCTCTTCGGTCAGAACCTTCTCATCGAGGCTGCCGAAAGGGGAGTGGAGCAGATCGCTGCTGCTACAGCATCCAGCGACATGGCCGTAGTTGTGGGCGCTCCAGTGAGGATCAATGCGAAACTATATAACTGTGCCATTGTCATAAAGAATGGCTATGTACACGGCATTGTCCCAAAGATTTATCTCCCAAATTACAATGAGTTCTACGAGGCTCGCTGGTTTGCTTCCGGCGCGGACTTTCTCGATGGATGCGAGACCCTTGCATGCATCACCTACGCAGGCTCAAGCTGCGTCTGCGTGTCGCCAAACCTCCTTTTCAAGCTTGGCGAAGCCACAGTCGGCATAGAAGTGTGCGAGGATCTGTGGGTCCCTATCCCGCCTTCTTCAAGTCTCGCGCTCGCAGGTGCTGACATCATCGTAAACCTTTCTGCCTCAAATGAGGTGCTGATGAAGCATATCTACAGGAAGGACCTCGTGAAGAACCAGTCAGCCCGTACCATCTCGGCATATGTATACTGCTCATGTGGCTATGGCGAGTCTACACAGGACCTCGTGTTCGCAGGCTCGTCTCTTATTTGTGAGAATGGAGCCCTGATGGCAGAGAATGAGCGCTTCCTTATGGAGAACTCCATGATAGTGAGTGACATAGACGTCGAGAAACTAAAGGTGCTCCGTCAGAAGGAGACCACATACTACTCGGTAGGACCAGATGGTACGAAGTCTTCAGAGCTCTATCATTACTATACACATTGCGAGCTCGGTGATGCTGTGCAGACAGACTTCGATGAGGCACTCTGTAGATATGTCGAGCCACATCCTTTCGTCCCAGGAGGAGACGAAGCCGAGATAGATAGAAGAGCGCGTGAGATCACATCCATTCAGGTGATGGGACTCACATCACGACTTCGCCACATCAATTGTCAGACTGCGATAATCGGTATTTCCGGAGGTCTTGACAGTACATTGGCACTGCTTATTACAGCACTTGCCTTTGACCGCCTCGGATGGTCGCGCAAGAGAATCATAGGCGTGACCATGCCTGGACTTGGCACCACGCAGCGCACTCACTCAAATGCAGTCGACCTTATGGAGGCGCTGGGCATCACCTCGCGTGAGATCAGCATCGTTCCTGCCGTTAATCAGCATTTCCTTGACATTCAGCAGGATCCTTCAGTACATGATGTGACCTATGAGAATTCGCAGGCGCGCGAGCGCACGCAGCTTCTCATGGACCTGGCGAACAAGGAGAATGGTATTGTGGTGGGCACAGGCGACCTCTCAGAACTTGCTCTTGGTTGGGCTACATACAATGGTGACCACATGTCCATGTATGGAGTCAATACCAGTATCCCTAAGACGCTTGTGAAGTACCTTGTCAAATGGGCTGCGATAAATCGCTTCGCTGATGACAAGGCTAATGACCGTACTGCCAAGGAAATCCTGCTTGACATCGTGGATACTCCTATCAGTCCGGAACTTACACCTGCCGATGAGAATGGAAACATTGCCCAGAAAACTGAGGATTTAGTAGGTCCTTATGAGCTTCACGACTTCTTCCTTTACAATTTCTTCCGTTTCGGCTACTCTCCATCGAAGGTGTTCTTCCTTGCGAAGAAGGCTTTTATCGGAAGAGAATCTGATTCCAATGTTTTCGTGGGTCCAGAAGGTCGCGCAAATACCTATACAGAGGAAGTCATCATGAAGTGGCTCAAGAAGTTCTACTGGCGCTTCTTCAGTCAGCAGTTCAAGCGTTCTTGTCTGCCGGATGGTCCAAAGGTGGGTTCAGTTACCCTCTCTCCACGTGGTGACTGGCGTATGCCTTCTGATGCGGTCACTGCTCTGTGGATCAATGATTTAGAGAATCTCTAGAGGCTTTCGAAGTCTTCTATAGTAGTAGAAATATACTTGTTCAAGCTCGTGTCGTGTTCGCCGAACTTGTACAGGTATATTTTCGCTTTACCCGTGTCCTTGAATGACTCGTAGGCATCTTCTGAATTAAAGCACGGCACAGTACTGTCGGCAGTGCCGTGATGCAGGAAGACATATCCCTTAGGCGTCCATCCTTCATACGTGCTGCACTCCTCCATGACCTTGATGAACTCAGTGTCTGTTCCTTCAAGTATCCCTGTCATGAAATCCTGATTAAATGTGCTTGCTGGGGTGCCAGTGATATGTCTTAGAGCGGAACTCTGAGTGTTTGTAGCACTTGTAAACAGTTCTGTAGACGGCCTGTTCAGTGTAGGCGCAAACTTGTTAAGAGCGTATCCCGCCCAGCTATATAGCATCAATGACCCATATTCCTTGTCAGGATGAGCGAAGATGTTCATCATCATGTGATAGATGGAATATGGACCGGCCAGACTGGATGTGGCTATCACATTGAACTCATCAGGATGGTTCTGTTCCATGTCCCTGTGGGCGTAAAGGGCCTCACCTGCACCTTCTGACCAGCCAGTGAGAAGAATGTCATTGGAATAATGTATGTCCTTGGTTTCTAGAAACTTCCTTGCTGCCCTTATGGCGTCGAGGCAGTCAATGTTCAACTCTGGATAATAGATGAAAGGATGATCTTTCTTAGATGTGATTCCGTAGCCTATATACTCTGGAACCACCACGCAGTATCCATGTGATGCAAGTGGAAGTATGCATGAAGCGATGTCCTTGGAGATGGTCGGACCACCCTTATATCCTGAGAAATTGTTCATCGGGATAAATGAGATAGGGAGCACTGCGCCATGGAAATAAGCGCACAACTTCACTTCATCCATTCCCGCCGGAACCGCTACAAGTGCTTCAGACTTAAGTGTGTCTTTCTGATATGTCGTCCTGTAGATGATCTTGTATAGCTCGATGTCATTGGTTAGCAAATCCTTGACGGAACTTGGGCATACTGCCTCGAGCTGGGCTTTACCCATGGTACCGTTCAGTGCGGAACTTTCGAGTGGAAACGTCTCAGGGATAGACGAATCGGGCCTGGAAGGGTCGATCAAGTCGCACGACCATACAATGATCGCTGCCAGTATCATGCTCAGTGTCCTAGTCGTTCTCATCTTTCTTCTTTTCTACGATAGACATGGCTATCACATATCCCATTGACCATGCTGCCTGGAGATTGAATCCTCCGGTGATGGCATCTACGTCCAGCACCTCTCCTCCGAAATACAGATTCGGATGCTTCTTTGATTCTAATGTCTTAAGCGAGATCTCGCTCAATGATATTCCGCCACAGGTCACAAACTCTTCCTTGAAATGTCCGCGTCCCCGAGTCTCGTATGTGTCACAAACAAGGGTGGCGGCCAAACGTGCCATACCTTTCTTTCCCATCTCTGCCCAGCGCATATCTTCCCTTATGCCACTCCTCTCGAGGATATGAATCCATAGCCTTGATGAGAGCTCTTCAGGGTAAACACTGGAGCATTGGCGAGAAGGATACTTGCTGGCGAAGTCTGAGAGCATCTGCTTCGCATCCTCTTCATTCGCATCTCCAAGCCAGTTTAGGATGATGGATGTACAATACTGGCACTCAGCAAGATATCGTGCTCCGTATGAAGATAGTTTCAAGATGGCTGGGCCGCTGACTCCCCAGTGTGTGAGTAGTAGTGGTCCGCTTGCGGAAAACTTGGTCCCGGCTATTCTCGCCGTGACGTTTTCCACCACCGCACCCATGAGGTCCGTGATTCCTTGGCTGGGGACATTAAGCGTGAAGAGCGATGGGACTGGTGGAACTATCTCCAACCCGAGAGGGTCGAGCATCGAGAGTCCACGAGCCTTGGGCGAGCCTCCTGTCGTGACCACTACGCAGTCGGCTTCTACAGTGGTCAGGACGTCGTCTGCGCCTTTCAGCGTCACGCGATATCCTTCCTCAATGAGAGTAGCCTTCTGTGAGCAATGTATCTGTACGCCGAGTTTTCGAAGCTGGTGGAGCAGGGTATTTACGATCTGCATCGCATCCTGTGACTCTGGGAAGACGCAGTGGTCGTCCTGAAGAACAAGTGGGACACCTTCATTTTCAAACCATTGGCATACATCATTCTGGTCGAAGACGGAAAGCGCGCGCTTCATCAGCTGCGCACCACGAGGGTACGCTTCCTGAAGGCTGTCGATAGCCTCGAAGGAGTTCGTAAGGTTGCACCTTCCTCCTCCAGTGATCGCGACCTTCATCAGTGGCCTTCTGCCAGCTTCATAGATAGCCACTTCAGCTGTAGGCATAAGCCTTTTCAGCTGAATGGCACAGAAGCATCCGGCAGCGCCGGCACCGATGACGATCACTTTCATATCTACAAATCTAATGAAATCTTCTGATGCTCACTTTTCTTTTGAAGAATAAATGCCTATTTTTGGAAAATAATTCACATATTTTCAGCAAATGTTGCAGATTCATTGCCTCAACACAGACACGACCAAGCCCTTTGTAGAGGGAACCACCCTTCAGGAAGTGCTTGCAGAGTTCGATTTCGAACGCCCTTATCCCATCGTATCCGCCAAGGTGAACAATGTCTCCCAGGGACTGCGCTACCGCCTCTTCAATAGCCGTGACGTCATGTTCCTCGACATCACTGACAGAAGTGGTATGCGCGTGTACTGTCGCTCACTGTGCTTCCTTCTTGCGAAGGCTGCTCGCGACGTGTTTGCAGGCTGCACGCTCTATATAGATTGCCCTATCTCGAATGGCTATTTCTGCAACATCATCAAGTCAGACGGCTCACGCATCAGCCCTCATGACATCGAGCTCATCAGCGCTCGCATGAAGGAGATTGTCGCCGAAGATATGCCTTTCCATCGCAGGGAAGTGCCTATCGAGGAGGCCTGTAGCATCTTCAAGGAGCTTGGATACAATGATAAGGTGAAACTCATCGAGACCAGCGGCGAGGTCTATATGGACTACTATCTGCTCGGTGATACCCCTGACTATTATTATGGCCGTCTGGTGCCATCAGCCGGCTTCCTGACCCTTTGGGGGCTTATCCCTTACCAGAACGGCATGCTTCTGCAGCTTCCGGACAGGCATAATCCAAGCCAGCTAGCGCCATTTGTGGATCAGCCGAAGACCTTCGAGATGTTCAATGAAAGCCGTAAGTGGAACAACTATATGAACCTCGCGACTGTCGGTGATGTGAATCATGCATGCCAGAAGGGCAATGCAAGCGAACTCATCCAGGTGGCAGAGGCTCTTCAGGAGAAGAAGATCGTCCAGATCGCAGAGGAAATCAATACTAAGTTTCGTGGCGATGACCATGTGAGACTTGTCCTCATCACTGGACCAAGCTCAAGCGGAAAGACTACATTCTGCAAGCGTCTGAGCGTGCAGCTGAAGGCCTGCGGACTTCGCCCTATATCATTCTCGACAGACGATTATTTCGTGAATAGAGTCGATACCCCGAAGCTTCCAGATGGCTCATACGATTTCGACAACTTCGACACAGTCGACCACGATGCTCTTCAGCGCGACATCATCACGCTGCTCGGGGGTGGGGAAGTGGATGTACCGGAGTACAACTTCACTACAGGTATCAGGGAGTACAATGGCAAACGCCTGAAGCTGGGACATCACACGGTGCTCCTCGTTGAGGGTATCCATGCGTTGAATCCAATGCTTACGAATCTTATTCCTGATAATCAGAAGTATAGGATCTTCATTTCAACGCTTACGAGCACGGCTCTTGATAATCACAACTGGATTCCTACCAGCGACAATCGTCTGCTTCGACGTATCATCCGTGATTATAACAAGGGCGCATTCACAGCCCGTCAGACCATCAGCCAGTGGCCGAATGTGTGCGAGGCCGAAGAAAAGTGGATACTTCCGTACCAGGAGATGGCAGATGTGATGTTTAACTCTGCGTATCTCGTGGAGTTCGCTGTCCTCAGAAATCATGCTGAACCTATACTCGCCAGCGTTCCGAAGAACTGCCCTGAGTATGCCGAGGTACACAGATTATCTAAGTTCATTCATTACTTCTGTCCTGTACCTGACACGGAGATTCCATCGACATCCCTCATCCGAGGTTTCATCGGTGGCTCTAGTTTCCATAAGTAGCATAGCAAAAGCGGAACGGACTTCAAAATTAATGCGTCAAGGAAACCCAGAAATCTTCAGTTTCTGGGAGGAATTGACGCT
>JAKSJM010000030.1 GCA_024398075.1 Bacteroidales bacterium | reverse complement strand
GAGGTCGGAAAACGAAAGTAGGAAGAAAACTTTCGTTTTCCTCCTACTCGATTGTAGACGAACTACATGAATATGTATCTAAGTACGAAGAGTACAGCGAGTATCCACATGGTGACGCTGATCTTCTTGAACTTGCCGGCACATGCGTTGAGAATAACGTATGAGATGATACCGAGGAGGATACCATTGGCAATGCTATAGGTAAGAGGCATCATGATGGCGGTGATGAATGCAGGGATAGCCTCTGAATAGTCATTCCAGTCGATGTCCTTGATAGGTGACATCATCATCACACCGACGATCACGAGCACTGCTCCTGTCGCTGCGCTAGGCATTGCGAGGAATACAGGCGAGAAGAGGAGCGCGAGCGCGAAGCACACTGCGATGGTGAATGAGGTGAGACCGGTACGGCCGCCCTCTGCTACACCAGATGCGCTCTCGATGTAGGTGGTGGTAGTAGAGGCACCGAGTGCTGAGCCGACGGTGGTAGCTACGGCGTCTGCCATGAGGATCTTGTTTACGCCGTCTACATGGCCTTCCTTATCCACCATACCTGACTTCACTGATACTCCGACTACGGTACCGATGGTGTCGAACATGTCGATGAAGAGGAAGGTCAGCACGACTGCAAGCATGTCCCAAGAGAGTATCGATGACCACTCGAACTTGAAGAAAATAGGCGCGATGCTCTGTGGAAGCGACACTACACCATTGAAATGAGTGATGCCCATAGGGATGCCGATGATGGTGGTGGCGAGCATGCCGATGAGGATGCCGCCCTTAACTTTCAGAAGCACGAGTGCAGAGGTGGCTAAAAGTCCAATGATGAAGAGAAGGCTCTCCATGCTCTTGAGGTTGCCAAGGGTCACGAGGGTAGAGTCGTCATTTGCAATGATGCCGGCATTCTGCAAGCCAATGAAAGCGATGTAGATACCGATACCGGCACCGATCGCATTCTTCAGCGATACAGGGATGGCGTTCACGATCATCTCGCGCACCTTGGTGGCAGAGAGAATGATGAAGATGATACCTTCGATGAGGATGGCTGTGAGTGCGAACTGCCAGGTGTAGCCCATTCCAAGGCAGACGGTGAACACGAAGAATGCGTTGAGGCCCATGCCCGGAGCAAGTCCGAAAGGCTTCTTCGCATAGAGCGACATCACGAGTGTACCGATGATGGATGCCAATGCTGTAGCTGTGAATACAGCTCCGTTTGGCATGCCCTCAAGGGCGCTGAAGATTCCTGGATTTACAGCCAGGATATATGCCATGGTAAGGAAGGTAGTGATACCTGCCACTATCTCAGTGCGGACTGAATGCTTCTTGCTGTCAAATCCGAACGCTTTTTCGAGGAATGGTGTCATGACTGTCTTTTATTAGAATACCCACTTGGTACCGAGGCAAGGACGGCACTTGAATCCGTCTACGCCTGCGAAGTTGTATGAGAACTCTACCTCGCCACCTATGTTGAGGTTGTCTACCCCGAAGTGCTGGCCTACGTTGTACCAGAGCTGAGGCTCAGAGATGAATACACACTTTGACTCCCACCATACATCAGCGAAGCCTGAGAAGTTCAGTCCCTTGAGACCGAGGATGTTCTGGCATCCCCAGACTGCAGTGAGCTGGAGAGGAACCTGCTGGGCGGTGTTTCTTATGTTTTTGTAAAGTACCTTGAGGTTAAGGGTGTTGCTGAAATCACTGCTGTGAAGGAAATAGTCAAGTCCTCCGAGGAAGGCGCTGTTCACACCGAATCCGCCGTAGCCTGCAGGGAGCTCGAAGATACCGAGACCACCATTGTACTCTACCTGAAGGCTAAGAGCACCAAGTTTGCTGTCCTGCCAAAGGTTGATGCATCGTGCGATCTCCATGTATGTGCCGGATGGAGTGTTCTTCGTCGCATAGTCGTAATCAACGAAGAAAAAGGTGTTTCCGAAGTTGTCTCCCTTGAACATTTCGAGAGTGGTTGTGACATGCTCTCTACCGAAATCGTAGAAAGTCTGGAGGTTTGTCTGTGCCTTGGCGCTCTGTGAGAGGCCGAGGATGGCAGCTGCCATCACGAAGATAAGTTTTTTCATTGTATTGAAGATTTATTCTGTTACCTGAAGGATTGAACGCACTGGAGCGACGGTCTCGAGCAGTTCCTTGCCGCCGAGGCCCTCGATCTCGATTACGAAGACGAACTCTTTCACATGGACTTTGTATTCCTTGCCATCTACCACTACCTTGCTGGCGTTCAGTGCATTGGCTATGCCGAGTGCTGTGCCGCCTGTGGCGAGGATGTCGTCGAAGAGGGAGAGCTCGAAGGTGTCGCCTGTAGGCACGCCCCTTCCGATATCTGAGAGACGATACTCCACGATGTCTTCGCCGTATTCCTTGGTGATGGCTACCTTCACGAGGTCATTCTCCGCAAATGGAAGCTTTCCCTTCTTTCTGATAGGGATTACTGCCTGTACGGTGGAGTCGATGAACATAAGGCCGGGCGCGAACAGGAAGCCTCTAGCCTCCACTGCCGCTACATTCGGGGTGGTGATGAGCTTGGCGAGGTCATGTGTGATGCCTGCCAATGCTTCCTTGTCCATAGTGAGTGGAACTACGTCCACGAATGTGATGCCTTTCTTCGGAAAGTCCTTGTAGTAAGCTAATTGATCTTTGTAGTGCATTTCTATTATACTATATTATTTGTTCTCTGGCTTATTTGTGTCGAGGCTCTTGCCGAAGTTATAGTCGTTTCCAGGGAGCACTGCGTTAAGGATGATGCCTACGAGTGCTGCCACGGCAAGGCCGCTGAGTGTGGTGAAACCGATGCTGATGGCATCATTTGCACCATACTTGATACCGATCGCGAGCACGAGGATGATCGCAGCGATAAGAAGGTTTCTAGACTCTGTGAAGTCCACCTGGTTCTCTACCACATTGCGCACACCGACTGCCGAGATCATACCGTAGAGCACGAGTGACACGCCACCGATGGTGGCTCCTGGCATCGCTCCGATGAGGGCTGAGAACTTAGGGCAGAATGAGAGGATGATGGCAAATACTGCTGCTATGCGAATCACGCGAGGGTCAAATACCTTGGTGATGTTAAGCACACCAGTGTTCTCTCCATAAGTGGTGTTTGCAGGAGCTCCGAAGAGCGATGCGAGTGCGGTAGCGAGGCCGTCACCCATGAGTGTGCGGTGAAGACCTGGATCCTCGATGTAGTTCTTGCCAGTGGTGGAAGAGATGGCACACATGTCGCCGATGTGCTCTACCATTGTGGCGAGTGATATAGGGAGAATGGCAATGATCGCAGATACTACGAGTCCCCAATTAGGATTCTTGAATACTGCAAATGCTGTGTTCTGCATCTTGAAAGGAACGCCGATCCATGCAGCCTCCTTAACGGATGTGAAGTCTACGAGGCCGAAGCATGCTGCTACGATGTATGAGCCGAGCACTCCGAGGAGGATAGGCACAATCTTTATCATACCCTTGCCCCAGATGTTTGCAATGATGATGATGATGATGGCAAGGATAGCAATCCACCAGTTCTGCGAACAGTTGCTGATCGCTGATCCTGACAGGGTAAGTCCAATCGCGATGATGATAGGTCCTGTGACGATAGGTGGGAAGAACCTCATGACCTTCTGTACTCCGAATGCAGCGAAAAGGCCTGCAAGCACGAAGTAGAGGAGGCTGGCGCTGAATACACCTATGCATGCGTAAGGCAATGACTCAGCAAGTGTGAGCCCCTGTGTCATACCCATCTGGGTAACAGCTGCATAGCCACCAAGGAAAGCAAAGGATGAACCGAGGAATGCAGGTACCTTGAATTTGGTACATACGTGGAAGATGAGTGTGCCGAGTCCGGCAAATAGAAGTGTAGCTGAGACTGACAGTCCAGTGATGACTGGAACAAGTACAGTAGCTCCAAACATGGCGAAAAGGTGCTGTATGCCGAGGACGGTCATTTTACCTTTTCCGAGGGTGCGGGCATCATAGATGCCCTCAGAGATTGTTTTTCCCATCGTATTTGGTTAGTTAGTTAGATATCCAAAGATACTTATAATTGGAGATTCTACCAAGTATTATGACATCTTTATTGCGTTTATTGGTTTTTCTGCCAACATGTGTCTAAAATGGTCTTTTTAAACATTTTACATAGATTTTATCCTGTCTAATTAATCCACTTAAAACTGTTTATTGCTTTAGGGTAAACTCTTTGATATATAATAATGTAGTTTATACTCTTTTAGAAAATTATCCACCTAAATTCCCACTTATTTCGTGCGCGTGTGTGTATGTTTACTTATTTATGTCTACTTTTGTGTCAAAACTAGCTATTTGATTATGAAAAAAACACTTATGCATCTTGTCTTTGCACTGTTTTTTATGCTTTTAGCAGGCGGTTGCAATAAACCTGAGCCCATTTCTGAAGAACCGGTTCTAAACCGTATTCTTGTTCAGACCGACATGATAGAGATCGCCCCTGGTGAGATGGCAGAGCTGAAGTTCACTGTTGAGGATGCAGACTATTCTTTCAATTTTGATGTTAATTCGGGAGCATGTCAGGTGTATCTTGTGAATCAGACCGGCAAGGCTCCTGTCAACTACAAACTCTCATCTGTTAAGCAGTCAGGAGAAGGCACCTATTCAGCCATCCTTGAAGATCTAAAGATTGAAAAGATTTACAGCGACGAGGTGCGCCTGGGCATACGTCTTACTGGCGAATCTTCTTCCATTGTCTCAACACCATTCACCGTCAAGAGCAATTATGTGGTGGTGGATAATGAGTTCAAGACGGGACTCCCTGTCGTATATATCAACACAAATAACAAGGCTCCTATCACCTCGAAGGATGTTTATCTTGATGGTACTGTTTCCATCAACGGCATCGAGGAGTATCCAGATCTTGAGGAGGTCGTGTGCCATATCAAGGGTAGGGGTAATACCACGTGGTCATGGCCTAAGAAGCCTTATGTGTTCAAACTTGATGAGAAAAAGTCAGTTCTCGGTATGCCTAAGCATAAGAGGTGGATTCTTCTTGCAAATTTCCTTGACCGTACAATGATGCGAAACATGGTTTCCATGCACCTTGGTCAGAAGACCTCTCTTGCCTGGACTCCTCATTGTGTCCCTGTGGAACTTGTTCTGAATGGAAAACATGTCGGAATGTACCTCCTTATCGAGCAGGTGCGTGTAGACAAGAATAGAGTGAATATCAACGAGGATAAAGGATATCTTCTTGAAAGCGACTTCCATTATGACAACAAATATCAGTGGAAGAGTTACTATGGAAAGTGCTGGCAGATGGGTGACTGCATCCCATTCGGCATAAAGTATCCCGATGAGGAAGATCTTACCCAGACACAGCTTAACTATGCGAAGAACTACATCGACCAGGCAGCCAAGGTACTCTATGGAGCTGACTTTAAGGATCCTGAGAAGGGCTACGCCAAGTATCTGGATGTACAGTCGTATGTCGACTACTGGATCGTCTTCGAGATGATGGGTAATCATGAACTGTCTAATCCTGGTAGTGTATACTGTCATTTCGAGGAGGGCGGCAAGATAGTGGCTGGTCCGCTCTGGGATTTTGACTGGGGTGTTCTCAGCTACAAGACTTCTCCTCAGGCGAAGACAGGCTTCATAAACAAGGATGCCATCTGGTATGCCCGTCTCTTCAAGGATCCTGCTTTCGTTGATCTCGTTCAGAAGAGATGGAACGAGCTTCTTCCTGAATTACGCGCCATTCCAGACTATATGTCTGAGTGTGAGAAGCTTCTGGAACGTTCAGCGGCAAAGAATTTCCAGATGTGGAACCCTGCTGAAGATGCAAGCCAGAATGGTGGAAGTATCATCAATGGAGATGAAAACATGACTTTCCATGAGGCGTGCGTGACTCTCAGGTCTAACTACTCAGAACGTCTCACCCTGCTTGACAAACTCATCAAGAATCTATAATCACATTTTTATGATAAAGAAAGCATTAACCCTTATCTCTGCTGTCGTGATCGCAATAGCATGCCAGCAGACTGTCAAGTACTCAGGCCCTACCTACCTTGACCAGAACGCTCCGCTGGAGGATAGAATCCAGGATGCAATCTCTCGTATGACACTTGAGGAGAAGGTTGCTGTAATTCATGCTCAGTCAAAGTTCTCGTCTGCCGGCGTACCTCGTCTCGGCATTCCTGAGCTTTGGTGCACAGACGGCCCTCACGGCATCCGCGCTGAGGTCCTCTGGGATGAGTGGTCACAGGCCGGCTGGACAAACGACTCTTGCGTGGCTTACCCTGCCCTCACCGCTCTCGCAGCTACTTGGAATCCAGAGATTTCCGCTCTCTACGGAAAGTCTATCGGCGAAGAGGCCCGCTATCGTGAGAAGGACGTTCTCCTTGGCCCTGGTGTGAACATCTATCGTACTCCGCTCGGTGGCCGTAACTTCGAGTACATGGGTGAGGACCCATATCTTGCATCAAAGATGGTTGTACCTTATGTTCAGGAGGTCCAGAAGAATGGTGTGGCAGTCTGCGTAAAGCATTTCTGCCTCAATAATATGGAAGAGAACCGTCATGGCTACGACGTAGTAGTCAGCGACAGAGCCCTCTATGAGATCTATCTCCCTGCTTTCAAGGCTGCTGTGCTCGAGGGTGGCGCATGGTCTATCATGGGAGCGTATAACCTCTACAAGGGACAGCACCTCTGTACAAACCAGTACATCCTGAACGACATCCTCAAGGGTGAGTGGGCATTTGATGGAGCGGTCATCTCTGACTGGGGTGGCGTTCACGACACTGACGAGGCCATTACCAATGGTATGGACCTCGAGTTCGGTACCTGGACAGATGGTCTCACCATGGGTAAGACCAATGCTTATGACAACTACTTCCTTGCTCAGCCATATCTCGCAAAGCTCCGCGCTGGTGAGACTTCTGAGGATATCCTCAATGAGAAGGTTGCACGAGTGCTTCGTCTTATGATGCGCACTGCGATGAATCCAAACAAGCCTTTTGGCGCTCTTTGCTCAGACGAGCACATTGCCGCTGCCCGTAAAATCGGTGACGAGAGCATTGTCCTTCTCAAGAATGACGGCGACGTGCTTCCTGTGGACCTCGAAAGCACCAAGAAACTTCTCGTAGTGGGTGAGAATGCAGTGAAGATGATGACCGTAGGCGGTGGTTCTTCTTCACTCAAGGTCAAGCATGAGGTGCTTCCGCTCGAGGCTATCAAGGCTCGCGTGGGTGACGCTGCCGAGGTCATCTTTGAGAGAGGTTACATCGGTGACGTGGGTGGCGCGTATGATGGCGTTACCACAGGCCAGGACCTCCGCGACGCACGCTCTGAGGAGCAGCTCATCGCTGACGCAGTCGCTGCAGCAAAGGAGGCTGACGCTGTTATCTTCATCGGTGGTCTGAACAAGGCTGATCACCAGGATTGCGAGGGTACAGACCGTCGCGAGCTTGGTCTTCCATACGCTCAGGACAAGCTCATTGCCGCACTTGCTGAGGCAAATGAGAAGCTTGCAGTGGTCATCATTTCCGGCAATGCTGTAGCTATGCCTTGGGTTGAGCAGGTTCCTGCTATCGTAGAGTCATGGTATGGCGGTTCACAGGCTGGTAACTCTCTCGCAGATGTTCTCTTCGGCGACGTGAACCCATCCGGTCACCTTCCATTCACCTTCCCTGTAAGCCTTGACGACACTGGTGTTCACTCTCTCGGTGGATATCCTGAGGAGATGAAGACCGTTGAGTATAAGGAGGGTCTGCTTGTTGGTTACCGCTGGGCTGATACAAAGAACGTCAAGCCACTTTTCGCTTTCGGTCATGGTCTTAGCTACACCACCTTCGAGTGGGGTGAGGCCAAGGCAAGCGCTAATTCTATCAAGAGCGTTCAGAGC
Organism: Bacteroidales bacterium; assembly: GCA_024398075.1. Classification (GTDB taxonomy): domain Bacteria; phylum Bacteroidota; class Bacteroidia; order Bacteroidales; family UBA932; genus Cryptobacteroides. The sequence goes on along the minus strand of JAKSJM010000030.1, from coordinate 25,686 downwards.
GAAGTCGCTACTTCAGTGGAGGCTGAAAAGACCGCAAAGAAGAGCTCTTCTATTACCTTCAAGCTTACTGTCAAGAACACAGGTAAGCGTGCTGGTGCAGAGCTCGTTCAGCTCTATATCTCTGATTCTGAGTGTTCTGTTGAGCGTCCTCAGAAGGAGCTCAAGGCATTCCAGAAGGTATATCTCCAGCCTGGTGAGTCCAAGGAGGTTGAGCTTAGCATCTGTGAGGATGATCTGCGTTTCTTCGACGAGACCAAGCATGCCTGGGTGAGCGAGAAGGGTGAGTTCAATGCTATCATAGCTGCTTCTGCTACTGATATTCGTCAGACCATTCCTTTTACTCTGAAGTAATGCATTTAAGGAACATATTCATAAGTACTCTTATTACCTTGGCGGGACTTGTTCCTGCCAAGGTTTATGCCCAGGATATAGAGGAGGAGCTTCGTCATCTCGATGCCACTATAAACATGGCAGATGAGTACTATAGGAATAAGGAGACTCTTATTTCATCCCTGGAGAGTCTCCTTACTTATCCTAACACGTCTGCAGAGCAGCAGTTTACCATCTATGGACAGCTTTATAAGGAGAATTATGCTTACAGCTTCGACAGGGCGCTTTCTGCATTGAACAAGCAGGAAGAGCTTGCAAAGAATCTGGGAGATACAGAGAAGCTGCAGGTCAAACTGGACAAAGCTATGCTTTTCGCCACTGCAGGTTTGTATCTTGAAGCAAGGGATATAGTTGATAACCAGCTTGATACCACTAAACTAACCAAAGACCAAAAGATAGAGTACTACTATACCATGCAGAGATTCTGGAAGGACTATAAGGAGTACTCTGATGGAAAGGATATCATGGGAGAACCAGTGCCATCGCGCTATCGTTACTTCCGTGATAAGTATATTGAAAGCACAGATGAGTCGGATTTACGTCATAATCAGTTGATTATCTTCAACTTGATGGACGATGAGAAAGTCGCTGAGGCTGATAGTCTGAACATGGGACTTCTTGCGGGCCTGGATTCGCTTAGCCATGAGTATGCAATTATGAGTTACTATCAGGCATTGATCTCTGAGCGTAAAGGGGACCCTAAAGGACGCCTTCATTGGCTGATCAAGTCTGCGACCATTGACTTTAGAAATGCTGTAAAGGATTATGCGTCACTTAGTTCCATTGCGACAGATATTCTTGACTCCGACGTTGAGAGGTCGTCGAGGTACATCCAGCGATGCATAGAGGATGCACTCTTCTACAATGCTAAGCTTCGTCCTTGGCAGCTTGCGCGTTTGCTTCCAGATATAGACAATGCTTACAAGAATAAGCAGGAACTGGCTCAGTCGAAAATGACCAAGAACATCAGGGTTATATCTGCAATCTCCATCATGCTTCTGCTGGTGTCTATCGCTCTACTGTTCTTCTTCAAGAGAAAGGCGGAGGCATCCAATGAGCTTGAAGAGGAACTTGCGGAATATCAGCTTAAGGTAGGCGAATTGGAGAAGAAGAATGCGATAGTCCTGGAGGCTTTCGATAGATTGAGTGCAAGTAACAACACGAAGAAAGAGCAGATCGTGTCTCTACTTAGTGCATGCAATACTTATCTCGACAAGGCGAAGAAGAGTCTGTCGCCAGAGCAGAGGGAGGCTGAACTCAAGCAGTACTACAATATCTTTGACAATGCATTCCTTCAGATGTATCCTACCTTTGTGGAGGATTTCAATGCCCTTCTCAGACCAGAGCAGAGGATCGAGCTTAAGAAGGATGATATCCTTACCACTGAACTTCGCATTTTTGCTCTTATCAGGCTTGGCGTGACCCAGTCATCTACCATAGCGTCACTGCTCCGGTATTCGGTGAATACCATCTATAATTATAGGGCTCAGATCAAGAATGCAGCCCTGAATGAGCGTGAAGATTTCGAAAAACGCGTGAAAAAGATAGGAAGCATAGACTTTTAACATCCACTTTTCTTTTCTATTGAAATTATTTTAAGTTGTTGAAAATTAGTGGAATATAGATTACTTCTCCACTTATTTTTTCCACCTTTTCTTTAGTTATTGCCCAGTTTGCAAATCGTTTTTACTTTTGTGGACTCAAACTGACCAAATTATACTTATTAATAATTAACTAAATCATCAAATGAAGAACCTTATTCATAGAATCTCCCTTGTCCTCGTGGCATTGGGTTTGAGCGCAGTTTCGGCTTTCGCTCAGCAGGTGAAAGGTACTGTAACTGATGCTTCTGGTTATCCAGTGATTGGCGCTGCCATCCTTGTGGAGGGTACGTCAAATGGAACTGTAACTGATGTGGACGGTAATTACGTCCTCACCAAGGTTCCATCTACAGCATCTCTTAACGTATCATCAATTGGTTACATCACTCAGGTGATCCCAGTAGAGGGTCGTGAAGTAATCAATGTAGTTCTCGCAGAGGATGCCCTCATGCTCGACGATGTAGTCGTAGTAGGTTATGGCGTTCAGAAGAAGAGCGTTGTTACTGCTTCTATCTCCAGCATCACTTCTGAGAACCTCAAGCATCAGTCAAACAACCGTATCGATGCAGTACTCCAGGGTATGACATCCGGTGTGACCGTAACTCAGTCATCAGGTGCTCCTGACGCTGGCTCACAGGTACGTATCCGTGGTGTCGGCTCCGTCAATAGCTCTGAGCCTCTCTATATTGTAGACGGTCTCGCTATTTCAGGCGGTATCGATTACCTCAACCCTAACGATATCGAGCGTATCGAGGTCCTCAAGGACGCAGCTTCAGGTGCCGTTTATGGTGCGCGTGCAGCGAACGGTGTCATCCTCGTTACCACAAAGAAGGGTAAGGCTGGTAAGACCGTTGTAAGCTACGATGCTTCTTACGGTTTCCAGAACGTATGGCGCAAGCCTCAGGTTCTTAACGCTACTGAGTATGCAGTCATGATGAACGAGGCTGCTATCAACAGCGGTCAGCCACTCAGATTCGATGATCCTTACCAGTATGGTGTAGGAACTGACTGGGTAGGTGCTACTCTTAATCACAATGCTCCTGTAGTTAAGCACGATGTATCTGTGGCTGGTGGTAATGACCAGGTTCAGTACACTGTTTCAGGTGGCTACTATTCTAAGGAAGGTATCGTCGGTGGTAACTTCGATCGTTCAAACTACGACCGTTTCTCTCTCCACCAGAGCCTCAATGCAGTGATCTTCGATGAGTCTGCAAACAGAAACTTCCTTTCAAAGGCTACTCTCGGAACTACTATGTCTTACTCTCGTATCCACTCAACTGGTATCGATGGTAACTCAGAGTACGGTTCTCCACTCGGTTCAGCTATGGCTATGTCTCCTATCGAGCCTATCTACGCTGACGCTGAGACTGTAGAGTTCTACAAGACCAGATACCCTCAGGGCTTCGATTATCTCGTAAAGGAGAAGGGCACAGGTCGCTACTACACTGTAGCTGATGATGCTCTCTACAATGAGATGAAGAACCCTCTTGCCGACCTCTCCCTTCCTGGAACCAAGTATTGGACTGACAAGTTCATCGCAGGTGGAAATGTAGAGATCACTATCTGGGACAACCTCAAGTTCAAGACCTCTGTAGGTGTTGACCTCGCATTCTGGGGTAACAATGGTTACAATATCCAGTACTTCCTCAATGGTAAGCGTTATAACCTCGACTCAACCACCACTTCTGATGATGGTACTGTAAAGACTACTTACGCTTCTTCAGCATCACAGGAAATGAACAGATCACTCCGTTGGCAGGTTGAGAACGTCCTTTCTTACAGCAAGCAGTTCGGCGCTCACAGCATCTCTGCTATCCTCGGACAGTCTGCTATCAGGTCTTCTTCTTCAAATGTAGGTGCATCTCGTCAGAACATCCAGTACGAGTATGACCCTTGGAAGATCTCTGTAAATACTGCACTCGGTACCCAGAGCGATGGCCAGCGTAATGGTTGGGGTTCTTGGAACTCTATCGTTTACTCTCTCGCATCTTACTTCGGACGAGTTTCTTACAACTACGATGAGAGATATATGGCAGAGGCTACTCTCCGTGTCGATGGTTCATCACACTTCGGTCCTGCTAACAAGTGGGGTTACTTCCCTTCACTCTCACTTGGTTGGAACTTCAAGAATGAGGAGTTCTCAAAGAATCTCTACTGGCTCTCTACCGGTAAGCTCCGTGCTTCTTACGGTGTAAACGGTAACGATGCTATCGGTGACTTCACATATGCTGCGTACATGAATGGTGGTAACACTTACCATTTCGGTACTCAGGGCGGCACTGAGGCTCTCTACCAGGGTTCTAAGCCTTCTATTCTTGCTAACCCAGGCGTTCACTGGGAGGAGTCACATCAGGCTGACCTCGGTATCGACCTCGGTTTCCTCGGAAACAAGTTCACCACTACCATTGACTTCTACAACAAGACCACCAAGGACATGCTCCTTAACCTCCCTGTTCCTTCATACTCAGGTGAGTCAGCTCCTAAGGGAAATCTTGGTACCATGTCAAATGCCGGTATCGAGCTTGAGCTCAGCTACCGTGACAACTTCGGTGATTTCAACTACTTCGTAAATACAAACATCACCTACATCCGCACAAAGCTCACTTACCTCGGTCTTGATTCATCTTATATCGGTGGTGGTAGCGGTAAGCTCGGTGATTATGCACGTGCACAGGTTGGTTACCCAGTTCCTTACTTCTATGGTTATAACAGCCTCGGAGTATTCCAGAACCAGGATGAAATCAATGCTTACACATGGACCAACCCAGAGACTGGTGAGACCAAGCCAATCCAGCCAAATGCTGTACCTGGTGACCTCAAGATGGCCGATACAAACAACGATGGTCAGATCACCTCTGACGACCGTACATATCTCGGAAAGGGTCTTCCTGACTATACATTCGGTATCACCCTCGGCTTCGACTGGAAGGGATTTGACTTCTCTATGCTTCTCCAGGGTCAGTTCGGTCACGTTTCAAATGCAAACGTATACCGTCGTACCGACCTTCCTTACACAAACCTTAACAAGAATGTTCTCCGCAGATGGACTGGTGAGGGCTCGACCAATGTATACCCACGCTTCACTACAAGCGATGGTCTCAACCTCTACTTCTCAAATGCTTGGATGGAGAATGCAGCATTCATGAGAGCTCGTAACCTTCAGCTCGGTTACACCATCCCTCAGAATATCACTAAGGTCGTAGGTATCTCTAGAGCTCGTTTCTACTTCCAGGCTGAGAACCTCTTCACTCTCACCAAGTACACAGGATGTGATCCTGAGGTTACTGGTGACGCAGGTGGTCTCGGAACTGCAGCAGGTATCGACAAGGGTGTTTACCCACAGGCTCGTACACTTTCACTCGGTCTAAACCTCAGCTTCTAAAAGATTAAGATCATGAAAAAGAATATATTTATACTTTGCGCTGCCGCAGCAATGCTTTTCACCTCATGTGGAGAGAAGTTCATTACTGCTGTACATAACTCGGCTGAGCCTGTTGATGAGTACTTCATCAACGTGGATCGTGCGAATCAGTCTCTTGTAGCTGCATATAACCCACTTAACTGGCTGGACTATGCGTGGGGCTATACTCCACTCATGTTCCTCTCAGATATCATGGCAGATGATATCTACTGTGGTGGTTCAGATGAGAACGACCAGGCTTCACTTTCTCGTGCTCATCTTTACAAACTCACTGAGACCGAGCTTCCATCTTCTATCTGGACTGCTCTCTACTCAGGTGTAAACCGTAGCAATGTCCTCATCGAGCACATTGACCTTGTTCCTGATATGTCTGATGCTCTCAAGAATCAGTATAGAGCTGAGGCTATGGTACTCAAGGCATACTACTATGAGATTCTCTGGAAGTTCTGGGGTAATATCCCTTACTATGATCAGAACCTCTCTCAGCCATATCACGCTCCACAGCTCAAGGCTGATGAGGTTTATGAGAATGTAATCTCTATCCTCGAGGAGGTATTTACGATGAACGCACTTCCTGCTAAGGCTACAGCCGGAAACGAGGGCCGCATTACCCTTGATATGGCTTACATGCTTTATGCTGAGATGGTGATGTATCAGGAGGACAAGAGCCGCTATGAGAAGGCTCTCGGCTACATGGAGACCATCATTAACAGCGGTCGTTATTCACTCGTCGCTGACTACGCTTCTATGTGGGAAGTTGAAGGTGAGTGGGGTCCAGAGTCTATCTGGGAGATCAACTTCACCTCTGTAGGTTCAGTTCGTTCTTGGTCTAACATGCTTGCTTCTGGCGGCCACGTTTATGGTACTCTCATCGGTATCAATGGCGCGAAGAAGGACTGGTACTCAGGCTGGGGCTTCGGTCCTGTAGCAGTATCTGCTTGGGAAATGTTTGATGAAGGCGATATCCGTCGTGATGCTTCTATCCTTGACTGGAGAAATGAGGCAGACAATTATTCAGCTCGTTGGCAGGATACAGGTCTCTTCCAGAGAAAGTATATCGGAAGAAAGGATGGTACAGCTGGTGCACTTGGTGATTCAGATGTAAACCAGGGTAGCAACTTCCGTATCTATCGTTATGCTGAGACCCTTCTCAATGCTGCAGAGCTTTCACTTGCACTCGGCAAGGACGGAAGCAAGTACCTTAAGGAGGTTCAGCAGAGAGCTAAGGTGAAGACCACCGACTGCACTCTTGATAACATCATCGAGGAGCGCCACAAGGAGTTCGTATCTGAGGGTAAGCGTTACTGGGATCTCGTCCGTACAGGCAAGGCTTCACAGGTTCTCAAGGCAAACAACCATGCTTACCGTGAGTATGACTGGACTGAGGACCTTAAGTACTGGCCTATCCAGATCTCTGAGATGGACAAGGATGGTGATCTCGTTCAGAACCCATATCCAGTTCGCTAAAACAGACATTGAATTATGAAGAATATAGTTAAGATATTTGCTGCAGCAGCAGCGTTGGTGTCTGCTTTCGCTTGTGCTCCAGAGTATATCACTCCGGACAAGACTCAGCTTCCTGAGGCAGGCAAGCTCACACCAGAGATTACTGTAGACCAGGCAACAAACTATGTCACCTTCTCTATCAAGGAGACTGGCGTAGTGCCTATGTGGATCTTCGGTGAGGATAAGGTTGACGGTAAGGCAAACAAGAAGTATGCTTACACCGGAAACGGCATCACCCTCCGTATGCGTGATGCAGGTACCCATACTGTAGAGCTCAAGGCCTACAATGCAAACGGTGTGTCACTCGGCTCAAAGATGGTTGAGTACACTCTCGAGAATACATATCGTGATCCATTCGATCCAGCTCCTTACTACCAGACCCTTTCTGTACAGGATTGGTACTGGCTCTGCGATGAGGACGATCACTTCGGTTGTGGTGGTGCCAAGGGTACCAATGAATATAGCGCTGACAGATACGGTCTCAACTGGTGGGCTGCAAAGGCAAACGAGAAGGCTGGCTTCAGCATGTATGATGACGTCCTCAGCTTCACCGCTGACGGTAAGTATAAGTTCAACCCAGGTGATGGCAAGACATATGTAAACAAGGATTCGGGATTCAAGCCAGAGTTCAAGACTGGTGATGAGGACTATGTAGTCGATATCGATGCTTTCGAGTGCGACTATACAGTTGAGAATGCTTGGAACGACGCTGGTATCGAGGAGATCTATCTCGTCCTTCCTGAGGGCAAGAACCTTTCTTACATCCCTAATCCAGAGATGCTCAAGGAGGCTCGTTATCAGATCCTTGACATCACCAAGAAGAAGGTTACCTTCATCGCTGACCAGGGCTCTATCTCTTGGCGTTATGTATTTGGTCCTAAGGGTGCTGTTCCAGGTCTCGACTATGAGTCTGCAGCTAACCTCTGGAAGCCAGCTGATGCTGAGGGCGGTTCAACCATCGGTTACTACTACGCTCCAGGCTGGAATAAGATCGCTGATCCTGAGACTACACACAATGATGATACCTATACCTTTGCATTCCCTGCAGCTACTTCAGAGCAGTGGCAGGCACAGGTATTCATGACTCCTACCCAGAACATCGCAGTTTCTGCTTCTAAGGAGTACGCTATCTCTTGTCTCATCCAGACAAACAAGGACCTTCCAGGCGTGACCATCAAGTTCACCCAGGATGGTGATGACAACAACTTCCTCTGTGCAGACCGCGTAGCAGTTCCTGCAGGCAAGGAGTTCCTCTACATGGTTAAGGGCGTTACCCTTTCAGGTGGCAAGGATGCTGATGCATTGAAGCTCGTTCTCGACTTCGGTGGAAACGCTGACGATACCAAGGTATCTGTACGTCGTCTCACCGTCATGGAGTACACCGCTCCAAGCGCAGCGATCAACGATGTTCCTTTCGCAGGTGGCAAGGCTGATCTCAGCCTCACCAAGGGCGAGGCTATCTCACTCGTAGGTATCGAGCCTACATGGTGGGATCCTGATTTCTTCGAGGATGGCAAGTTCATCGCAGAGAGCGGTGACTACCGTATCTACAACAACGAGTCTTGGCTCAAGGTAGTTCCTATGTCTGGCGGCGAGACCGCTTCATGGGACAATGGAAAGGCTCTCTGGATCATCGGTACCGGTATCCACAAGCCACAGGAGAACGCTGAGCCAGGCTGGACCACAGATGAGAAGGTAGACCTTCCATTCGCTAAGAACGGAAACAAGTATCAGCTCACAGCTTACATCACTGGTCCTAACTTCAAGGTATTCGGCCAGGCTAACTGGGGCTTTGAGGTAGGTGGTGACATGTACTCTTCAGTAGAGGCAAACGACTATCTCTCAATCAATGGCTTCCCTAATGGTGCTGCTTCAGACAACGGTAACATCTGGTCAGGTGACGCATTCGTTGAGGGCTGGTATGTGATGACCATCACTGACAATGGTGACGGTACCTTCGCATTCGCTTGCGACAAGAAGAAGGAGACCTTCTACGACATCGAGGGCGAGACCAACCTCTACAGAAAGGCTACCATCACTCCAGAGCTCTGGTACTCTCCAGCAAGCTGGGCAGGTGGTCTTAACCCTGAGTATGAGATCGGTGCAAACAATGATTTCTCAGTTGTTATCCCTGCCGAGACTGGTGGTCAGGAGTGGATGGGTCAGAACAAGCTTCACACAGGTATCGCTACCTCAAATGAGAAGATCTATGACTTCTGCTGTACTCTCCTCTGCAACGAGGATGTGACAGTGACCATCAAGCTTACAGGTAACCCTGAGGGCGAAGGCGATCCTCATGCATTCTTCTATGATGGCAACGTTCAGCTCGAGGCTGGTGTTCCATTCACATACAAGAAGGCTAAGATCTCTCAGGCTCAGTCAAACAATGACTTCACCGTAATCTTCGACTTCGGTCGTGTTCCAGTAGGTAAGACAGTATCTGCTACACAGATCTGCTTCCAGGAGCACATGGAGAAATAATCAAGATTTGCTTTCAAGAGAGGGGGCGTCCCCGTCCCCTCTCTTTTATTTTATTATATCAGACAATGAATAGACTTCTGCAGATTACTCTCGCATTCGTCACAATGACGGTGCTTTGTTCTTCAGGCTGTGATAAGAAAGGACCTGATGAGGTGAAGACTGACAAGGTATCAGTCTCAGTAGAATCAATTACTGCGTCCTATGAGGGCGTGACCAAGGACATTGTAGTCACGGCAAACTGTGACTGGGGTATCTATGCAGAGGACAAGACCTGGATCAAGCTTTCTGCAGGTGGTGGCACCGAGGGAACGACTACGGTCAAGGTCACCATTTCAGAGAACAGTGCACTTCAGAACCGTGAGTCAAATGTAGTGGTGAACTACAGTGGCGGAAAGCTGACTGTTCCTGTAAAGCAGACATATAAGGTAGAGGCCGTGAAGGTAGCAGACGCTGGCTTCATGAAAGCGCTCATCGACGGCTACGACGCCGACAAGGATGGCATCCTCTCTTCTGTGGAGGCTGCATCCATCACCCAGATCAAGGCAAACAAATATGGCATCAAGGACATGAGCGAGCTTTGCTCACTCTTCCCTAAGCTTACTTCCCTTGACTGTGCGGACAATGATCTCGAGGTACTCGACATCAGCTCACTTTTCGATCTCAAGCACCTCGATTGTACTGGAAACCCAAGGCTCTCAAAGATCATGGTATGGTCGGGTTTCAATGCACCAGCAGACTTCAAGAAGCCCGATGGTGCTGTATACACAGAACCAGAAATCCCTACTCCACAGGGTTACAAGCTCGTATGGCAGGATGAGTTCAGCGAGGGCAGCACCCTCGATGTCAGCAAGTGGAGCCATGAGGTGAAGAACGCCGGATGGGTGAACAACGAGCTTCAGAATTATGTCGCAGGCAAGTCTCCTAAGGGACAGCGTGTGACTGAGATCAAGGACGGAAATCTCGAAATCCATTGCTTCAAGGAGGATGGTAAGATATACTCAGGCCGTGTCTACGGCAATGTGAAGAAGGGCTGGCAGTACGCATACGTCGAGGCAAGCATCTGCCTTCCATCTGGAAAGGGTACATGGCCAGCATTCTGGATGATGCCTGTAAACTTCAAGTCATGGCCTCATGACGGTGAGATCGACATCATGGAGGAGGTCGGTTATCACAAGGACTATGTGTCATCTTCGCTCCATGCTGATGGCCATGTCCATTCAAACAATACCCAGGTGACCAAGGAGGTATACTGCAAGGGTGCCGAGGGAGAGTTTCACACTTACGGAATGGAGTGGACACCAGACTACTTCCAGTTCTACGTGGACGGAAAGAAGACCCTCTACTACAAGAATCCAGGCACCGGTGTGCGTGACTGGCCTTACGATGCTCCTTTCTATGTCATTTTCAACCTCGCATGGGGTGGAAGCTGGGGCGGAGCACAGGGCGTGAACGAGGCTGCGCTTCCTGTGACCATGAAGGTAGACTATGTGAGAGTCTTCCAGAAAATTTAGTTTAGAAAATCACTTAAATACCATACAATGAGAAAGTTATTTAACATAGCTTTGGGCTTGCTTTGTCTTTGTGCGGCCAGCTGTGCACCTAAGGACCCTATCGAGAAGAAGGTCGATGACCTCCTCTCAAAGATGACACTTAGAGAGAAGATCGGTCAGATGAACCAGCTCTCGGGAGGCTATTCAAGCATCGAGGCTGCTGCCAAGGGAGAGTGCGGATCCATCCTTAATTGTGTGGATCCAGTGGAGATCAATGCTGTCCAGAAGGCTGCTGTCGAGCAGAGCCGTCTCGGAATTCCAGTCATCGCTTCGCGTGACGTCATCCATGGCTTCCATACTGTATTCCCAATTCCATTGGGCCAGGCAGCCACATTTGACCCTGAGCTTGTAGAGAAGGGCGCGAGAATTGCGGCCATCGAGGCGACATCGTATGGTATCAAGTGGACCTTCTCTCCTATGCTCGACATCGCCCGCGATTCTCGCTGGGGCCGCGTCGCCGAGGGCTCCGGAGAGGACGTATACCTCGATGCCACCATGGGCGCCGCGATGGTTCGCGGCTACCAGGGCGCTGACACTCAGGACCCTACCTCCATGGCAGCATGTATCAAGCATTTCGTGGGATACGGTGCAGCCGAGGGCGGACGCGACTACAATGGAGTGTCCATTCCTGAGCGTTCACTCAGAAATACTTATCTCCCAGCCTTCAAGGCTGGTGTAGACGCAGGTGCGCTCACTCTCATGACTTCGTTCAATGAGAACGATGGCATCCCTTCTACCGGAAACAAGTGGCTCCTCACCGATGTCCTCAGAAACGAATGGGGCTTCGATGGTATGGTCGTAACCGACTGGAACTCAGCTGGTGAGATGATCGCTCATGGCTTCGCCAAGGACCTCAAGCACAGCGCAGAGCTCTCGCTGAACGCTGGTGTCGATATGGACATGATGTCCTTCGGATTCATTGCCCATCTCGAGGAACTCGTGAAGGAGGGCAAGGTCAGCGAGAAGGACATTGACCGCGCTGTGAGAAACATTCTCCGCCTCAAGTTCAGAATGGGTCTCTTCGAGAACCCTTATGTGGATGAGCAGAAGGCGGGTGCCATGGACTACGCTCCAGAGCACCTCGCAGCAGCCAAGCAGGCTGCGCTTGAGTCTGCTATCCTCCTTAAGAATGATGGAAACATCCTACCTTTAACCAATAAAAAAACTATTCTCCTCTGTGGACCATTGGCAGACAACCCATACGACCAGATGGGTACCTGGACCTTCGATGGCCAGAAGGAGCACACCGTGACCCCTCTCGCCGCGCTGCAGAAGGACTTCAATGTCATCTACGAGCCTGTGCTCGTCAGCACACGCGACCTTTCTACCGCAAACCTCGGAAAGGTGCGCGCAGCAGCATCCAGGGCTGATGCTGTAGTGGTGGTAGTCGGCGAGGAGGCCATCATGTCGGGCGAGGCCCACAGCATGTCGGACCTCAGGCTCAAGGGCGCTCAGAGCCAGCTCATCGAGGCGGCGCATCAGACAGGCAAGCCTGTCGTCGCTGTCATCATGGCTGGCCGTGAGCTCACCATCGGTGACGACCTCAAGAACTGCGACGCCATGCTTTACTGCTTCCATCCGGGCACCATGGGTGGCGAGGCGCTCGCTGACCTCCTCACAGGCCGCGAGACCCCTTCTGGAAAGCTCCCTATGACCATGCTCGTCGAGGCAGGCCAGGCGCCTTTCTACTACAACCACAACCGTGGTGGTCGTCCTTGCAATGGCACCGAGACCCTTCTCGCAGACATTCCTCTCCAGGCTGGCCAGACCTCGCTTGGAAACACCACATACTATCTTGATTCCGGTTACGGCCCGCTTTTCCCATTCGGATATGGCCTTTCATACACCGAGTTCGAGATCAAGAATGTGAAGCTCGACAAGAATTCTTACGGAAAGGATGAAACTATCAGGATTTCTTACGATATTGCAAATGTAGGTAAGGTGAAGGGCACAGAGGTGGCTCAGCTTTATGTACACGATGTGGTAGGATCAGTGGCACGCCCTGTGAAGGAGCTCAAGCGCTTCGCCAGGGTGACCCTCGAGCCAGGTGAGACGAAGACATTGACTTTCGAGCTCCCTGTAGCCGAGCTTGCCTTCTACGGTCTCGATATGACCTGCAAGGTGGAGAGTGGTGACTTTAAGCTCTGGGTGTCAAATGATTCCGCATCGGGAGAACCTGTAGATTTCGAAGTTAGATAGATATGAAAAAGACAATGTTTGCCGTCATGGCGGCGTCCATGCTGCTCAGTCTGAGCTGCAGTTGTGAGAAGAAACCATCAGGTGGCGAGACCCCAGGCCCAGAGCCAGTGGAGGTGGGGAAGGCTACCGTGTACGTGACCACTGCGGACCAGAAGATGGCCTTTGAGAAGTCAGAGATATCCTTCCAGAAGGTCCCTGGCATGGCCGATAACATTGTCACGATCTCAGACGCTAAGACCTACCAGACCATCGACGGCTTCGGCGCCGCCATCACCGGCTCTACCAGCCACAACCTCCTGAAGATGACCAAGGAGGCGAGGACCACCTTCCTCAAGGAGATCTTCGACATGAAGGACGGCCTCGGCGTGTCCCTCATCAGAGTCAGCATCGGCTCGTCCGACTTCGGTATGGACGAGTACACATGGTGTGACACGAAGGGCATAGAGAACTTCGCCGTTAACAAGTGGGACAAGGAAGAAGTCATCCCTGTCCTTCACGAGATCTACGCCATAAACCCTAAGGTGAAGATCATCGCCAGTCCGTGGAGCGCACCGCGCTGGATGAAGAGGCAGGTGAACACCACCGCTGACTACAACAGCTGGACCTCCGGCCGCCTCAAGGCAGAGTGCTACGAGGACTACGCCACCTACTTCGTGAAGTGGATCCAGACCATGGAGAAGGAGGGCTTCAACATCTACGCGATGACCATCCAGAATGAGCCGCTGAATCATGGAAATTCCATGTCAATGTACATGCCATGGAAGGATCAGAGAGATTTCATCAAGACAGCCCTCGGCCCGGCGTTCGAGAAGGCGGGCATCCACACGAAGATCCTGGTGTTCGATCATAATTACAATTATGACAATGTAGCCGACCAGAAGAGCTACCCTCTGAACATCTACGCCGACCCAGAGGCATCCAAGTACGTCGCTGGCTCCGCTTGGCATAACTATGGCGGCTCAGTCACTGAGCTTACAAATATCGTGAACAAGGCTCCCGAGAAGGAGATCTATTTCACGGAGGCTTCCATTGGCACATGGAACTATGATTTCGCCAAGTGCCTCCTCAACGACTTCCGCGACATCTTCATGAACACCATGTCGCGAGGCAACATGGGCGTGACCCTGTGGAATCTCCTTCTTGATGACAAGGGAGGCCCATGGCGTCCAGGTGGCTGCTCGACATGCTTCGGCGCTGTGACCATGAACTCGTCGACAAACACCATCACAAGCCGCCAGAGCCATTACTACAACATAGCCCATGCGTCCAAGGTCATCAAGCCTGGCGCGACGCGCATCGGTGCCTCCGGCTACACCCAGTCCGGCCTGATGTATCAGGCCTTCCTGAACCCAGACGGCACCCACGCTGTCATCGTCTGCAACGAAGGCTCCGCGACGGCCATCGTCTTCAAGGATGGCACCCACTCAGTGAAGTGCGGCATCCCATCCCAGGCTCTCGTCTCTATCATCTGGTAACCCTAAGCCCTCGGCCCGTCGCTCTTCGCCACGCCCGAGGGCTTTTTGCGTCCCGCTATCTCACTGGGTCCGCAGGGACGCCAGGGAGAGCTTTGTAGGACTTGAGCTGCTTCTGGAGGTACTCGACTGCCTTGTTCAGCTGGGCGTCTGTGCCCTTGAAGTCCTCGAATGGGTTGATGTCCACGACGATGTCAGGGTCGACGCCGTGGTTCTCCACTATCCATTCACCCTCGATAGAGTATGAGGTGAAGAATGGAGTGCGGACATCCTGTCCATCTACGTAAGGCTTTGAGCCTGAGATGCCGACGATGCCTCCCCAGGTCCTCATTCCGATGATTGGACCAAGTCCGATCTTCTGGAAGCCATAAGGGAAGAGGTCGCCATCTGAAGAAGAATACTTGTCCACGAGGCAGACCTTTGGACCATGGAAAGTCTGCTGAGGGACGGTATGGGTCTGCTTGCCGCCATTTCTGTACATGTTCAGACGGTATGCCTCTCTCTGGAGGCGCTCGATGATCATAGGGGAGACATTGCCACCGCCATTCATGCGGTCATCGATGATGAGGGCTTTCTTGTCCAGCTGGTTGTAGAAGAGCTTGGTGAACATGTCGAGGCCCTCGGTGCTCATGTCAGGGATGTGGATGTAGCCTATCTCACCATTTGACATCTTCTCGACCTTCTCTATGTTACCCTTCACCCACTCGTAGTAGGCGAGCTTGCTCTCCGATGCTATCGGCTTCACGTAAATGGTCTTTGCACCATCAGCGGACGGCTTGGAGTTCACCTTGAGAGCTACGGTGGCGCCTACCTTGCCGATGAGGGCCTGGTAGATGGAAACCATGTCCTTGCAGTCCTGACCATTGACCGAGAGGATGAAGTCACCCTCCTTCACGCCGAGGCCCTGTGCCGCGAGAGGCGAAGCCACATTCACATCCCACTCAGCACCCTTGAAGATGTGGTCGATGCGGAATGCTCCTGACTTGTCGTCCTTCGAGAACTTGGCTCCCAGAAGGCCTGTGGCCACTCTCTTTGGCGATTTTACCTGGCCTGTGGTGACATAGCAATGGCCAGTCGCGAGCTCTGCGATCATCTCGCCAATGATATAGGTAAGGTCCTGCCTATGGCTTACATAAGGCAGCAGTGCGGCGTACTTGTCGTGGATCTTGTTCCAATCCTTGCCGACCATATTCTTCACGTAGAAGCCGTCGCGGTACACGCGCCAGGTCTCATTGAAGATCTGCTCCCACTCTGCGTGGTAGTCTACATATACTGATGCCTCTGTGGTAGGCACTGCTTTCTTGCCTGCAGAGAATGCAGGCGCTGCGCTGACGTATGTCTTTCCGCCTTCGCTGATGACAGCCTTCTTCTTGTCGCCGGAGAGCGCTATCACGCGCGCCTTGCTGGCTGGAGATGAGCTGTTTGTCTTCAGCGAATACTTCTTCATCTCGCCCATGGCTGAGTAGTAGAGGTCATCGCCGAAGCCTGCGATCAGCATATACATGCCAGCAGGCAGAGGAAGGGCTGTCGCTCTCTCCACGATGCCGTCGAAGTCAATGCTGACGCCCTTGACCTCCTTCTTCTCGCCCTCGCCCTTGCCCTTAGGCTCTGGCTTGGCGGATGCCTGGCCGTACTCATTGCCCTTCATGATGGTAGGGTTTGCGGCTTCCTTGGTGAGAGGCAGCACGAAGATGCTCGACTGCACGTCGTATGCTGCATTCCACTCCACGCGCGAGTAATGCGACTGGAACTCTCTCTGTGAGGTGAAGAAGAGGTACTTGCCGTCCTCGCTGAACACTGGCGAAGATGAGCTGTACCATGGGGTGGTGACTGTGTGATGCTTGCCTGCGGCAATGTCGTAGATGCAGACTACCGACATGCCGTTCGAGCCTTCTGTGCTGTAGGCGATGTACTTGCCGTCGCGCGAGATTTCGTAGCCACGCATGCCGCTATAGTCACCCTTGAAGATCTGCTTGAGCGACTTGGTCGCTACATCAAGTGCGTATGCGTCAAGTTTTTCCATGGTGAAATAAAGCGTCTTTGAGTCAGGTGACCAGCTCAATGACTGAGGGTAGCCGTCCTTGAACGAGGTGAGGCAGGTCTTCTTCGAAGGGTCCTGTGAGTCCATGACGTAGACCTGGTACTCGCCGCTGGCATCGGAGATGTAGGCGATCTGTGAGCCGTCAGGCGACCAACGTGGCTCTCGCTCCTGCGATCCCGAAGAAGGGAAGAGATTGTAGGTGGCGCCTTCCTCTGCAGGGAGCGAGAAAATGTCGCCCCTCATCGTGGCGAGGACGCGCTGTCCGTCAGGGGACAATGACGTAGGGCGCAGGGCGTTTCCTTCTGCGCGGCCGAGCCACTCGCTGCGAGCGTAGATCCCCTCTGCCTTGAGGCTCACGTGCACCTGCTCGCAGCTCTTGTCCTTGGTGGAGAGCTTGTAGATGTAGCCTCCGTTCTCAAACACGATGTAGTCCTTCGAGTAAGAAGGGAACTTGCAGTCATACTCCTTGAAGTCAGTGACTTTCGCTATCTTTTCGGTCTTCGTGTCGTAGCAGAACACGTTCATGATGCTATCCCTGTCAGAGAGGAAATAGATCTCGTTTCCCACCCACATAGGGAAGATGTCCTGAGCGTCGTTATTTGTGATGTTCTTCAGTTCGGTGGTGCCCACCTTGTTTATCCAGATGTCGTCTGCCTGGCCACCGCGGTAGTACTTCCAGGTGCGGAACTCGCGGAACATCCTGTTCATCGCGAGCTTCTTCCCGTCAGGGCTGAATGAGCAGAAGCCACCTTCCGTGGTCGGGATCTGGGTCATCTTCGAGCCATCAGGATTCACTGTGTAGAGCTGTCCTCTAAGGCCTGAGAAGGTGTACCACTTCGTGCGGAACACGATCTTCCCGTCCGGGGTCCAGCACATCACTATGTTGTTCGGTCCCATGCGGTCGCCTATGTTATCCCTGTCGACGAGCGCGGTGTAGGTCACTCTCTGCGGTGCTCCACCCTCGACTGGGATGGTGTAGACCTCTGTGTTTCCGTCGTACTGCGCGGTGAAGGCAATGGTCTTGCCATCAGGAGAGAAGCGTGAGAACATCTCATATCCGATGTCGGAAGTGAGCCTTTTCGCCTCGCCTCCGTTGATGGAGACAGTGTAGAGGTCACCAGCGTAGGTGAATGCGATCTGGTCTCCGCCTACAGAGGGGAAACGCAGGAGCCTGGCCTCGTCATTTTTCGGCGCACCCTGCGCCAATGCTGCAGTGCAGACCAATGCTGCCCACAGTGCTGTAGTTCGTTTCATGTGCATATATTTAGTCATTATTTTCAAATACCAGGCATACCGGACGGTCTTCGTCCAGTACGAAGGAGCTGAATGATAGTTCTTCATATACACAAATATAAGAAGATTTCATCAGAAATACCTATATTTGCATCATTCGGGGTACAGGCAGACAGACCTGTTGAGAAATACCCGTTGAACTTGATGTAGTTAATACTGCCGTAAGGAAATGATCAGTACTGAAAAATTCATTCAGGACTGCCTCCTGGTCAGGAGCCAGTCCCCACTTGTCCACAACATCACGAACTATGTGGCGATGAACTTCGCCGCGAACTCACTGCTTGCAGTCGGAGCTTCTCCTCTCATGTCTTTCTATGCCGGAGAGATGGAGGAGATCGTCGGCATCGCCAGCGCATTGACCGTAAACATTGGCTGTCTCGACGAGAACGAGATGGAGGGAATGCGCATCGCCGCTGCCACCGCTGACAGGCTTCACAAGCCATGGGTGCTCGACCCAGTCGGCGCCGGCGCCAGCACAGCCAGGACCCAGATCTGCAAGGAACTCATCGGATTTCATCCTACCATCATCAGGGGCAATGCCTCTGAGATCGCGTGCCTAGCGGGCGTTTGCGTCGAGAAGTCACGCGGCGTGGATTCGTCCATGGCCAGCGATGACGTCGTAGAGGCTGCGAAGGCCCTTGCGAAGGCATCCGGAGCCATCGTCTCCATGAGCGGAGCCACCGATTACATCACCGACGGTGAGCGTGTGGAGACCTTGAGAAACGGCGACCCTATCATGTCCAAGGTGACCGTGATGGGATGCTCTGCCACCGCTGTCACAGGCGCATTCGCTGCTGTGGACAGCGATCCGTTCACCGCTGCGCTGAATGCCATGGCGCTGTGGGGCGTGGCCGGCGAGAAGGCCGCAGCTGTAAGCGCAGGCGGCACGGGCACATTCGCCGTGAAGTTCATGGACGCGCTCAGCACCTCAGATGCTGCTGCGGACGCTCTTCTTATCCGCCAGTAACATGCGTAGAGAGGATTTGAGACTGTACCTTGTCACCGACAGACCACTCGCCGGTGACAGGGATATACTCGACATCGTGAAGCAGGCAGTCGAGGGTGGCGCCACCATGGTTCAGCTGCGCGAGAAGGACGCCGATACGCGCGACTTCGTGGAGCTCGCCATTGCCATGAAAAAGGCCCTGGAGCCTTATGGGGTACCGCTTATCATAAACGACAGAGTGGATGTCGCGCTCGCATGCGATGCGGATGGCGTGCACATCGGACAGTCGGACATGCCTTACGCCATCGCGCGCAAGCTGCTCGGTCCGGACAAGATTATCGGCCTGTCGGTGGAGAACATGGAGCAGGTCGTTGAGGCCAATGAACTCGATGTCGACTACATAGGCGTATCACCTATCTATTCCACCACGACGAAGACAGACACCGCTGCGCCTTTCGGCCTGGAGGGCCTGGCGCAGGCGGTCAAGCTTTCGCGCCATCCTAGCGTGGCCATTGGCGGCATGAATGCCAGGACCGCCGCTGACGTCATGCGCTGCGGCACCGATGGCATCGCTGTGGTCAGCGCCATCGTGTGCGCGCCTGACCCTTGCGCGGCTTCCCGCGAGCTGCTCGGCATCGTGGATGCCTCCGCTCCCGCTCCCCAGAGGTGGACGGAGCGCATCTGGGCAAAGGCCCAGAAGCTTTACGGCGATATCATTGGCCTTCCTTTCATCAAGGACATCGCTGATGGAAGCCTTACCGCGGAGCGTTTCTCCAGATACATTGCCCAGGACGAGATATATCTTCGCGACTACGCCGACCATATGTTCGCTGTCGCTGACATGATTCCGGATGAAGACCTTAAGCAGACCTTCGTACAGTTTGCAAAGGACGGTCTGGAAGGGGAGAAGGCCATGCACGAGCTTCTCATCGAGAGGTTCGGGATGGAGCTGGACGTGCCGTCTTCCTTCGTGACCTCTTCATATAACCACAGGATCATGAGTGGCATAAACACAGGTGTGCTGCCTGTGGCGTTCGCCGCCATCCTTCCTTGCATGTGGATATACAATGAAGTCGGTCTTCATATCCTGAAGATTGCCAAACTTGAGGGGAATCCATACAAAGAGTGGATTCAGGAGTATGGAAATGAGGCGTTTACGAAGGGAGTCGAGGACCTGCTGAAAGTCATAGACAAATACGCTGCAGAGGCTTCCGAGAAGACCTTGATCCAGATGGACAAGGCTTTCCTTGACGGCACTCTCATGGAATACGCCTTCTGGGACTATGGTTACAGAGGTGAAGAAAAGAATTACGATTACATAAAATGAAAACTTACCCAAGAGTACTTACGATAGCTGGTAGCGACTCTGGTGGCGGCGCTGGCATCCAGGCCGACATCAAGTCCATCAGCGCGACAGGTGGCTATGCCGCAAGTGCCATCACCGCAGTTACGGTCCAGAATACCGTCGGCGTGGAAGCCGTGCATCCTGTCCCTGTGGAAATACTTGGAGGACAGATAGATGCTGTGCTCTCGGACATTGGCGCAGATGCTGTGAAGATAGGCATGCTCCATAGCGAGGAGGTGATCATGTGCGTGAAGCAGAAGCTCATTGACCATGGCGTCAAGAACATTGTCCTTGACCCCGTGATGGTCGCCACCTCCGGCCACAAGCTCATCGAGGACGAGGCTATCGCCGTCCTCATCCGCGAGCTCGTACCTATGGCGCGCGTCATCACACCGAACATCCCGGAGGCTGAGATCATGGCGGGAGAGAAGATACGCTCGCAGGCTGACCTTCCTGCCATCGCCCGCAAGCTCTCTTGTGGAGGCAAGGTTTCCGTACTCATGAAGGCTGGTCACCTCACAGAGGAGGACCTCACCGACATCTTCTACAACGCGGAGAAGGACACTTGCATAGAGCTTCACTCGAAGCGCATCCATTCGGCAAATACCCACGGTACCGGCTGCACGCTGTCTTCAGCGTTCGCCTCGTACCTCGCGCAGGGCCTCGATCTGGACGATGCTGCCCGTGCTGCGAAAGACTATATCGCGAAGGCCATCGAGGCTGGAGCGGACTATCAGATAGGCCATGGACATGGCCCTGTGGATCATTTTTGGAGAATACATTAAACTATGGGATATCAGAATTTTGACAAGTATGCATCGGACTACGATGCTTGGTTCATGGCAAACAGCGTGGTCTTTGAGACCGAGCTCAAGCTAGTGGCTGCCTGCCTGAAAGATGCGGGCGAAGTGCTTTCCATCGGCTGCGGAAGCGCGCTTTTCGAGTCGTCGCTGAAGCGCGACTACGGCGTGACCTTCAAGCGCTGCATAGAGCCTGCCGAGGGCATGGCGGAGATCGCGAGAAAGCGTGGTTTCGAGGTGGAAATCGGCACTGCAGAGGATGCGGACTATGGCGTGGAACTCTTTGATACAGTGCTTTTCAATGGCTGCCCTTGCTACATGAATGACCTCGTGAAGGCCTTCAAGAAGGCTTACGCTGCGCTTCGTCCAGGCGGACGCATAGTCGT
The DNA here is from genome assembly GCA_024398075.1 of Bacteroidales bacterium. GTDB lineage: Bacteria > Bacteroidota > Bacteroidia > Bacteroidales > UBA932 > Cryptobacteroides. The sequence goes on along the minus strand of JAKSJM010000030.1, from coordinate 4,255 downwards.
GGTAGATGTTCCAAAGGAGAGCGCCTATGGCATACTTTATAATCTGGCAATGGTCCTGGGCACCTGGGAGCACCCGCTTCTTAGCGATGTGTCTCCGAACATGCCTTATCCTATCGAGCTTGTGAAGGAGGCCAGGTGGCGCACCACCAAGGAAAGCACGGATCCTATCCGTGAGGCTGGCTTCCAGGATATCAGCTTCATGCAGAGCCTTACCGCCGACCCTCACTTCTCCAATGAGAGGGTTGAGGAGCCACAGGAAGGCTATGATAGGGGTTCATACGTGGCGTTCATGGGTGTGAAGAAATAGAAAAATTGATTATTTTTGTGTGCTAAACACATACATCTAATGACCACCATCACTAACGCCTTGAAGAAGGCTCTTGATTACATCAAGACTTGGAAGTTCTGGAAGGAACTCATTATCATGACTTTAGGTATGCTCGTGACATCGGCTGCCGTCTATTATTTCCTCGTGCCGTCGAAGCTTATCATCGGTACCATCTCCGGTCTTTCCATTGTACTCGTGGGCATTTTCGAGGCCATTGGCATACAGATCAAGCTTTCGACGACCATCCTGGTGATAAATGTCATCCTGCTTATCATGGCGTATTTTATGGTGAACAAGGAGTTCGGCGTGAAGACTGTCTACACGGCCCTCATCCTTGGACCTTTCACCGGTCTTTGGGAAAAGGTGGCTCCATGGCAGAACTTTGCGGTGATGAACGCCGCCACCGGAGCTCCTTCAGTGATGGGAGACCCTTGGTTTGACCTTTGCTGCTTCGTGCTCCTGCTCAGTGCAGCCCAGGCTCTGATGTTCAGCATCAACGCTTCTACGGGAGGCCTCGACATCCTCGCAAAGATCGTGAACAAGTATTTCCACTTCGATATCGGTGCATCGGTTTCCATCGCGGGAGCCATCATCTGCTGCACGGCATTTGCCATCAATCCATTCCGTATGGTCATCATCGGCCTCATCGGCACTTGGATCAATGGAGTCGTGGTGGACTACTTCACCGATACCTTGAACAGACGCAAGCGTGTCTGCATCATTTCGGAGAAGAATGACCTCATCCGTCAGTTCATCATAAATGACCTCGTGCGCGGATGCTCCATCTATGAGATCAAGGGCGGCTACTCCGGCGAGACTCAGACTGAGATCCAGGTGATCCTCACCAAGGACGAGTTCTCCGACCTCATGGAGTTCCTCAAGAGAAACAATGTCAAGGCGTTCATGACAGCGGGAAATGTAAGCGAGATTTATGGAACCTGGTTCAAGCACCATAAACTCACCACTATCACCACTGGAGTCGACGCAGAACCGAAATAATTATGAACTTATTCATTCCCCCACACTACTGTGACCTCCTCGGAGGCATGGAAAATACAGAAAAGGCCATCAAGGCCGTGAAAGACATGTTCCAGGAGAATCTTTCTGCGCAGCTGTCGCTCCTTAGAGTGACAGCGCCTATGATGGTTCTTTCCGGTACTGGTATCAATGATGACCTGAATGGCGTGGAGCGCCCGGTGGCATTTCCTATCAAGGACATGGGCGAGCAGCGCGCTGAGGTTGTCCACTCGCTCGCGAAGTGGAAGAGACTCAAGCTCGCCGAGATGAAGGTCCAGCCAGGCCGTGGCCTGTACACCGACATGAACGCCCTTCGTCCAGACGAAGAGCTCGACAACATCCACTCCATCTACGTGGACCAGTGGGACTGGGAGCGAGTGATTCGTCGCGAGGACAGGAATCTGGACTTCCTGAAAAAGATGGTCCGCCGTATATACGAGGCCATAAAGGTCACTGAGAACAAGCTTTTCGTTGAGTTTCCTCAGATAGTTCCACAGCTTCCTGAAGAGATCCAGTTCATTACTGCTCAGGAACTTCTCGACATGTATCCAGGTCTCACCCCTAAGCAGCGCGAGAATGAGATCGTGCGCAAGTGGGGCGCTGTGTTCGTGATCGGCATCGGAAAGGCTCTTTCCGATGGCCATTCGCACGATGGCCGCGCCGCTGACTACGATGATTGGGACCTGAATGGCGACCTTCTGGTGTGGAACGAGGTGCTCGAGAGCGCATTTGAGGTGTCCAGCATGGGAATCCGTGTGGACGAGAAGTCGCTCGAGAAGCAGCTCGCCATCAAGGGTGAAGATCAGAAGAAGAATCTTTACTATCACAGCAAGCTGCTTGCTGGCGAACTTCCTTGCACCATTGGAGGCGGTATCGGCCAGTCTCGTCTGTGTATGTTCCTTCTTCGCAAGGCACACATCGGCGAAATCCAGAGCAGCATCTGGCCTGCCGAGATGCGCGAAAAGTGCGAGCAGGCGGGCATACACCTTGCATAGACATAACATTGTATGAAGAAGATATTGACCACCATCCTGCTGGCCATGTCAGTGCTGTGCTCGGCGCAGGTACAGAAAGGCTACCAGAACCCCATCATCCCGGGATTCCATCCGGACCCAAGCATCTGCCGTGTCGGTAATGACTACTATCTGGTCAACAGCTCGTTCCAGTATTTTCCGGGCGTGCCTCTCTTCCAGAGCCGCGACCTGGTGCATTGGACTCAGGTGGGCAATGTCCTCACTCGCTCCTCGCAGCTGAACCTTCAGGGCGCCACCTTCTCGAGTGGCATCTATGCCCCTACCATACGCTACGATGCGGGTACCTTCTACATGATCACGACAAATGTCAGTGACAAGGGCAACTTCCTCGTGTACACCGATGATCCCAAGGGCGAGTGGTCCGAGCCCGTATGGCTCGAGCAGGGAGGCATCGATCCATCTCTCTATTTCGAGGATGGCGTCTGCTACATGGTCTCAAACCCTGAAGATGGCATTTCGCTCTGTACCATTGACCCTAAGAGTGGAGAGCGTCTTTCAGAGTCGCGCCGCATCTGGGGAGGCCTTGGCGGCAGATACCCTGAGTCTCCACATATTTACAAGAAAGATGGCTGGTACTATCTCATGATCGCTGAAGGCGGCACCGAGATAGGACACAGCGTCACCATTGCCCGTAGCCGCGATATATATGGTCCTTACGAGGCAAATCCAGCAAACCCTATCCTGACCCATTTCTGCCAGCGTGGACAGAAGAGCCCTATCCAGGGCCTTGGCCATGCGGACATGGTGCAGGCGCAGGATGGCAGCTGGTGGCTCGTGTGTCTGGGATTCCGCATGGAGAATGGCCACCACGTCATGGGTCGCGAGACCTTCCTCGTGCCAGTCGACTGGCCAGAAGGGGAGTGGCCTAAGGTGGGAGATGGTGGCCTCGTCTATCTCGATAATCCAGAGGTGAAGACCCTTCCGCAGAAGAGCTACCCTGACAAACCAAAGAACCTTCTCATTACCAAGGAGTTCGGTCCAGAATGGATGTGGCTGAACAACCCTCGCATGGAGAATTACCACTTCATGTCGAGCGGCGCGCTCCGTCTCGTGCCGACTACCGTCACTCTCGACGACGCCACTTCGCCTACCTTCATCGCCCATCGCCAGGAGCATCAGGCATTCTCCCTTGAGACTGAGGTCCAGATGGACTCCAAGGCCATGTCCGAGCTCGAAGCCGGCCTCACGGTCTACATGTGCCCACAGGCACACGCCGACCTCTTCCTGAAGAAGTACCCAAGCACACAGCTGGGCTACAGTCCCGTCGCTGTGACCCTCCAGTACACCCTCTACGGCCTCAAGCACGTGGAGCAGGAGATGATTCTGTCCTCAAACTCAGCCCGCCTCAAGGTCGAGGCCACAGCCACCGGCTATGACTTCTACTGCGCCGACGCCGGCAAGTCCTACGAGTACCTCGGCCACCTCGACATGCGCTTCCTCAGCAGCGAGACCGCAGGCGGCTTCACCGGTGTCGTCCTCGGCATGTATGCCGTGACCACCGCCCCCGCCTCCACCTCCTACGCCGACTTCAAGTCCTTCATCTACCAGCCCCGCTAGGTCCTGTGCCGCCTCCCTGTGCCGGCTATCTCTGGCTCGCTAGGCCCAGCCCCTGCCGGGCTGCCCACCCTTGCGCACAGAATCGCTTTTTTGCGCGCTGTGCTTGCGCAAGTGTCGGTGGAGCGCTGGCGGAGGGTGGGATGGCGGACCCGTGGCCGCCCATGGCCTCGTGAATGGGTCCGTAGCGCGCAGCGCGAGGGGGATGAAGTGCGCAGCACGAAAGGTCCGCCACCCACCCTCTGCCGCGCCCACCGCTACTCGCCTTGCCACGACCCGGATGAAACGGCGTATCTGTCGGGGTCGCGTCCTGCGCGGGAGA